>CAMBEJ010000056.1 GCA_945865375.1 Akkermansia muciniphila | reverse complement strand
AAATCGAATCGGTGAACAATAAGCAATGCGATGAATGGCCCTCGGAGAGCCGGATGCGGGAAAACCGCCTGTCCGGTTCGATGAGGGGCGAAGCGAGACGGTCATTGGCCTGTGCCTCTCAATCCGTCCGCTTCGCCTACTCTACTTAGGAACTCTTCCCATTTTGCGGTAAGTATTGTCCTCCGAACGACAACTCCCGGAAACCGTGAGTTGCACCCCTTCTTGGGAGAGTGACGCATTTCTTGACGCGGTCGAGCGACGGACGCAAGATGATGGGGCTGAGTGATTCTTCCGAACCATGGGCCAGACTTCGTCCACAATCTCGGTTTGTTTGGTTTCCGATGCTGCTTTCATCAAGATCAGCGGCAAAGCGGACTCCGTTTTGAGCCGGGATTTCAAGCGGCTGATCGCGCGCTTATCTCTGGATCCAACGGTGAGAGTGGTGTTGGATCTGGCCGACTGCCATTTTATGGACAGCACTTTTCTGGGGATTCTAGCCCGTTTTGGAAATGACCGGGATAGGGCCGAGCCGAAGCTGAGCTCGCCGTCGATTATGAATGCGAGCGCCAAGATCGTTGAGCTGCTGGACAACCTTGCTTTGCTGAGTGTTTTTCGCGTGTCGAAGCTTGCGGATCTGCGTGACATCCAGTATGCAGAAGTGCCGCGAGCGACCGAGACATGGAGCAAGGAGGCGCTGACTGAGCACTGTTTGGAGGCGCATCGGACCTTGGCTGCGTTGAGTTCGGAGAATGCTGGGCGGTTCAAGGATGTGGTTCACTTTTTGGAGGAAGATCTGGCGACGCAAAGAGGTTCGGCCGGCTAGGCGGCGGACGGTTTCTTCGCGTCGGCAATTCAAGGAGCGGTCCCCCACATTCATGTTCGATATCCATTCGTTAAACCCGCAGCAACGGGATGCGGTCCAGGCTACCGAAGGGCCTGTGCTGATCCTGGCGGGTGCAGGCACTGGGAAGACTCGGGTGATCACATGCCGGATCGTCCACTTGATGGCTAAAGGTGTCGCCCCAGAAAACATCTTGGGGGTTACTTTCACAAACAAAGCCGCCCGGGAGATGATGGAGCGGGTGAGAGAGATGATGCCCAAATCCATCTCGAGAGCCAAGGGATCCGATGGAAAACCGCGACGCCCGATCCTCTGCACTTTCCATTCTCTGTGTGTGCGCATCCTCAGGGAGCACATCCACCATCTCGGCTACAAGGCCGGCTTTGTGATCTATGACGAGAGCGAGCAGGTCGGCGTGGTGAGGAAAATTCTCAGCCAGATTTCGGGCCTAAAGGGAGTCGATCCAAGGGAGCTTTTATCCGCTCTCAGCCGGATGAAGAACACGGCATGGAAGGAGGGTGTTGCGCCCGAGGAGGATCCCATTCGTGTGCGAATTCTCGAACGTTACCAAAGGGCGCTGCATGCTTGCAACGCGGTAGATTTCGATGACTTGATCCTTCTGACACTACGATTGTTCAAGGAGCATCCGGAGGCTCTGGAGGCATGCCGCGAGAGGTTCCGTTACATCATGGTGGACGAGTATCAGGACACCAACGCCTCGCAATTTGCACTGGTCAAATATCTTTCGGTGAAACATCGGAATGTGTGCGTGGTGGGGGATGACGATCAGAGCATCTATGGGTGGCGCGGGGCGGAGATTGGCAATCTGCTCAACCTGGAAGACCACTTTCCCGAGGTCAAGGTTGTGAAGCTCGAGCAGAATTACCGTTCCACAAACGTGATTTTGGAGGCGGCGAACGCGGTGATCCAGCGGAATGTGCGACGACGCCCAAAAAAATTATGGTCCGAGAACGGACGGGGAGATCCCATTTCGATGTTTGCGTTTGTGGACGACGATGAGGAGGCGCGAGTCGTTGTGGAGGAAATTGAGTTCAGCCGGATGGCACGGCAGGTGGGGTGGCGGGAGCACGCGATCCTGTTCAGGACCAACGCGCAGTCGCGCCCTCTTGAGACGGCCTTGCGAAAAGCCGGGGTACGCTATCATCTGGTGGGCGGGCAAAGCTTCTTTGACCGGCGCGAGATCCGAGATTTTCTGGGCTACTTGAAAATGTTCTTGAACCCGAACGACGATAACAGCCTGTTGAGGATCGCGAATGTGCCGCCCCGGGGGTTGAGCGATGGGACCATGGAGAAACTCTTGGGCTTGAGCCAAGAGAGGGAAAGCTCGGTTTTTGCCGTGATGCGCCACACCGACATGGAGCGTCAGTTCTCCCCAAGAACGGTCGAGAGTCTTCGCGATTTTGTGAATTTTGTGGAGCGGACCCGAGCCATCGTGATGGGCTCCGGAGCTGGTGAGGCTGGCGGAGGCGGTGCGGATGTGAGTCTGAAGGACTGGGCGCTCGGATTTCTGGACGAGGTGGAGTATTGGGCGGATCTGCGGAAGTCGGAGAAGACGCCCGAGGCGGGTGAGAACCGGATTCGCAACATTCGGGATCTGGTGACGACCATGGATGGGGATTCTGTCGGCGTGGGGGCGGACAAGCGTCTGGAGACTTTCTTGGCGGATATAGTTTTGGACGGAGGTCGGGAGACCGAGAAAGAAACCACTCAAGAAGCGGTGACCTTGATCACGATGCACAGTTGCAAGGGGCTGGAGTTCCCGCACGTGTTCGTGGTGGGTGTGGAGGACGGGTTGCTGCCGCACACCAACTCAAAGGAGACGGGGAATCTGGACGAAGAACGCAGGCTTTTCTACGTGGCGATGACGCGGGCGAAGAAGACCCTGTCGATCAGCCATTGTGGAGGCCGAAAGAAATATGGCACCCTGACGCCGTGCCATCCGTCCCCGTTTCTCAAAGAATTGCCGGAGGAATTGATCCAAGATGGGAGTGAGAGAGCCAAAAAGCCGGTGAACACAGGGGAGAGCAAGAACCTTTTTGCGAGCATGCGCGAGCTGATTGGGTGAAGGGTCCGTCGGGCTACTCGATTGTCCCGGAGACATCCCGTTGCTGCGCCCAACGCGCGCCTAAGGCGGCCAAGGTTTTCGCTTTGAGCTGCTTTTCGATGAGTGGAAAGACAACCCTTTCTTCCTTGTCGAAATGTTGTCGCGAAAGCTGGACTGCTCGAAGCAGCAGGGTTTTTCCATTCTTGAGACTGCGGCAGCTTTTGATGTTGCGGAGCGCGAGGTCGATGACCTCGTGTTCCTCATGAAAGTTCTCAAGATGCCCGATTTGCCCAAGGCTGGTTTCCAGAGGTTCCAATAGCAGATTATTTTCGACAGTTCCATGGTCTTCAAGAACTCCTTCGAGCACTGCGGTCACGGCCTGGACAGCATGCAAATTTTTGAGCCTTGGGACGCCCTTTTCAATATGGTCGAAGAGGTTATGAAACACAATGTGTTCTGCGCGGAGCGCGTCTGTAATTTTCATAAATGAGCTGCGATGCCGGATCCTATAACTCCATTCTTCACCACTTCGCAACCCAATTGTTCAGAAACGCTCGCGCGATCGGGTTTCGGCTCTCGGTTTTAGGAGTTCTGACTCGACGCGGCGGATGTTTTCCGCACCATTCTTGGAAGATGAGCACTACCTTAAACGATCGGCACCATTCATCAACCCTGCCCAAGGGAATCCTTGTTGCGATCATGACCCCCACGGACGGCGATGGGAGGCTGATGGAATCCGCCCTGCGAGATCACTTGGCAGTCCTCAAAGCTTATGGGGTTCATGGAATCATGGCGATGGGGACCACGGGCGAATTTCCTCATCTGGGCCTGGAGACCCGGCTTCAATTTTTGGAGCAGGTGACAAAGCACGCACAGGGGTTGCCTATCCTGGCCAATATCAGCCATGTGAACCCGGGTGCAGCGATCCAGTTGTCAAGGCGGGCGAAAAGCGTAGGGGCGATGGGGGTCTCCATCATGCCGCCCTATTTTTATGCGATCAGCCAGGAGGATTTGAGAGAGTTTCTAGTGCGTGTGACCGACCCTTCAGCCCTGCCCGTGTGGCTTTACAATTTTCCTGAGCGCACGGGCACGCGGATCGAACCGGAGACGATCGCTTGGGTGGCGGATCGGGTGCCGATGGTGGGCATCAAGCAAAGCGGGGGTGAATTTGCCTATCACGCGGAGCTGGTCCACCTGGGTCATGAAAAGGGATTCTCGGTGTTTACAGGTTCGGATCCCCGGCTGGCTGAAGCAATGGCGGTAGGCGTCCGTGGGTGCATCGGCGGGATGGGCAATGCTGTGGGCGATCTGAAGGTTGATTTGTTTGAGGCGATTGTCCGTGGGGACCAGCCCGCAATGGAATTGAAAACTTCTCAAATGAAAGCGATAGCGGCACTGATTGACTGTTTTCCTTTTCCTTTGAACATTGCCGCGATGATGGAGGCTCGAGAGCTGCCGACGGGAGTTCCCAAGACCGTGCATGCAACCAGAATAGAGTTGCTTTACAAGACGTTGGTGAGTGATTTACGGGGGCTCTATGCTGAGTTCGGTTTGAAATGAGGGACGCGTGTGCAGCGGGCGAAATAGAGAGTGCTGCCCAGCAAGCACACCGCGCCCAGAACACACATAAACCAAGTGAACCCGGTAAAAAACCCCAGCCGCGATACCGAACCGGCCGCGAGATCTTTATAGAGCTGCACACCCACGGATCCGGTATAACCGATCGCATCCGCGAGGTAAATCGCGAACACGGCGGTTCCCGCGACGCGAGTCGAGGCGATCAATCGATCGAACAGTACGGAACCGAACGGGACATAGGCGAGGTAGGATCCGAGACCCGTGAGCGTCATCCACCAGAAACCGCTGATCATCCTGGCTTGCAACAAGGCCGTGGACACGCCGAGCAACAACACGCCGCCGGTCATGATTCCGAGCGCGCACAACAGCCCGCGCCGGTTGTCTCTCACCGCGTTCAGGAGCGCGAGAATGCCCATCACGCCGAAGGTCACGATGCTCTCTGCCCGCGAGATGATGGTCTTGTTCTCCTTGTAGGGGTAACCCAGGCCGTCAAAGATTTCCACCTGATAGTTGTCGCGGAAGTCGCGGTAGGCGGTCAGGAAAAAATATCCCACGCACAACATCGCCAAGCCTGGGGCGAACTTTTTTACGAACGCCAGCCGATCCGCGCCTTTCATGGGTTCGCGCCCGGCTCGGGCCTCCACGTCACCGGCATTGGGCCGGGGCAGTTGGTTGAGCAGCCAGACCGAGACGAGCAGCACTGGCATGAAATGAAACCCAGCCACAGCAGGCATCCAGGCTTCGCTGACTTTTCCGAGACTTTCTCCAATGAGTGGACCCGCGAGCGGGACCGCCTTCCACCACTCCGCCACGCCGCCCTCCATCAGTGCTCGACCAAAATCCTTCACCACGCCGCTGGCCATGATGTAGGAGAGGCTCAGCCCCGCAAGTAAAAGCTCCGAGGTTCGCCGACCCTCCAGATACCACACCACCAATCCCCAGATCATGCCGAGCGGGAGGCCATTGAAGAAAATGGCGACAACCTTCCAATCACCCGGCACCAATCCGTAGACCACCAGGGCAGCTTGAGACCACGCGACAAGCCCGATCAACGTCGCAGCCCGCCTTTCGCGGGTTACCTCCGAGCAGATTTTAATTCCGATGTACTTCGAGAGGGCATAGCCGATGATTTGGCTGATGACGATAGCCGTCTTTAATGCCACTTGCGTGCCTAAAAAAAATTGACCCTCGAATTTAGCCGAAGCGAACGGCTTGCGAAACGCGTACATCGCGAAGTACGTTGTGAACGCGGCGGCCACGGCCACGGCCACGAAAACGGGCGCAGGCGCCCGTTCCAACCAGCCAGTAAGCCGGGACATCCTTTGGGTTTCCGCCGACGTCTTCATCGCTTTGGGTCAGAAGAACCTGTTTGTTGCCTCCACGGCAAGCCCATAATTATTGCGTTGCTCCGCAGTGGCTTAAGCAAGTCACTCTCACCGCAATAACGCGGGGTTTGGGCCGTATTTTTTGAGCCCTACTGAAGGCTCGCTCAGGGTTGATTCAAGAAAACGGAGCGCCGGCTTCCAGCCGGCTTTGCTTCACGGATCCGCCGGTCGCGCTCCCAAGCCGATTGGAAATCGGCGCTCCGTCCCGTCCGGCTGGGCGGCAGCTGTTTTCTTGAATCAGCCCTGAGGCTCGCTGAATGTAACGAGTCTTCACTTGACCCAGCATGCCGGTTGGAGCAGTGTCCTCTAACGCCAGCAATCCCAATCCCGATAAATGATTATGAAGACGATTAAGACCAACCCGTTCGCAAGAGGGTTCACGCTGATTGAGCTCCTGGTGGTGATTGCCATCATTGCGATTCTAGCCGGCATGCTCCTGCCCGCGCTGTCCAAGGCGAAAGCCAAAGCGCAATCGATTTCCTGTCTGAGCAACGGGAAACAGCTTGGGCTCGCATGGTTTATGTATCCCAACGATAACGAGGACAAGATTGTACCCAATTATATCGGAGGAGGTCCGAACTCGTGGATTCCAGGCGGGAGCGACGTCAACGCGCTTCCTGGGGCTACCAATGTGAATGCGATCAAGACTGGTTCCTTGTATCCCTATAACACATCGCCCGGAATCTATGTGTGCCCGGCGGATGATTTTAAGCTCAAAGGAAGGCCCTTTAAGCGAGTGCGCAGCTTCTCAATGAACGGCCAAATGAACAGCGACGTGGATTGGGTCAATCCCAAGTACAAAGTTAACCGGAAATACGGCGATATTATTGCGCCATCACCTTCACAGGCACTTGTTTTTATCGACGAAAGCACAAAAACGCTTGAGGACACCTATTTCGCCATTCAGGTTGACACTAAAATTTGGCAGAACGATCCTTCGGACCGACACAATAAGGGCGCAAATCTTTCCTTTGCCGACGGGCACGCGGAGATCTTCAAATGGCTGGAGCCCCAGACCGGGAAGCACGATTACAATGCGCCGGCGAAGAAGCCTATCGACCGTGACTTTGAAAGGATCAAAGTCACCATCGCCACGACGCTTTAGAGCGGCCGTTGAGTGGGGTCCTCTCGGATCGGGAGACCACCAACCAGAGAAGCAAAGGTAGATAAGGCGGCTTTGCAAACTGTTGTATGCTCAGTGATCTATTTCTCAGGCCGGAGAAATAAACTCCTTCGGCCTCTTGACAGGGTGGGTTCAAACTTCAGAACTCAGTAAAATCGGTCGAAATCGTGATCTGAATGCGCAACCCCAATTCCTCCATTTTTCGTCATCGTCATCGTCATCGTAATTCTCGAATGTTGCCCTTGAAATAGAGGGGTGGATTACGATTACGATTACGATTAGGGGCAGGGAATTGGAATTGGAGTTGCTCGAGCATCAGGCTAAACACGGTTGTTTTACTGAGTTCAGAACTTGACCGTCTTGATGGCTGCGGGCTTGAATAGGGGCGTGCCACTTTCCGCTTCACCGTCCTTCGCTGGTTTTGCTGAAATCCTCGTTCTTACCGTTTGCGCGTGGTTCGAGTCCCTGGTCGCTCAGGCACCGACGACCGATCAAGCACAAGGTATCAGGGAAAGATTGACGCAGATGGACCTGGACAAGGACGGCCGGGTGACCCCACTGGAATGGGCGGAGATGGCGGGCATGGTTGCTAGAGCGGAGAATGCGTTGTGTGCGGTGCGGGCGGAAGGTCGATTGTATGCTTTGCGCAATAAAGACCTGTAACCGGGCCAAGGGCACTCGGTCTTGAATACCGAGAGAAAGGCGCTAGGGGCTTTGGATGCGGCAGAATCAGCGGGGGATTACACCGAGTGCGTGCAGCGTGTCCGCGGCGGGGATGGAGAAGCGGCCCGGCAGCTCTTTCACAGGTTGCATCCCTTTGTGTTGCGATTGGTCCGGTCGCATCTGCCTAAACGCACGGATGAGGACGATCTGGTCCAGACCGTGTTCATGAAGGTGTTCGTCAAGCTGGATCAGTATTCGGGAAAAGTGCCGTTGGAACATTGGGTATCACGCATCGCGGTCAACTCGTGCCTCTCGCAGATTGAGAAGGAGCGGGTTCGGCCTGAGTTTCGTCTGGCGGATTTGTCCGAGGAAGAAGAGCAGGCTATTACGGCTCTTGCGATGACCTCAGGAGAGCTGCCGCCATCGCATGCTGTGGGATCGAGTGAGTTGGTGGGCCAATTGCTCGGTTTTTTGAGCCCGGCCGACCGGTTAGTAGTGACCCTGCTGCACATGGAAGGCCGGAGTGTGGCTGAAGTGTGCCAAATGACGGGCTGGAACATGGCTCTTGTGAAAGTAAGGGCTTTTCGAGCACGCGCCAAGATGCGAAAGCGGTTGGATCAGCTCATGGCCGAGAAAAAGAAATGAACAAGAATCCAGATTCATTAGAGAGATTATTTCGATCGGCGGCGCTCTCGTGGGACAGGGAGCTTCGATCCCCGTCATTTGGGTTGGAGCTGCGGTTGATGGCCGCATGGAATAGTCTAGGATCCGACAAGGAAACGGCGGTGGTGATGCGTCTTTGCCGACGTGGCGTGGCGCTTGCGATGGGGCTTGCCGCGATTGCGCTCATAGCCAGTTTGGCACAGATGGCCGAGTCGCCCGCCGAAGAGTTGGAGTTTTCGGGAATGCTGGTGCAATTTGTGGCATTACGCTGAGGTGTTGACATGATCTCGACTTTCAAAGGAAGAGCCGCAATCGCGCTTGTCGCCGTTTTTATAGCGGGGTTTGTAGCGGGCGGAGGATTGGGGTATTCGACAGGCAGGAAGGCCGCCTTTCGTCCTCCTGATCCGAAGTCCATGACGGCGCGTGCCTTGGAACGGTTGACGCGCGAGTTGCAGTTGGATGCGGCGCAGGTGGCGAAGGTCAGACCGCTTGTCGAGGAGACGAACGCGGAGATTTTCGCGGCTCACGGAGATACTTTCGGACGTGTTTGCGAGCTCATGCGGCGCTGCAACCGGAAGATCGAACCGATCCTCACCGAACAACAGCGGCTATTGTTGAAGAATTTCGAATCGAAACGGGAGGTGTCCTTTCGCAAGTTCGCTCGGCCGGAGCCGGGACGTCGGGACGACCGGGATAACGAGAGGCGTTGATTTATGGCATCGAAGAAGGGCTCTGGAATGTGGAAGTGGATCTTGATTTTGCTGCTCGTAGGAGGAGTCGGTGGCGGGTGGTGGTACAAGCAAAAGCGATCCCAGGACAAACCTGTCGATTACAAGACCTCGGCAGTGACCCGGGGAGATATCGTTCAGTCAGTGACCGCCAACGGCCAGATCAGCCCGGTCAAGAGCGTGCAGGTGGGCAGCCAGATCTCCGGGATTATCCAGGAGATGAACGTCGACTTCAACTCGGTGGTCACAAATGGACAAGTGATCGCCCAGATCGATCCCTCGACCTACCAACAGAACATCACGCAAGCCGAAGCGGAGCTTGCCAACTCCATGGCGGGGCTGGAGATGGAGCAGTTGAATTTCAAGCGGAGCACGGCGTTGCGAGTCAGCGAACTCATCTCCACGGCCGAGCATGAGAGAGCTCAGGCGCAACTCCATCAGGCCGAGGCGATTGTCAAGACCCGGCAGGCATCGGTGAACAAGAGCCGGGTGGAGCTCTCGAGAACCACGATTTACGCGCCTATCAATGGAGTGGTTATTTCCCGGAACGTGGATGTGGGCCAGACGGTGGCGGCCAGTTTTAGCACCCCCACGCTGTTTCTGATCGCGAACGATCTCTCCAAAATGCAGATTGAAGCCATGGTTTCGGAGACGGATATCGGGGGAGTTGATGTGGGGCAGAAGGTCAACTTCAACGTGGACGCTTTCGCGTCGAGGTCGTTTCAAGGGTTGGTGAAGCAGGTCCGTTACGCGCCCACGACAAACCAGAATGTGGTGTATTACACGACCGTGGTTGAAGTGAACAACGCGGACCTCAGGCTGCGCCCCGGGATGACTGCGAATGCGACGGTGGTGACGGCCCAGAAGCCGGGAGTATTGCGTCTGGCCAACGCCGCGCTGCGCTTCAGGCCTCCAGAGGTCGCCAAAGCAACCAACAGCCCATCCTCGAAGACGAACCTGGTTTTGAAAACCTCTGTGAGCGAAAGCAACACCACGGTGGCGTCGGTTTCGACACCCTCTGAAGAAGGCGGCACGACTTCGAATCGTGAAGAAATGCGCAAGCGTTTCGAGAGCATGTCCCCTGAGGATCGGGAGCGGATGCGTGAAGGGATGCGTTCCCGTGGGGGTGGTGAAGGGGGCAGGGGCGGGGGAGGAGGCGGATCTGGACGACAAGGAGGAGGGCCCAGGGCTTCGCAGGACGGTCCCGTGACCCGGACGGTTTACGTCCTGGAAAAAGGAACAGGTGTCGAGGGTAAACCGGCTGTTTTGAAACCTGTGACCGTCAAGGCGGGGGTTACGGATGGATCCTACACGGAGATCCTGAGCGGACTTCAGGAAGGCGATCTTGTGGCGACGGGTCTCAACTTGCCCGCATCCCCGGCGGGTGGGGCGCAATCGGGTGGGAGCAGCCCATTTGGTGGGCCGTTCGGCGGTCGTCCCGGCGGCGGCGGCGGCGGTCGGGGTCCGCGTTGACGATTCTCAAGCGACTCTTTGCGGAACCCCATTCGACGCTCCTTATTTCCGGATGCAACCCATCATTCAGCTCGATCATTTCACCAAGACTTACCAGACCGGTGAGATCGAAGTGCGGGCGGTTCGCGGCGTCACGCTCACGGTGATGCCGGGCGAATTTGTGGCGATCATGGGAGCTAGCGGTTCGGGTAAATCCACGATGATGAACACGATCGGGTGCCTGGATCGTCCCAGCGGCGGCAAGTACCTGTTGGATGGCGTGGATATCGGCGAGTTGGGGCGGGATGATCTTGCTGATTTGCGGAACGAGAAAATCGGTTTTGTGTTTCAGGGCTTTAATTTGTTGTCCCGAACCTCGGCCCTGGAGAACGTGGAGCTGCCGCTTCTTTACTCGAGGAATCGCATCGGGGCCGGTGAGCAACGGGAGCGGTCGATGGAGTCGTTGAAGCTGGTCGGATTGGGGGATCGGTCGGATCATCATCCCAACCAGCTTTCTGGGGGACAGCAGCAACGCGTGGCTATCGCCCGGGCGCTTGTCAACCGACCGAAGCTGTTGCTGGCTGACGAACCCACAGGCAACCTGGACAGCCAGACAAGCATCGAGATCATGGGGATTTTCCAGGAGCTGAACTGCAAGGGAATGACGGTTGTGATGGTCACCCATGAGATGGATGTGGCGCGTTACACGAAACGCATGATAGTGATGCGAGACGGGCGTGTCGTGAGCGACCAGGCGGTGGAGGATCGGTTGGACGCGCCCACGCAACTGAAAAAACTCGAAGAAGAACAAAAAGCCATCCAGCTTGCCCCATGATCCTACTTGCCACATTACGAATCGCGATCCGTGCGCTGAGGCGCAACACGCTCCGGACCTTGTTGACGATGCTCGGGATCATCATCGGGGTGGGGGCGGTGATAGCGATGGTGAGCATTGGGAATGGCGCCAAGGCACAGGTTGAAGCGCAGATCGCCAGCCTCGGGCAGAACGTCGTCTTGGTTCTCGCCGGCAACTCTTCTCGGGGCGGTTTCAGCATGGGATTTGGCAGTGCGTCCTCACTGACGCGCGAGGACTTTGATGCCATCCGAAAAGAGGTGTCGGGAATCAACGGTGTGAGCCCGGAAGTGCGCACGTTTGCGCAACTCGCAGCCGGAAATCAAAACATCAACACGCAGGTCATGGGCGTCGGAGAGGATTACGTCGAAATCCGGGCATGGCCGGTTGAGAGCGGGTCCAATTTTACCGACCAAGACGTACGCAATTCCAACAAAGTCGCCTTGATCGGGAAAACCGCAGCGGCCACCTTGTTCGGGGATTCAGATCCCGTGGGACAGATTGTGCGGATCAAAAACGCGCCGTTCACGATTGTAGGGGCACTGGCGGGGAAGGGCATGTCGATGATGGGGAGTGATCAGGATGACGTGGTTCTGGTGCCGTTCACGAGCGCCATGAAGCGCCTGACTGGGCAGACCACGTTTCGATCCTTCACCGTTCAAGCGGCGTCCCCAGAGACGCTTGCGGATGTGCAGTCCGAGCTTTCCGATCTCTTGAGACAGCGGCACAAAATCGGGCCCGCCAAGGATGACGATTTCATTGTCCGCACCCAGCAGGAGATCTCGGATACGGCGACGGCGACCTCAAAAATCATGACGGTGCTCCTAGGGTCCATTGCCGGGGTTTCCCTTTTGGTGGGAGGGATTGGCATCATGAACATCATGTTGGTGAGCGTGACGGAGCGGACCAGGGAGATCGGGGTGCGGATGGCAGTCGGAGCACGGAGCCGGGACATCCTGCTACAATTCCTCATCGAGGCCGTGGTGCTCAGCATCTTGGGTGGAGTGATAGGGATCGCCACGGGCGTTGGCAGTTCGCGGCTTCTGGCCGCCAACTTTGGCTGGGCCACTCTCGTGTCAACGGACTCGATCATGATCGCTTTTGTTTTCAGCGCCGCGATAGGCATTTTCTTTGGATTTTATCCGGCCCGAAAAGCGGCCCAGCTCGACCCCATTGAGGCTCTGCGCTACGAGTGAGGGAGGCGCCTGTACCGGTGCGCGGCCGCGCAAAATGTTGCTGAAACCCTAGTTCTTCGACCTCGCCAGTTCCTCCTCGAAGTCCACAATTTCTTTGATCTGGACCAGGAACCAACGGTCGATTTTGGTGAGGTTGAAGATGTCGTCGATGGTGAATCCTGCGCGGAGGGCGTGGCGGATAAAGAAGATGCGCTCGGCGTTGGGAACGCTGAGTTTGCGGCTGATGACATCGCGCGGGAGGATGTCGCGGTCGCCGTACAGTTCGGTTCCAATCCGCCAGGGTTTGCCGTCACCCCCTAGGCCGCTGCGCCCTATCTCGAGGGAGCGCAGACATTTTTGGAGGCTCTCCTTGAAGGTGCGGCCGATCGCCATGGCTTCGCCGACGCTTTTCATCTGGGTGTTCAGAGTTGGGTCGGCTTGAGGAAATTTTTCGAAGGCAAAGCGGGGGATCTTTGTGACCACGTAATCGATTGTGGGCTCGAAGCTGGCCGGGGTTTCGCGAGTGATGTCGTTCCGGATCTCGTCCAGCAGATAGCCGACGGCCAGTTTTGCGGCGATCTTCGCGATGGGAAAGCCAGTGGCTTTGGACGCGAGCGCGGAGCTTCGGGAGACTCGCGGGTTCATCTCGATGATGACCATCCGTCCGTTATCAGGATTGACGCCGAACTGGATATTTGAGCCACCTGTTTCGACACCCACGGCCCGTATGACAGCGAAACTGGCGTCGCGCATGATCTGGTATTCCTTGTCGGTGAGCGTTTGGATGGGGGCGACCGTGATGGAGTCTCCGGTATGGACCCCCATGGGATCGAAGTTCTCGATGGAACAAACGATCACACAATTGTCGGCGTGATCGCGCATGACTTCCATCTCGTATTCCTTCCATCCGAGCAGGGATTCCTCGATCAAGACCTCGGATACAGGAGAGAGGTCCATGCCGCGCTTGGCGATCCCATCGAATTCTTCACGATTGTAGGCGATCCCTCCTCCAGTCCCTCCGAGGGTGAAGGCGGGCCGGATGATGAGCGGGAATCGTCCGATCGTTTCGGCGACGACGCGTGCTTCCTCGAGGTTGTGGGCGACGCCCGAAATTGGGACGTCGAGGCCAATTTGGATCATCAACTCCTTGAAGGCCAGTCGGTCTTCGCCCCTATGAATGGCATCGGCTTTGGCTCCGATCATCTCGATTTCGTGGCGTTGGAGCACACCATTTTTGTGGAGCGCCATCGCTGTGTTGAGGGCGGTCTGTCCGCCGAGCGTGGGGAGGAGAACCAGCTTACCAGAGGCGTTGAGCCGCCGCATCTCTTCTTTTTCGCGGGTGATGATTTTTTCGACAGTTTCGGGCGTGATAGGCTCGATGTAGGTCCGATCCGCGAATTCGGGATCGGTCATGATGGTCGCCGGGTTCGAATTGATGAGGACGACCCGGTAGCCCTCTTCCTTGAGTGCTTTGCAGGCTTGGGTGCCTGAATAATCGAACTCGCAAGCTTGGCCGATGATGATCGGGCCAGCTCCGATGATGAGAACCGAATGGATGTCAGTGCGCTTGGGCATAAAAAGCGTCGAACCGTAGGCAGGAATCGGGATGAACGCGAGTTTTTTTGAAGCTTTTGAAAAAGGGATGTTCAGGGGCGGCGAGATGTGTCATCAATGGCCTGATCTATGGAATACGAAGCGGTCATCGGCCTGGAAACCCACGTTCAGCTGAAGACAAAGTCGAAGATGTGGTGTGGTTGCGCGAATGCGTTTGGGGCGGCCCCGAACACGAACGTCTGCCCTGTTTGTCTGGGTTTGCCGGGCGTGCTGCCTGTCGCGAACGAGGAGGCGTTGAAGCTCACGGTTTTGACAGGCTTGCTCTTGCGATGCGAGGTGCCTGCCTCGGCGAAGTTTGACCGGAAGAACTACTTCTATCCAGACGCCTCCAAAAACTACCAGATCACGCAGTATGACCGGCCATCGACACGCAACGGGGTGTTGGATTTTGAGTTTGAGGGCAGAGTGAGACAGGTGCGCATCACGCGGGCCCATTTGGAGGAGGACGTAGGAAAGAACGTTCATTTTGACCGGACTAGCGGAGTGGATTTCAACCGGGCCGGGGTGCCTTTGATGGAGGTTGTTTCCGAACCGGACATCACGAGCGCAGACATGGCGTGCGCGTACTTGAGCGCCCTCAAGGACGTCTTGATGTACGGAGGCATCAGCAGTTGCGACATGGAAAAGGGCATGGTGCGGTGCGATGTGAACGTCAGCGTGCGGCCTGTGGGGCAGGCAGAGTTGGGAGCCAAGATTGAAATAAAGAACATGAACAGCTTCAGTGGCGTCGGCCGAGCTCTGGAATACGAAATTCCACGCCAGATTGAGGTCGTCAGCAAAGGTGGCACGTTGCGTCAGGAAACGCGCCGGTGGGATGACGGAGCCGGCGTCACTGAAAGCATGCGGTCGAAAGAGGACGCTCACGACTACCGTTACTTTCCGGATCCCGACCTCATGCCGTTTGAACCCACCGAGGAATGGATGGCAGGAGTGCGGTCCCGTTTGGTGGAACTGCCGCTGGCCAGGAAGCAGCGTTTTATCACCGCATACCAGTTGCCTGGCCCTGATGCGGAGACTTTTGTTAACGACAGGGCTTTGGGGGATTATTTCGAAACCATTGCGGTCAAAGTGGCCCACCCCAAAGCGGTAGCGAACTGGGTCATTAACAATTTGCGGGCGAAGATGTCAGAGAGCGGCCTGGATCTGGGCGGATTGAAGTTTGCAACGGGGTCGCTGGTGGAGCTCGTGGAGCTCGTGGAATGTGGGAAAATCAGTTCAAAGATCGCTCAGGAGGTTTTTGCGGAGATGTTCATGAGCGGAGAATCGCCGACCAGCATCGTCGAAGGTAAGGGGTTGATGCAAGTCAGCGATGCCGGGGCGATCGAGAAGTTGTGCGACGAGGCGATCGCTGCGAATCCGAGGAGTTTTCAGGATTATCGCGCCGGGAAAGGGGCGGCGTTGAACTTCCTCAAAGGCCAGGTGATGAAACTCAGCAGAGGGAAGGCGAACCCGAATCTGGTGGGTGACATTCTGGAGCGGAAGCTGAAGGGCTAGGCCATTTCCTGCTTCCTTCGGGACGACAACCGGCCATACTCCGACCATGTTATTGAACGTTCTCTCTGTCCATTTCGTGGGCATCTGTGGAACCGCGATGGCGTCGGCGGCGGTTGCGATTCAGGATTGGGGTTACGCCGTCACCGGGTCGGATCAGAATGTGTATCCGCCCATGTCCACTTTTTTGGCGGAGCGCAAGATCCGGGTTTTCCCTCAGTATGATGAAGAAAACCTGGCAGGCCGCCCTGACTTGGTGGTGATTGGAAACTCCCTATCGCGGGGGAATCCCGAGGTTGAGGCGGTTTTGGAGAAAAAGCTGCGATATTGTTCATTGCCGGAGCTACTGAAGGAATTTTTCATTCGTGGCAAGCGCTCCTTGGTGGTGACCGGGACACACGGAAAAACCACCACGACCTCCCTACTGGCCTGGGTCTTTGAGCACAGCGGCCTGAACCCGAGTTTTTTGATCGGCGGCATCCCTGGCAACTTAGGACAGGGGGCGCGGTTTACGGACAGCGATTGGTTCATCATCGAGGGGGACGAGTACGACACCGCGTTCTTCGACAAACGGAGCAAGTTCCTTCATTATTTGCCTGAAGTGGTGGTCATCAACAATCTGGAATTCGATCACGCGGATATTTTTCCAAACCTGGATGCCATTGTCGTGATGTTTCGACGTTTGATTTCGCTCATCCCACGGAACGGCTTGTTGCTGGTGAATGGGGACGATCCAAACTTGGCACCGCTCTTGGGGGTCAACCATTGCCCCATCAAGCGGTTTGGTTTGAGCGAAGCAAACGAGGTTCGAGCGAAGGTGAAGCACCTGCATGCGGAGCACTCCGAATTCGTTTTGGATGGCCGCCTTTTTTCGATTCCATTGACCGGTGAATTGAATGTGAGGAACGCTTTGGCAGTGGCCGCTTGCAGCCTTCATTGCGGACTCACTCATGATCAAATCCAGGGGGCGTTCGACACCTTCAAGGGCATCCGGCGGAGGATGGAAGTGAGGGGTGTCGCCGGGGGGGTGACGGTGGTGGACGATTTTGGGCACCACCCGACAGCGGTTCGCGAAACGGTCCGGGCGTTGCGCGTGCGATTTCCGGGCCGCCGGCTTTGGGTTGTTTTTGAGCCGCGCAGCAACACCACACGGCGCAATGTGTTTCAGGGCGAACTCGCTGGATCCCTCGGGCTCGCCGACCTGGTGGTGGTCTCTGAGATCGCCCGGCTAGAGTTACTGGCGCCTTCGGAACGATTGGATCCGGTGAAATTGATGAACGACTTGCACAGCATGGGGCGTCCTGCGTGGTACCTGCCGAACGTGGAAAGCATCGCCAACCATGTTGCAAAAGAGGCCATCGGTGGGGACGTGATCTGTGTCTTCAGCAACGGCGGTTTTGGGGGCATTCACGAGAAACTTCTGGAGCGACTGCAGTCGCCCTGAACCGCCGCGACTAGGTGGTTGGCGGTGGCTCGAGTTGGATCAGAACATTGGCTGCCGTGATCAGGCCACCTCCCAAGAGCAATGAGGAGGTAATCGTCTCGTTCGGATAATCGATGTTCGCGAGGGCGGAAAACCAGCCAGGCAGGACCAGGGCAAACACGCTGGCAAACAGAGGTTCCACACAATAAATTAGGCCTGCCTGAACTGCGGTCAATTGGGGCTGCCATCGATTCATGAGCAGGTAGCTGCTGAAGGTGCAAAAAACGATCAGGATCGCGAGCATCATGGCCGAGGCCGGTGAGGCGTACGCGCGGATCACGTCGTCAATCCGATGGGACGTCAACAGGGCGACAGGGGCGCACACGGCTGCGATGGTGAGGAACATGACGAAGGTGAAGTGGAAGACATTGTTGTTGGAGAAGGACGGACGTTGGAGCCATAGGATCTGGCCTGTAAAGATGGCGGAAGCGAGGATGGTTTCGAGTTCGCCCCGTCCAAAACTTAGGTTGGCGAGATTGAGTCCCGACAGAACGGCAACTCCGGCAAAGACCAACGAGCAGCTTAGGAATGTGAGTTTTGAGGGGAGCCGCTTTTCCTGAAAGGCGATCCATGCTGGGATGAACACGCAATAGCATTGAGTGAGGAAAGCGGAGGTCGATGCGGCGGTGTGGGCCAAACCGTCCATTTGAAAAACGAGCCCGCCGGCGGCGAAGAGCCCGAGGCCGAGGCCTTGGGATATCTCCGAGCGCGTGAGGGCGCGGATCGTGCGTCCGCATAGAAAGAGCATAACTCCTGCCGCGATGCCAAACCGGTAAGTGATACACAGCGCGGCAAAAAACCAGGAACTATGGTCTGGCATCCCTGCTTGTTGAGCGGCACCGAGGGCTTTCATGGTTGGAAAGCTGAGACCCCAGCAAAGATTTGCCAGGAGCAGCATCCGGAGTGCTTTCCAATGGGTGCCAGGTTGGGAATGCGGCATGGGCTCAGGGCGGGAGGGCCCAATATTACAGGACGGGACCGATCTGCTTCTTTGTTTTCTCCTCTTTTTCGTCAATGTTGCGATGGATCCGGTTCCTCAATGGAGCATACATCGTGTTGGTGACAGAATCCAGGTGCTGCCGGGCTTCGGTGAGGCGGCCGGCATTGAGCTTGATGCGAGCCAGATGGATTTGGATGCCTTCGCGCTCGATGGAATCGCGCGCGATTTTCAGGGTGTATTCCCAAGCCTTGACGGCGTCATCTACGCGGAGCGGCTTGATTCCGTAATAGGTCTGGGCAAGGTCGCTCGCCAGAGGAAAGTCGTTGGGGTTGAAGTGCAACGCCTTTTGGTAGAGCTCGAGCGCCCGATCGAAAACCTCTTGCTCCCCGCACTTGAAAAACACCTTTGCCTCCTGGCGGAACATGTACACCGCTGTTCCAAAGTTGTGGTAGTAAACCGACTCATCTGGTTTGAGTTCAATGGCCTTTTGATAGTAGTCAAACGCTTTGAGGGCGGGCCCGTTGTGCCCATAATAATTGGCCAGATTATTCCAGGCGGCTGGTTTCGTTGGGTCCAATTTCAGGGCCTTTTCCCAGTGGCTCACGGCTTCCAAATCCTCTCCAATGTCATTGAGGAAACTGCCAAAAGCAAGCCGAGCGCGTGCGTGGTCGGGATGGCGGAGAATGAATTGTTCGTAGGCTTTCTTGACGGGCGCAAAGCGTTGCTCGATCCGGCCGTTGAGGGTGGCGCTTGGGAGGTTCGCCCCTTTTTCGGCGAAGGCATTTTCCTTCCGGATCCATTCATCCACCTCGACCTGGGCTTCGTTGTCTTTTTCGAGCAACGCCTCGTAATCGCGCTCGACGGGATCGGCGGACTTGGAAGCCGGTGCCGAGACACGAATACCCGTGGTTCTGACGACCGCGTTGCTCAGCGCGGACGGACGGTTGGTGGCGACGAGCACAGACGCCACAGTAAGGAGAATGCCTGTCATCGGCGCCTAACCTAGCAGATCTCTGGCATTGAACAACGACTTTGAAACCGTCGGTTGAGAATTCAGACTCGACGGGGCGAACAGGGGACTGTGTCATTCCGGCCACAAATCGAATGTCGATGACCTCAGAGGCAACAGGAGAGCACCGGAATGCTGTGCAGCTAAAGGGCCTATGCAAACGCTATGGCGAGGTGGCCGCCTTGGATTCGGTGAGCTTGACGATCCGCGAAGGAGAATATTTTTCTCTGCTGGGGCCCTCAGGCTGTGGCAAAACCACGCTCCTGCGGATCATCGCCGGGCTGGAAGTGGCGGACGACGGAGAGTTGTTTCTCTGCGGCGAACTGTCGGGGTTGACTCCGGCACACTGTCGGCCTGTGAACACCGTGTTCCAAAACTATGCCCTTTTCCCCCACATGACAGTCCGACAGAATGTGGCGTTTGGTTTGCGAATGAAAAAAGTTGGGAAAACACAGATTGTAGAGCGCGTTTCGAAGGTCGCGGAGATGGTGCGTATCGAGGACCTTCTCGACCGGATGCCTGAAAGGCTCTCTGGCGGACAGAAGCAGCGTGTCGCACTGGCTCGAGCCGTCGTGAACGAGCCCAAAGTGCTGTTGCTGGATGAGCCGCTTGCGGCTCTCGATTTAAGTTTGCGCAAGCAGCTCCAGGATGAGCTGCGGAATTTGCAACGCCGTGTGGGGATCAGCTTTATTCATGTCACTCACGATCAAACGGAGGCCTTCGCCCTCAGTGACCGGCTCGCCTTGATGAACCGTGGACGGATCGAACAGGTGGGTTCTCCAACCGAGCTGTACCATCAACCCAAGAGCCGTTTCGCGGCGTCGTTCCTCGGGGCATGCAACATTTTCGAGGGGCGTTTTCTGGCTCATCTCGAAGGGTGTGCGCTTGTGGAAACTTCCCTGGGAGAACTGCGAGTTCAAACACACGATGGAGGCCTCCCTCGGGGCAGTGCCGTCGTCTGTCTGGGGGTCCGTCCGGAGTCTGTCACGCTGAGGCCAGGCCCCGGGATTGAAAACATTTTTCGAGGCCACGTCCGGGAGGTTGTGTTTTCAGGCTCGGAAACGCGAGTCACCCTGACGTCGGGCTCGCTCGTGTTGCAATCCGTCCTGCCCTCGCCGCAGGCCCATCTCCTCAAACTTTTGATCGGCGGTGCCATTGAATTTTCGATTCTCCCTTCTGCTGTGCGCGTCCTGGAAGGATGAATCTGGGTGACGACGACTGCCGTATCTTGTTGACCCTAGGGCCGCCGTGGCATCAGCTTGAATCAAAATCTGAGAGGAAGGTAACCACTATTCACATGACACCCCAGCTGCTTTTCCGATCGCTTTTCGTGCAGATCATTTTTTGCTTCTTTGCGACCACACCTCACCTCTCCGCGCAGTCCTTTCCTGCCGGACGTTTCGTGCAGAACCGGAGCGTCACCGTCTACCTTGTCCTGGAAGGCGAACCGGTGGCTTCCTCCGCGGTGGGCGCCCGGTCTGGCGTGGCGTTGGCCAGCCTGTCCTCGCGCACCAAAAGTCGCGCCATACAAGTTCAGACCCAACAAGCCACGCTCCAGGCTCAACTTGAATCGGCGGGCGCTCAGGTGACCGGGAGGTTCCTTCGCGTGGCCAACGCCATTCGTGTGCGCGTGCCCCAAGATCAATTGCCCCATCTCGCCGGCTTGCCCGGTGTCAAACGCATCGAGCACGCTCGCCTCTACCATCGACTCTTGACCGCGAGCGTACCCTTCGTCGGCGCACCCTCTGTCTGGTCCGCAGCGGTCGGGGGCGCGGATGGGCGCGGCGTGCGCGTCGGCATTATCGATTCTGGCATCGACTACACCCACGCGGATTTCGGAGGCTCGGGGAAGGTGGAGGATTTCACGGCCAACGACCCGACCCGCATTGAGCCAGGCTCTTTTCCGACCGCGAAAGTGGTCGGTGGGTTCGACTTTGCGGGAGACAGCTACAATCCCTTTGACGATGCGCACGCGACGCCCATACCCGATCCGGATCCATTGGATTGCGCATTAATTGGACACGGCAGCCATGTGGCGGGGATTGCTTCCGGGTTCGGCGTGCTCAAGAGCGGACAGACATACACGGGTGGTTACTCGGCGAGTCTGGACCTCAGCCAGTTCTCGGTTGGCCCGGGCGTCGCGCCCCGCGCCCTCCTCTATGCATTGAAGGTGTTTGGGTGCGAGGGTCCCACGGCGCTGGTCACGGACGCTCTCGAATGGGCAGCCGACCCAAACGGTGACTTTGATTTTTCGGACCGCCTGGATGTGGTGAATCTCTCGTTAGGAGGCGAGTTTGGTTCGTTGGACCCCGAAGATTCGGACGTTGGGGCGGCCAACCGGCTTGCCAAACTCGGGTGCGTCGTCGTGTGCGCCGCAGGCAATGACGAGAACATCTTCTACACCATCGCTGCTCCGAGCATCGCCGACCGTGCGATTTCCGTCGCGAACGTCGTCAACCGCGGCAACGGACAGGCCCTTCAAGTCACCAGCCCGTCTGTCGTCGCTGGCAATTACTATTTCGTCCCAGGTGACATCACCGAGTCCCTCACGAATTCAGGCCCCATCTCAGGCAAACTTGTCTACATGAAACCCAACCTCGGTTGCGTTCCTCCCTCAAACGCCGCCAATCTCAACGGCAACATCGCGTTGATCGACCGTGGCACCTGTTTCTTTTCCAATAAGATCCTGAATGCGCAAGAGGCGGGGGCCACCGCCGTGGTGGTGGTGAACAACCAGGATGCGACGCCGACCATCATGGGCGGGGATCGCGCCGGGATTAGAATTCCAGGTGGCATGATTTCCAAAGCTGACGGCGAGCTGCTGAAAGCGCACATCGAGGAATCCATCACCATCCGGTTGGATGCGAAAGCGACAGTGGAGCGGGCTGAGTTCGTGGACACTCTGCATGACAGCACCTCGCGGGGACCAGGCTCGCCAGGAAGTCTTTTAAAGCCCGATATCAGCGCGCCGGGCACCGAGATCGTTTCGGTGAAAGCGGGCTCGGGAACCGAAGGCATCGCGTTCACGGGCACCTCGATGGCTTCGCCCACGGTCGCGGGTGCCGCAGCATTGCTTCGACAACTCCATCCTTCTTGGCCGGTGGAGGATATCAAAGCGGCGTTGATGAACAGCGCCAAACCGATTACCGACGCCACGGGCACTCCGTATCCGGAGTCGCGCATGGGTGCGGGCCGCCTGCAAGTGGACGCCGCCTCGCGGGTGAGAGTGACCGCCGCCGCCGATGACGCCAACGGCTCCGTGAGCGTGTCCTTCGGAGCACTCGCCCTCGCCGCGCCCTACGAGGACACACGCGCCATCCGCCTCACCAATCACAGCAACGTCGGCGTCACCTACCAAATCACCGTCTCCAACTCGGTCCAGCAATCAGGCATCAGTTTCCGGGTCCTCGCAAAAACCGTGTCGGTTCCGCCAAACGGCTCCGCATCCGTGTCCTTGCGGTTGACGGCCAATCCTGAGGAGTTCGAACCCATTCCAGACGGCACCACACCCGCCAGCATCGGTGCTGGCACCCTCCTTCCACGACATTTCCTCTATGAAGCTAGCGGCCAGGTGCTGTTCACGAAGGGTCCTGACACCATTCATGTGCCGTTTTATGCCAACGCGAGGGCTGCCTCCGATTTCAAGGTGGAAAACACCCTGATGACGCTGTCCGCCGACCTCAGCACACTCGCAAAGCCTGAGGTCACCCTTCGTTTTAATGGGGCCTCGTTATCGACCAACATTTTTCCCCTCGTTTCGGCTTTCCAACTGGGAGCCACAAGCCCGGATAAACACATCACCGATCCGAACCGCGCCATGGCAGACTTGATTGCGGTTGGGGCTGCCACCGACTTTGCCAGCGTGAGGACGTTCGCAGACACGACGCTCTACTTCGGCCTCGCCACCTCCGGACCCTGGACGTCGCCTCAGCCAAACATCGCTGTATTCGAGGTCCTCATTGATACCGATAACGACGGCCTCGTTGACTTTGTAGTTTTCAACGACAATGCCTCCCTCACAAACAGCACTGCTGGCAAGGATGTGTTTGTGAGCGGGCTTATCGAAATTGGCGCCGCCAGGAATGTTGTGAGCACGAATGTCGTGAGTTACCTAAACGTCTTTGCCGCCGACGAACTGGACACCGCAGTTTTCAACAACAACGTCATGGTTCTCTCGGCACCGGCAGCACTTCTTGGACTCACGAAAGAATCTCCTGCGTTCAGGTATCGCGTGCTGTCTTTCTCGTCCTTTGGTTCATTCGACGACACGGATTGGATCCCGTTTGACGCCGCTCATCCCGTGATCGACACCACGGACATCGAGGGCGATGGCACCCCACTTTACGAGGATGGAGCCCCTTTGAAAGTCCGGTTGGACCGCGAGGTGGCCTCTCAGTCGGGCCAGCGCTTGCCCCGCGTTCTCCTGTTGCATCACTTTGGTTTGCCTGGAAAGCGGGTGGAGATCGTGACCCTCGATCTCGCCAACGATGACGTGGATGCCGACAGGTTGGTCGATTGGTGGGAGCTAAAGCACTTTGGGTTGCTCGGCGCAGCGGACTTGAACACCGATATCGACCGGGACGGCGTGTCCGATCATCAGGAATTTCTGTCGGGCACAGACCCCCGAGATTGGAGATCAGCCTTGAAAATCCATGCGATCACACGGGTTGGCAGAGATCGAATGACGATCCTTTGGTCGAGCGTGGAGGGGCAGACCTACGCGCTCGAACGGTCGGAGAACCTCGCTGGGAAGTTCACCGTGGTGGGCGCTCGGAACGTCAAGGCCACTCCCCCGTTGAACTCGGTCACCGACTCGAACGCTTTTGGATCAGGGCCATTCTTCTACCGAGTTCGGCTCCAGAACTGACATAGGCTTGGGGTGCTCGAAGCAGACGGCGCTTGAGCTTAGCCCAAGCGGGTTCGGGCCGGTGGCATCATGATGACATGACTTCCAGGAAGTCTGTGACCCTCATTTGGCAAGGATTTTTCGGAGCGAGAGAATGCAGTGTTCGTTTTGCTTCGGCGTGCCCACCGAGATGCGAATCCAGTCAGGGAGCCCGTAACCTCCCATGGGGCGCGCAATGACACCTTCCTTTTGCAGCGCCCCGAACACGGCTGCTCCGTCGCCAACTTTGACGAGCACGAAGTTGGCGTGGGACTGGACGTAGGGGAGCTCCATGTCTCGAAAACTGGTTTCCAAAAACTGCAAGCCCGAGCGGTTATTTTCGAGGGTTCGACGAAGATGGTCTGTGTCTTCCAAGGCCGCCATGGCGCCGCTCTGGATCATTGCGTTGATGTTAAAGGGCTGCCGTACCTTTTCGAGGACCCGGATCAGATCGGGGCAGGCAATGCCATAGCCGAGCCGCAAGCCGGCCAGCCCGTAAATCTTGGAAAAAGTCCTCATCAAAAGCAGGTTGTGATGCCGGTCCGATCGGATGAGATCGATCAGATCAGGAGGGTCTTCAAGGAACTCCACATACGCTTCATCAAACGCGATCAGGACGTTTTTCGGGACCGTTCGGATGAAATCCAGGACCTGTTGGTTGGAAGCGCGAGTGCCTGTTGGATTGTTAGGATTGGCGATGAACACCACGCGCGTTCGTGGCGTGATGGCTCCGACGATGGCCTCGAGGTCATGCCCAAACTCTCTGTGCGGAACCGTCACCAGCGTGCCCGCAAACAAGTGAGTCACGATCGGGTAGACCGCAAAACAATATTCTGAGACCACCACCTCGGCACCAGGAGAGATCAGGGCGTGACCGATGAACTCCAAAATTTCATTCGAACCGTTACCAAGGATCAGATTTTCAGGCTTTACACCCAGGTGAGTGGCCAGCTTGTTTTTGAGGTAGAACGCGTTGCCATCGGGATACAGATGAAGATGAGAGAGGACATTGCGAATGGCTTCGAGCGCCATTGGCGAAGGACCGAGGGGATTCTCGTTCGAAGCCATCTTGATGAGGCTGGCCGTCGGCATGCCGAGGTCGCGGGCTACTTCCTCGATGGGCTTGCCGGGTTGATAGACTGGCAGGCTGGCCAGGGCGGGGTTGATGAGAAGCTCGTCAGGCATTTTGATTGAGGAGGGTGATGATTCTATTGACATCGACATGTTTGGCCACCATGTCGCGGATAAGCATAATTTTTTGCGTGTCATCCGGGCGAGTTTTCACGGTCAGATCGTGGACTTTGGACGCCACTTGGTAGGATTCCTCGCGGGCTAGCAGAACGGGGAATGGCATCGATTGGATCAGTTCTAGAACGGGTTTTGAGGGACGAAGATCTCCCGTGAGAACAATGCCGGCAAGAGGTGGGTGAGGCATATCCTCTGTGAATGGGGAGGCGGCGATCACGATGTCTTCGCGATCTCCGGGAGTGATGATGAGAACTCCAGGTTGAAAAAAACCGCGCACGTTACGAGTCGTCATCGCTCCCACCACAACGTTCTCGACAAGATTGTGAATGTTCCCGCTTTGGTTGAGCAGTTCGGCGCAGAGTTCCTCCTGGATCAACTCCAGAGTAGGGTTGCATAGGAGGCGTTGGTGCGGGATGACCCCCAGCAGTTCAAGCCCTTTCCGCTTGAGCCCTTTGCGCGCGAATTCCGTCACGTAATCCCGCCTGTCCATGAGGACCTTGTTCAAAATCACACCGATGATTTCGACACCCTCGCGACCGAAAAGAGCCTGGTTAAGAGAAACCTCGTCGATGGGTCGTCCGATGCCGCCCTGGGTGACAAGAATGACCTTGGCCCCTAGGATCTTGGCCACCTGCGCATTCGAAAGGTCGAAAACCGATCCGACGCCCGCATGCCCGGTCCCCTCGCATAGGACAAAATCCTTCTCCCACGCGACACGGTCGAACGCCTTCTGGATGCGTTTCACGAGGACGTCGTTGTTGGATGACTGGAGGTATTTGCGCGTGAAATCGGGCTCGACCGCGATGGGGCTCATGTCCACGAGCGGGCAGTTGAGCCGGTACACCTTATCCATGAGAACGGAGTCTTCATCGACCTTTTGTTCATCAATTTGGACGAATCGTTGGCCGACCGGCTTGATGTATCCGATGCGTGGATAGATCGTTTGGAGTGCCGACAACAATCCGAGCGAGGACGTGGTCTTGCCATCGTTCTGGCGGGTTGCGGCGATAAAAACTCTCGGCGTCGTGTCGTTCACAATCGGTCGGGTGATCTGAGTCATTCGCCCGGGGCTTCGGTCCATCTTGGTGGAACCGAGCCGGGCGCTTCGGGCGAGCTCGCTTAGGTGTCCAGATGAGCCATGCTGCTTTCCTCTGGATAGAGTCTCGAAAATTCAATCGACTGAACACCCACGATTCCCGCCACCCCCAGGACATCATGCGCGCTGGATCCGCGGGAGATCTCCGCAGCAGGGCGGTCCAGGCCGAGGAGGATTTGGCCGTAGGCGTGCGCTCGGGCAATGTGCTGGATCAGTTTGCTGCCGATGTTGCCCGAATTCAGGTCAGGAAAAATCAACACATTGGCGCGTCCAGCCACCTTGCTGTCCGAGGCCTTTCGGACTGCCACCTCGGGAATGATAGCCGCGTCCACCTGAAGTTCGCCATCAAAGTCGGCCTCGATCATTTTCTGGGCTGCCTTCTGTGCGGCGAGGGCGGTCGCTGCCTGGACCTTTCCAATGGATGGGTGGGTGGCACTTCCCTTCGTGGAATAGGATAGCAGGGCGACCCTCGGGCGCACCCCGAGTAACTGGCGCGCGAGTTCGGCTGTGCCGACGGCGATATCGGCCAGTTGCTCGACCGTGGGTTCTGGGATGACGCCACAATCCCCCAAGAAGAGCGTTCCGTTTTCACCGATTGAAGTTTGTTCCACTTCGAGCACCATGCAACTCGAGGCGGTCGTGGTGGCAGGAGCGACCTTGATGATCTGGAAAAGAGGCCTCAAGACGCTGCCGCTGACCTCGCTGGTTCCCGAGACCAACCCATCCGCATGCCGCATCGCGATCATCATCGCGCCGAAGTAATTGGGTTTGAGCATCGTCTTTCGGGCCTCATTTTCATTGATGCCCTTGGAGCGTCGGAGTCTCTCGAATCTCCTTGTAAAAACCTCCAATTCCTCGCTCTGTGCGGGGTCGATGATGCGCACTCCATCAAGGGGCACGTTCAGTTGCTCTGCGGCATGCTTGATCTGGCCTCGATTCCCTAGAAGGATGGGCACGCCCATTCGGAGCGCGAAGAACTGTCGCGCTGCCTGCAGGACGCGCGGTTCTGTCCCCTCCGGAAAAACAATCCGCTTGGGGTGACGTTGTAATTTCTCGATCACGCTGGTGATGAAGCGCATAAACGCCGGTGAGGCTCCTGGATACCAAGGCGGAAGTCGATCCTGAAAATTAGGGGTAAATGTTCAAGGGTGCAACTCACGGTTTCCGGGAGGTGTCGTTCGGAGGACAATACCTACCGCAGAATGGGAAGAGTTCCTAACCACGGATAACACGGATAGCACGGATAAAGTACCCATCTCAGCTCCCTTTCCTCATCCGTGGTGTCACTTCAGCGTGGTGAAGCGGCGGGATACACGCGTCAGGGGAGGCGACCTCGGATAACGTGAGTTGCACCCGATGTTCAAGCTCCACGCGAAAGGTCGCCCAGTCGCTTCTTGCAACTCTGCCGGAGCTCGGGTAGTTTCAGTCCCTGAAGACGCTAGAGGAAATCGAGCAAGCGCTGGAGGGGTTATCTCTGGAAGAGCTTGCCAAGTTGAGCGCCATGATAGAGGGTCGGCGGAAGCAAGTCGAAGCCGCGCTGCCCGTTTACTTCGAAACGTGTTTCATCCCGAAAGAACAAACTGAGACCGCTCAATCTCAGGTCGCCTCGATAGTGTTCCGTGACCACACAGCTTTTCTGAACAGCTATGCCCCCGAGGACGAGGGGCTCTATAACGATGCCGCAACCCGTTGAAATCTGGCTGGCCGAGATACCCTTCACGGGCGGAACCCAGCCTAAGATGCGCCCTGTTTCGGTGCTCTGGGTGGGTCCCGCCGATGTCGTTGCGGTCGCTGTGACTTCTATTGCGCCACGTTCCGCGACGGATGTCGCACTCCGAGACTGGGCCACGGAAGGGCTGCGTGTGCGTTCCAGTGTGAGGTTGTTGCGGCTGGATTCTCTCGAGCAATCACTCTCGCGCCGGCAGTTAGGCGTGATTTCCCCAGCCGACGCTGTTCGGCTGAGGCAGGTTTGGACTGACCGGATTCAGCTTCGGTTTTGAAATGATTGGTTCCTGTGTCGATGGCACGCGATGCCCTCCAGGTTTCCGGAACGTCGCTTTCGTTATTCGGGTGCAGCAGAGGTCCTGTTGCTACGATCACGAAGCGGCTTTTGCGTGGAGAGAGTTCTCCGGAATTTAATTTATGAGACTATTTCGGATTCCCATGACCTTGATGGGATCCCTTCTTCTTGCAGGGCAGTTCGCCATCCTCCAGGACATGATGGCTGCGACGGTGACGCTCATGCCCACCGCCGACGCCTGTCTTTTCGAGCTTGATCCTGAGAACAACTTGGGGGCTTCAACTCATCTGGCTGCAGGCACCATCAGGACAGGACAACGTTCGCGTGCGCTCTACCGCTTTGATCTCGGCCAGGTCCCGGCCAATGCCATCATCCAGAGCGTCACTCTGACCTTGAGGGTGGTGATTACCCCGCCCGGAGGGCCGTCGTCCACGTTCGGACTGCATCGCCTGTTGAAGAGCTGGTCTGAAGGGGTTCATTCTGGGAGGAGAGGCGGCCTCGCGGGTGCTTCAGAAGTGACGTGGAATTCGCGCGTCCACCCTGCCTCCCAATGGTCGAGCCCCGGTGCCGCTGCTGGATCGGACTATACCGCTGCCGCGAGTGGATCGGTCTTTATTGCGGGGAATGCCACGTACCCATTCATTTCCTCCAGCGGACTTGTGAGCGATGTTCAGGCATGGGCCAGCAACCCTGTAACGAATTTTGGATGGATCCTGGTTTGCCAGGCTGAGGGGATCAATCAAACCGCGCGGCGCTTCGCTGCGCGTGAGGACGCTGCCAATGCGCCGACTCTCGTCGTTCAGTATTCCGTGCCTGCGGCGGCGGTGGCTATTTCGGGCCACGTGACGTATTACAACGGGGTCCAAACCGTGCCGGGCGTGACCGTGGGTTTGACAGGAGACAAGACCGAGATCGCCGCGACCGATGTCGGCGGCGCTTTTAGCTTTTCGGTCAGCCAGAGCGGCAGTTTTGCGGTGAGCCCGAGCAAGCTCGCAGAGACGCCCCCTGATCAAGGGGTGACGACCCAGGACATCGCGCTCATTCGTAGCCACATCCTCGGCGTCGGTCCGTTGGATTCGTCTCTTAAACTGTTGGCGGCCGATGTGAACGCTTCAGGTTCTGTGACGACCCTCGACATCGCCTTGATTCGGC
This sequence comes from Akkermansia muciniphila, assembly GCA_945865375.1. GTDB lineage: Bacteria > Verrucomicrobiota > Verrucomicrobiia > Limisphaerales > F1-80-MAGS106 > F1-80-MAGS106. Next base: position 3,002 of record CAMBEJ010000056.1, on the reverse strand, counting down.
GAGTCATTTTGCGCAGTGCGGATTCTTACCCTGGCGGGCTGTGGAAATTCGTTCGATCCGACTTCACTTTTGCGAACCCTTCAGCGCCGTGGATATTTGACAGGAGTCGTTCAATTTCCAACCCCACGAGTAACCAGCCAAACCTCGATTTCATCGGCATCAAACTGGGCGACGTGAACGCAACGTGGACGCCGCCTTAAACAGTCTCTAAGACCTGGCGACCGGTAGGGTTGCGGTGCTCCATTCCCAGTTACAAGCTAGCTGAGCGCTTACCGGCCTGACTGATCTGATTCCCGGATAAGCCCGGCCGTGGCGCGTTCATGGTGTCAATTCGCCTCACGCTCCATTATCGGAGTGGTTCTCAGTCAATTAACGGAAGCCCTTTAGTCGTCTTGCTCCCAACGCTTCGATCGTTCAAGCGCCTTTTTCCAGCCGATCATCCGCAGACGCCGCGCCGCAGGTTTCATGGTGGGTGCAAACCTTCTATCCGACTGCCATTGCACCGCGATCTCTTTCAAGCTGCTCCAATAACCCACCGCAAGGCCGGCGAGGTAGGCGGCACCGAGGGCGGTGGTCTCGGACACCTTGGGGCGTGCCACTTTGGTGCCAAGAATGTCAGATTGAAACTGCATCAACAGGTTGTTCATGCTGGCACCGCCATCCACACGCAGCTCCTTAAGCTTGAGGCCGGCATCTGCTTCCATGCCGCGCAGCACATCGGCAACCTGAAAGGCGATCCCCTCCAAGGCGGCGCGAGCGATGTGAGCTGAAGTGGTTCCGCGGGTGATCCCTCCTAGCAATCCTCTGGCGTAGGGATCCCAATGTGGAGCGCCTAACCCGGCAAAGGCTGGCACCAAATACACCCCTCCCGTATCGTGGACTCGCGAGGCCAGCGCCTCGATGTCGCCCGAAGACTGGATTATTCCAAGCCCATCCCGCAGCCATTGCACGACGGCACCGGCGATGAAGATGCTGCCCTCCAGGGCGTACTCAGTCTTGCCACCGATCTGCCAAGCGACCGTCGACAGCAGCTTGTGCTTGGACACAATGGGTTTGTCGCCTGTATTCATCAGCATGAAACACCCCGTGCCATACGTGTTTTTGACCATGCCGGGACGGATGCACATCTGCCCAAACAAGGCTGCCTGTTGGTCGCCCGCAATGCCGGAGATGGGAATGGACGCTCCGAACTGGGATGTTTCACCGTAGACTTCGCTCGAGCTGCGAACTTCGGGGAGCATGGAACGAGGCACTTCGAAGAGCTCCAGCAGATCCTTGTCCCAATCGCCTTTCATGATGTTAAAGAGCATCGTCCGCGAGGCGTTGCTGGCATCGGTCGCATGGACCCTTCCCCCGGTGAGGTTCCAAAGCAGCCAGGAATCGACCGTTCCGAAGGCGAGTTCGCCCCGGCGGGCTCGAGCTCGTACCCCTGGGACGTTCTCGAGAATCCACTGGAGTTTTGTTGCGGAAAAATAGGCGTCCACAACCAGGCCTGTCCGGCGTTTGATCATCGGTTCCAGACCGCGCTTCTTGAGCCGGTCGCAGGCGGGTGCGGTGCGTCGGTCCTGCCAAACGATCGCGTTCATGACCGGGGTGCCCGTCGCCCGGTCCCACACCAGGGTCGTTTCACGTTGGTTCGTGATGCCGATCGACACAATGTCGTTCGCTGTGAGACCGCACTTTTCAAGAGCGAGGGCGGCGACGCCTGATTGCGTGGCCCAGATCTCCGCAGCATCGTGTTCAACCCATCCTGGCTTGGGGAATATCTGGCGGAACTCCTGCTGAGCGGCTGAAACGATGGAACCGGCATGGTCGAAAACGATCGCGCGGGAGCTGGTGGTTCCTTGGTCAAGAGCGAGAATATGCTTCATAGACGACACCATTGTGGATCAGAGGCTCGAGGTGTTCAACCACTTGAAGAGTTGCGCTCCTAAGACACCTCCGAGGATTGGGCCCAGAACTGGAATCCAGGCGTACTTCCAGTCAGAATGTCCTTTCCCAGCAATGGGCAGCAAAGCGTGCGCGATGCGAGGGCCAAGATCCCTAGCCGGGTTGATGGCATAACCGGTCGGTCCTCCCAACGAAAGGCCGATGCCCCAAACCAGAATGCCTACCAGGAATGGCCCGAACCCTGTGTCCCACCCGGCACGAACGTTGAGGTTTCCGGGTCGGCCGATCAACAAAACACCCAACAACAGGACAGCCGTTCCCAAGATCTCACAAAGCAGGTTTGCCGTGGTGTTCCGAATGGCGGGTGCCGTGCAAAAAACGCCCAATTTTGCTGCCGTATCTTCCGTCACCGCCCAGTGTGGAAGATACGCCAGCCAGACGACCACACCGCCGAGCAGGGCACCAGCCATTTGAGCGGTGATGTAGAATGGAACCAGATCCCAATCGAATGCCCCAATGCTCGCCAACGCAATCGTCACGGCCGGGTTCAGATGTCCTTTGCTGACGGAGCCCACGCAGTAGATCGCGAGGGCAACACCAAAAGCCCACCCGGCCGTCACCACAATCCATCCCCCGTGTTGTCCCTTCGATTTGTTGAGAAGGACGTTGGCGACGACGCCATCACCGAAGATGATGAGCAGCATCGTTCCGATCAATTCCGCAGTGAATGGGGACATAGTCGAGCTCGATAACTTTGGGGCGACACCGTCGATACTAAGAGAGCCACATGGGCATTGCAAGAAAAACGCCCGAAAAGGAGCCGATCGGTGCGCCTCTCAGATTTTTCGTGCTCGCGCTTCTTACTCGTACTCGTGCTCGTAATCGTAATCGTCATCCCATGAACCGCCGATTCGACCACGAAAAGCTGGAGGTTTACCCTTTGGTAATGCCCGTGGATCTGCTTTGAAAAGTGCCGCCGCCCTCGATGTGCTCGTGGCCAAAGGCCGATGTCCTGGGGAGGAAGTGCTGTCAGGAAAAGACCGCCTCTGGAGCGTCGTTTCGATGCTCGTCGCCTTGATAAAGGCCCACTCGGATTCCCGGTTGCACCAGGG
>CAMBEJ010000055.1 GCA_945865375.1 Akkermansia muciniphila | reverse complement strand
GACAGGCTTGGGGCTGACGATCACCAGGCGGCTGACCGAAATGATGGGCGGCGTGATTACGGTTGTGAGCGAACCGGGCCAAGGCAGTTCCTTCTGTTGCAAGCTCCCAAACGTGGCGATCACCGAGCTGGTCGAGTCTGAAACTGTCGAACGGTTTCTCAAACCTGTCGGCCAATCCGAAGCGAGGATCGCTGTTTTATCCTCCAACACAGCGCCGTCGGCCGCCTTGGAAGTGCCTGCCTCGCCCAAGGCGATTGCTCGAAGACCGGAGCTGATCGCCAAATTACGGCAGAAGCAAGCCACCGTCTGGCCCCGGTTGTGCAAGACCAAGGTGATGGGTGAGATTGAGCAGTTTGCCGGAAGGCTACGAATCTGGGCAAACGAGGGTGAGTTGCCAGGCTTGAAGGTTTACGCGGATGCGCTGGAGCGGCAGGTTCAGGAATTTGACCTGGACCGGCTGCCAAAATCACTTCAGGAATTTCCGGCGATCATCGATTCCCTCTCATGACCACGACCTCTTTCCCCGGCAGCCCTACGGTACCTGCGCGAGTGCTCGTCGTGGATGACATCACGCGCAATCTGCAGGTCGTCGGCACGCTGCTGCGCCATGCCGGCTATGAGGTCATGCCAGCCACGAGCGACGCGGAAGCCCTCGAAGGCGCACAGGAACAAGTTCCCGACCTGATCCTGCTCGATCTGATGATGCCCGATATGGATGGTCTTGAGGTCTGCCGACGCCTGAAAGCGGACCCGGTTTTGAAAGCGATTCCGGTTATTTTTCTGACAGCCAGCAACGAGATGGAGCATCTGGTGAACGGATTCGAAGTCGGCGCGGTGGATTACATTACCAAGCCGTTCAACGCGCCGGAGTTGCTGGCGCGGGTCCGCACTCACCTGGAGTTGAAGCGCGCCCGCGGTACCATCGTCCGTTATGGATTGGAACTCAGTCGTCTCAACGAGGAGAAGAACGAGTTTATGGGAATCGCTGCGCATGACTTGCGAAATCCACTCTCAGCGATCAAAGGGTATACCGAGATGATGGTCGAGGATGCGGAAGCCCTTGAACATCATGAACTAGAGGAGAATGGGCGCAAGGTTCTCGAGTAAACACTGCCCGCATGGCTAAGATGGTGCAAAATCTTTTGGATGCCAACCGGATCGAGCGCGGAGAAATGCAATGGCATCTGGCACCCACCGACCTCGCTCGCAGCGTCGCGGACGTCATCGAATCCCAGCTGCCGCTCGCGGATGGGAAACAACAAGTCCTTCAGACGCAGAACGAACCGGGGGCTTTCACTGTTTTGACCGATGCGACCGTGCTGACGCAGGTCATTGAGAATCTGGTTTCCAACGCCGTGAAATATTCACCGGCAGGCAAGAACATTTACGTGCGATTAAAGAAATCGCGGGTGGGCGTGCGAATCGAGCTGCAGGATGAAGGCCCCGGTCTGAGCGCCGGGGATCAGAAGAAGCTGTTCGGCAAGTTTGCCCGCCTGAGCGCCAAGCCGACCGGTGGTGAGCACTCGACCGGTCTGGGGTTGTCCATCGTGAAGAGGATGGTGGAAGCGATGAACGGTCGGGTATGGTGTGAAAGCGAATGGGGCAGGGGAGCGACGTTCGTGGTGGAGTTTCCGACCGCCGACGTGTGACGTTCACCGCTTTAGCAAGTCGGCCACGTCCACTGCCACGTCGGGGAAGGCTTGCGGTTTGGCTTGATCGCCCAGGCGCAAAATGGTTTTTGACTCGTAGCCGGTGAAGTGCGGTGCGCGATACACTTCAACCGTCAGCCCGGCCAAATTGATAATCCATACTTCCGAAATCCCCGCGCGACCGTAGACTGGAAGTTTGCTTTCGCGGTCCGTCGTCAGGGACGTGTCGGAGACTTCGACCAGCAGGTAAACATCGTCCGGCTGTGGATGCCGTTTCCGATAAAAGTCGGGTGATGGTTTGAGCAAAGCCAAGTCCGGCTGCGGTTCGGAATGATCGTCCAAATGCACCGGGTTTTGGATTGCGGTCCGCCATCGGCCTTTGGACGCCGCGGTGAAAACCTCGATCAGATAATTGGTGACGCCTCCATGAAATGGTCCAATCGGTGACATATCGATGATTTCTCCATCGAGCAGTTCCACGCGTGCGTCCGGCTTCAGTACGCCGGTTTCCGCCATGCGGTAATAGTCCTTCACACTGAACCGATGGGTTGCCAGAACTTGCACGGCTTCAATTTAGCCAATCGAGTTGCCACTTGCAACCCTCCCCTTTCGACCGGACTCCCGTTAGTTCGAGTTGGGACCCGGTAGGACGCTGTTTCCTTACGGAGCCGGTTTGTCTCAGGTCCTGCTCCGCAACCGACAACTTCGGGAGGCATTGCCTCGTCGAGCGCACCTTGCCTTTGTTCTTGTGTCCCATCCTTTGACCGGTGATGTTTGACTCGCAATTGAACAAGCACGTTTCTAGCTGTGATGAGTCACGAAAAGCAGTCCCTTGATGCGCTCCGTATCGATCGCAGCAGCGCCCCCAAAAAGAGCCACAAAACCTGGTTTTTTGCCGTACTGGCTCTGGTCGTTTTCCTAGGCTTCGTCATGGCATGGGTTTTGCGGGGCCCAAGGGCTCTCAGCGTGCGGACCGCGGCGGTGGTTGAGCTTAGTTCAGGAGGCCAGCAAACGCTCTTGAACGGATCGGGCTACGTCACCGCCAGGCGTGAAGCCACGGTCTCTTCAAAAGTCACAGGCAAGGTCGCCGAGGTGCTGGTCGAGGAGGGCATGAAAGTGGAGGCCGGCCAGGTGCTGTCGAAGTTGGATGACGCAAACGTCGAAGCCAGCCTGCGCCTGTCGCGCGCTCAGGAGGAATCCGCCCGAAAAGGTTTGGAGGAGACCAAGGCCAACCTCGAACGGGCCGTTCGGGAGCTGCGGCGGACGACCGAGCTAGCAGCCGGCAACATTGCGAGCCAGTCCGATCTCGATCGCGCCGAGTCTGAGGTCAAGGCTTTGCGGGCCCGTCTCGACCGGCAGGACGCCGACGTCGCCGTGGCCGGGCATGAAGTGTCGCTCTGGCAGCAGCAGTTGGAGGACACCATCATCAGAGCCCCTTTTGCCGGCATTGTCACATCGAAGAACGCCCAGCCTGGCGAAATGATTTCGCCCATGTCCGCCGGAGGATTCACCCGCACCGGCATCTGCACGATCGTGGACATGAGATCGCTCGAAATCGAAGTCGATGTCAACGAGAGCTACATCAACCGCGTCACAGCGGGTCAACCAGTCGTCGCCACACTGGATGCTTACCAGGATTGGCGCATCCCGGCGAAGGTCATCGCGATCATTCCCACCGCCGACCGCCAAAAAGCGACCGTGAAAGTACGGGTCGGCTTCGAAAAGCTGGATCCACGAATCCTGCCGGAGATGGGTGTGAAGGTGGCGTTTCAGACCCACGATGACGCCCCGGCATCCAGCCGTGTTATCCACATCCCCAAGGCGGCTGTGCGTCAGCTAGACGGCCGCGATATCGTGTGGGTAATCGCCAACAGCCGCGCCGAGCGCCGAGCGGTCACGGTTTCGGCTGTGAAGGGAGACCAGGCGTCCATCACCGCCGGCCTTCGAAGCGGCGAACGCGTGGTGGTGGAGGGCCCGGTTGATTTGAGGGAAGGCAGCGCGGTCATCGAAAATAAATCATGAGCCAAAGCAACGAAATCCTGGTTCGAGTTCGCGATGCGGACAAAGTATTCCGCCGCGGGTCCGAGGAAATTCATGTCCTTTCTGGATTGAACCTCGAAGTGCCCAAGGGCGAGTTTCTTGCGCTGATGGGGCCGTCAGGATCGGGCAAATCGACGCTCCTGAACCTGATTGGCGGACTCGATCGGGCCACGCGAGGCACGGTGGAGATCGGCGGCGAGCGTATCGATTCGATGTCCGATCGCCAACTCGCGGGCTGGCGTGCGAGGCATATCGGCCTAGTGTTTCAATTTTATAATCTGCTGCCGGTTCTGACTGCCGAGCGGAATGTTGAGCTGCCACTCCTGCTCACTCACCTATCCAAGGGCGAGCGCCGCCAGCATGTGGAGGCCGCGCTCAAGGTGGTCAACTTGTCGCACAGGGCCCGGCATTACCCGCGCACCCTGTCTGGCGGCGAGCAGCAGCGGACCGGCATCGCCCGCGCCATCGTCACCGACCCCACCCTCCTGCTGTGCGATGAACCGACCGGTGATCTCGACCGCAAGTCCGGCGATGAAATCCTGAGCTTGCTCCAGGCGCTCAACCGGGAGCAGGGCAAGACGATCATCATGGTGACGCACGATCCGCACGCCTCGGCACGAGCGACGCGGACGGTGCATCTGGACAAAGGCCAACTCGTCACCGAACCCGCGCCATGAAATTCCTCCCTCTCGTCTGGTGCAATTTGAAGCGCAAGAAGCTGCGGACATCGCTCACAATCCTATCCATTCTCGTGGCGTTTCTGCTCTTTGGATTCCTCTGCGCGCTCAAGCAGTCACTGACGGTGGGCGTCAGTATGGCGGGCGCGGATCGGCTCATAGCCCGCCACAAGATTTCCCTGATCATGCTGCTGCCGGAAAGCTACAAGGCCCGCATGCAACGCATACCGGGCGTGGCGGCTGCCGTTCATCAAACGTGGTTCGGTGGAATCTACCAGGATCCGAAAAACTTTTTCGCATCGATGCCGGTGGAGCCCGCAGAGTTTCGGGCAATGTTTCCAGAGTTTGTCCTGCCGGACGAACAGGTGAAAGCTTGGGAAACGAAACGCAACGGAGGCATCGTCGGGAGGGTCACTGCGGAACGGTTCGGCTGGAAGATCGGTGATCGGATCCCTATCCGTTCCCCCATCTGGCAGCGCGCGGGCGGCAACGACGGCTGGGAATTCGACTTGGTTGGAATTTTTGACGGCGCCAAGAAAGGCACCGACTTGTCGCAGTTCTTCTTTCGCTACGACTACTTCGACGAAGCCCGGGCTCGTGGCAAGGGACAAGTGGGCTGGTACACGGTTCGTATTGAAAACCCCGAGAATGCCGCTGAGATCGCTAGGACAATCGACGCGGAATTCGCTAACTCACCCTATGAAACCAAGACTGAACCCGAGGGCGCCTTCGCACAGGGATTTGCGCAACAGGTCGGCGACATCGGCAAAATGCTGATCGCGATTTTGAGCGCCGTGTTTTTCACGATCCTGCTTGTGGCTGGGAACACCATGGCCCAGGCCGTGAGGGAGCGAACCGAAGAGCTGGGCGTGCTGAAGGCGATGGGCTTCACGAATGAGCTCGTGCTGGCTCTTGTGCTCGCGGAATCCATGGTCATCACGGCCGCAGGTGGCCTGGCCGGCCTCGGCTTGGCTTGGCTGGTGGCAGCCAACGGCAGCCCGGCACCGTCGATCTTGCCAGTCTTCTACCTGCCGCCGCGTGATGTCCTGATTGGGGTCGGCTTGGTCGGTGCCCTAGGTCTGGTGGCGGGACTGCTGCCAGCCGTCCAGGCCATGCGTCTCCAGATCGCCGTGGCGTTGAGGAGGCAGGGATGAAGCGCCCTTTGGGCACAAGCGCAACTCGGAATGAAGGCGACAAGCTATCGGGTCGATCCGCCCTATCGATCAGCGAACGATTGACAAATCCCACATGACACAACTCATCAACTGGTTCTCGCAGGTCCTCGCCGTTTCGCTCTTCAACTTTCGCAGCCTCCCCATGCGGGCGGGTTCATCCGCCGCCGCGGCCGTGGGCATTGCCGGGGTGGTGGCGGTGCTGGTGGGATTCCTCTCTATTGCGGAGGGGTTTCGAAAGGCCGTCATTTCCTCCGGAGCAGATGATATCGCCCTCGTCCTCAGGAGCGGCGCGGACAGCGAGATGAGCAGCGGATTGGACCGCGACGATGTCCGGGTTATCGCGGATGCACCCGGCGTGGCGCGCCAGCTCGATGGCCCTTTGGCTTCGGCCGAGTTGTTCGTCATTATCGATCTGCCAAAACGCTCCACGCACACCTCCGCGAATGTGCCGCTTCGTGGGGTTGAAAAAGCGGCGATCTCCGTGCGCGGCAACCTCAAAGTCATCCAAGGGCGAGCTTTCGAGCCCGGCAAGAATGAGGTCATGGTGGGCGCGGGTGCCGCCCGCGCGTTTTCCGGGTTGGACCTCGGCAGGAAAATCCGTGTCGGCCAGAACGATTGGGATGTCGTTGGGATCTTCACCGCCGGGGGCGGGCTGGCTGAGTCTGAGATCTGGACCGACGCCGCCGTGCTCCAACCCGCTTACAACCGAGGTTCCTCGTTTCAATCGGTCTACGCAAAGCTGAGTTCAGCGGGCGCTTTCACGGCATTCAAAGACTCGCTGACCGCCGATCCGCGACTCAAGGTGAAGGTCTTGCGGCAGTCGGAATATCTCGCGGAACAGTCGACCTCCGTCACGGGGTTTATCCGCAGCATCGGCGTGTTCATTGCCGCTCTCATGGCATTGGGCGCATTGTTTGGCGCGCTCAACACCATGTACAGCGCGGTCAGTGCGAGGACACGCGAGATCGCCACCCTGCGGGCTCTGGGGTTTGGTGCTGGGCCCGTGGTGGTTTCAGTGATGTTTGAGTCACTCGGCCTCGCCCTGATGGGCGGGGCATTCGGCGCGGTCGGCGCCTACTTCGCGTTCAACGGATTCCAGGCCTCCACCATGAACTGGCAAACATTCAGCCAAGTCGCCTTCGCGTTCACAGTGACACCGTCGCTGCTGATCAACGCCATCGTTTGGGCCGCCATCATCGGACTTCTGGGAGGATTGTTTCCGGCCATGCGCGCCGCCCGCTTGCCCATCGCCGCCGCGCTACGGGAAACTTAGAAAGAGCTGAAGTTCCCTACTTGTTTATAGCTCCTGTCAATTATACCGGTATCAAACCCATGTGCCCTCCTCAACTCATCGTCTGGATCTTTCTGCTCGCCTTCCTGATCGCTCGCCCGGCCACTTTGGCTGGTGAAAAGAAGGAGGACGCCACCGCTGCATGGATCGCCGAGCATTATACGAAATACGAGCATCGCATTCCAATGCGCGACGGCGCGCGTCTCTTCACGCGCGTCTTTGTGCCGAAGGACGATTCGCAGGCCTGGCCCATCTTGCTCACGCGAACCCCCTACGCTCTCAAACCCTACGGGCCAGACAATTACAGCTCAAACGCGGGTGGCTCCTTCGAGGCACTCGCCAAGGACCGGTTCATTCTCGTCACGCAGGACGTCCGCGGGCGTTACGCCTCCGAGGGGGTGTATCAGCACGTCCGGCCTTTCAATCCCGGTAAAGGACCTAAAGAGTTCGACGAAAGCTCGGATGCCTGGGACACGATTGATTGGCTCGTTAAAAACGTGCCCGGCAACAACGGGAAAGTCGGCATGTTTGGTATCTCGTATCCGGGTTTTTACACGTCGATGGGCATGATCGACTCCCACCCCGCGCTCAAGGCCGCGTCGCCGCAAGCGCCCATTAGCGACTGGTTCATGGGAGACGACGTCCACCACAACGGCGCGTTTTTCCTATCCCAAAACTTCGCCTTCTTCCATTCGTTTGAGGTGAAATCCGAGGACCCGCTGCGCGACGAGGGCAGACGCTTCGTTTTCGGGACGCCTGACGGTTATGATTTCTTTTTGCGCATGGGGCCGCTCGCGAACTCAGAGGCGAAGCACTTTAAAGGTGCGGTGCCTGTCTGGACTGAGTTTCTAGCGCATCCGACGTACGACGACTACTGGCAGGCGCGGAACATCCGTCCGCATTTGAAGAACATTCATTGCGCAGTGATGACGGTCGGAGGCTGGTTCGATGGCGAGGATCTGTTCGGTCCGCTGGAGACGTATCGATGGACTGAGAGGATGAATCCCGGCATCACCAACATCTTGGTGATGGGTCCGTGGGCGCACGGTGACTGGGGGCGCAAGGACGGTGAAACGCTGGGCGACGTGAAGTTTCACGCGAAAACTGGGGCGTTCTATCGTGAGAAGATCGAACTGCCATTCTTCCGCCATTTCCTGAAGGGCGACACCAATTACACCGCGACTGAGGCGCTTATCTTCGAGACAGGCACGGATCGTTGGCGGCGGTTCGACTCGTGGCCGCCCAAGCAGGTGTTCGCGCGCACGCTCTATTTCCGTCCGGGCGGCGTGTTGGCCTTTGATCCGCCGAGCGAGGCGTCGGAGGCGTTCGACGAATACATGAGCGATCCGGCGAAGCCCGTTCCGTTCACACTGGAAGTGACCACAGGCTACCCGCGCTCGTATCCGTTACATGACCAGCGCTTCGCGGCGGCGCGGCCCGATGTGCTCGTCTATGAGACCGAACCGCTCGAGGAAGACATCACTTTTGCCGGTCCTTTGAAGGCGACACTGCACGTCTCAACCACTGGCACAGACTCGGATTGGATCGTGAAGCTGATCGATGTATACCACGGTGATTTTCCGGATCCAGATCCGAATCCAGCGCACATCCGCATGGGGGGCTATCAACAGCTCGTGCGCGGCGACGTGATGCGCGGGAAGTTTCGCAAGAGCTTCGAAAAGCCCGAGCCGTTCGAACCGGGCAAGGTGACTCAAGTGGAGTTCACGATACCCGACGTCTGCCACACTTTCCGCCGGAGCCACCGCGTGATGGTGCAGGTGCAGAGCACTTGGTTCCCGCTGGTGGATCGCAATCCGCAGACTTTTGTCACGATCCCGACCGCCAAGCCTGAGGACTTTCGCAAGGCGACGCAGCGAGTGTATCGGTCGGCGAGCGCCGCGTCGTCGCTGACGGTGCAGGTGCTTCCGGCGCGAGTTCCGTGACCCCGGGTCGCGGAGTGTCCCACCCCGTGCGGTGCCAGAGGCCTCCGCGACTGGCAGACCTGGAGGTCTACCCCAATCTTTGCCGACCAAGATGGGGACTGCTGCAAAAAGGCTCGCCAACCAGTGCGCCTTCTTTAGGCTCATGTTCTATCAGCCTTATGTTTTATCTTAATCCGGCAGTTCATTTAACCGCAAAGATCGCAAAGAACACATAGGGAATGGGTTGCGAAAAACGATGATTCTTCAAAGCATCACCGCGCAGATGAGGTTCACTCCTCTGCTAGAATTCCACAAGTGCTTGACTTTGCGTTCTCTGCGTTCTTTGCGGTTAATTCAATTGCTCTTTCCAGGTTTATAATCATGTCAAGAAAACTGAGTTCAGTGGCCCCTGAGTGGTGGGATTATACCACCTTGGATGCCGATCTTATCGAGGATGCGGCGCGGTTGTCCGAAAAGGATCTGGCGCAGCTTTCGCGACCTGGCTTCCGAGTGGTGATGTACGACACGATAGAGGATTTTTATCTCGCCGAAGCCCTTGAATACATCGCTGCGTGGCGGCTTTCAACGGCTGACAATCCGGTGGGGATATGCGGCCCGATCGGGCCGACAGAGCAACTCCCCCTTGTGGCGCGTCTGGTGAACGAGCTCGGCGTTTGTCTGAAAGACGCGCATTTTTGGGGGATGGACGAGTGGTGCGTTGGGGATCAGGAAGTGGCTGTGACCCACCCGCTTTCCTTTGAACGCGCGGACAGGGAACTCTGCTTCAACCTCATCGATCCTCGTTTGGCGATGCCTGAGGAAAACCTTCATTTTCCCAAAGCCGACACCCGTGCCTACCGTAGAAGTTGGGAAACCGCGCGTTGCGCGGTGATGCAAGGAGGCCAGGGGGATGTCAAACATTGGGCTTTCAACGATCCCGTGCGCAGGATCGGAGAGTGGAAGCAGTCCCCGCCGAGCTCCGCGGAATTTAGACAATTAGCGACTCGGGTTGTTGAACTGCACCCTCTGACGATCGCTCAAAATGCGCGCACTTCCGGGGGCGGGAATATCTCCATGGTACCCACTCAAGCCATCAGCGTGGGTCCTCTCGAAACTTGGCGCGCCGAAAAAGTAAGCATCTGGCATGCGGGCAACCACGACAATCCGTTTGGCCAGAGACTGACAGCGTTCATGATTTCCAAAGGGCTTGCGGACACCTCCGTACCGATGTCCGTCCTGGCAGGGCATCCGAATGTTCAATTCAACTACTACAGGGGCGGCATCGGCTGCTGCGCCGTCCAGATGCACTGAACCAGAATCTTACGATGGCTGTTCTGTGAGTTCGCGTTCGAGAGCGCGGACACTGCGCGAAAAGTCCTGTTCTGCGTCTATCTCCTGCTGGAGCCGGATCCGATACAGCCCAAAGACCACCACGAGCATCCCTACCCCTTACAATACAGAAAACGCGGTCACGCAGCGATCATCCCGTTCTTGCGGGCATAGTTAAACAAACCTCCGGCATCGATCACCGGCCGGACCTCGCCGAGGGGTTTGAATGGATAAACCTTGCCGGTGGCCTCCACGGTGACCGTGGAGGCATCCAAGTCAACGCGAACCACATCTCCAGTTTTGAGGATCGAACAAAGCCTGTCCTGGATCTCACACGGATAGACCTCGCCTGTAGCCACGCAATTTCTGAAAAAAATCCGGGCATAACTCTCTGCCAGCACGACGTGGTTGTTGGCGGAGCCAAGAGCGACAGGGGCGTGCTCTCGGGAGCTACCACAGCCGAAGTTTTTTCCCGCAACCACGATGGGATAAGCCGAATCAAGACTTCCCTCCTGCACGAATCTTGTAGGGTAGAGAGAATCGGGCAGTCCGCACAGGGCGTAAGAGCCCAGTTTTTCGTACTCTTCAGCGATCGTTGGAATAAGGTTAAGGTATTGCGCCGGAATGATTTGGTCGGTGTCGATGTTGTCCTGCACGACGAACACGGGCCCACGAAATACTGAATTCATTTGCCCATTCTGATCTCGATTGCGTAAGTTTTCAACCAGATTTCCATGGGAGGAACTCTTGGGGACAGACACCGTTGCCACCGTGGGGCCACCGTGGGGACAGAAACTTTTCATTCGGGTTGGATGGCGTTTACCCACGAGTAGGCTTAGCCGATGGGGGGTCACTGTGCGCGGCGGATTGGCTTGGGGTTGGAAATAGCCGGTCGGTTTGGAAGAGATCATCCATCGATAACGGAGAAGAGATTTCGTTGAAAAAACGTCGATATCGACTCCAAATTGCTATGTGTAATGGCTTATTAGTAAATGTGTTATAAACATTGTATGAACTTGTTTAGGGGACTTTGTGAAAAAAATCACAAATTCAACTTGCCTGCCTTTTGGGGTGTGGCTAGGTTCGCATCTTGCCTCCTGCGGGGGAGATGGGGATTCCATTATGCGGACCAACACAGAGATCGGTTACAATTCCAAAATTGAGGGTGAGGTGATCATCACTCAGGCGGACGCGGTGCTGAACTGGTTTCGAAAGAACTCGTTGTGGCCGATGCCGATGGGATTGGCGTGTTGTGCGATTGAATTGATGGCGGCCGGGGCGAGTCGGTTCGACATCTCGCGGTTTGGCTCGGAAGTGATGCGGTTTTCACCCAGGCAATCCGATCTCATGATCGTGGCTGGCACGGTCACGTATAAAATGGCTTTGGCGGTGAAGAGAATTTACGATCAGATGCCGGAGCCAAAGTGGGTGATCGCCATGGGGGCGTGCGCTTCGACAGGGGGGATGTATCGCAGCTACGCGGTGTTGCAGGGCGTGGATACCATCATCCCCGTGGACGTGTACGTAGGAGGGTGTCCGCCGAGGCCTGAGGCGTTGTTGGACGCCTTGATCAAGCTCCAGGCGAAGATACAGAAGGAGCCATTAATAGCCTTTCAGAAAAAGGTGACGCAACCGGAGTCGATGGCGATTCCGGCGTCGAGTTGAAGGGAGAGGAGCGACACAAAGCGATGCCATGAGTGATAGGGTAAAACAAACCGAAGCGGATCTGGCTCGGCAATTAAAGGAGCATTTCAGCGGTCTCCTTGGGGAGGGCACTGAGTTTCGAGGAGAATGGACCCTCGAACTCCGGGATTCGCAAAAGATCGCGGCGGTGTGTGGATTCGCGAAGAAAAGCCTCGGATTCGATTTTCTGGTGGATTTGTCGAGCGTTGACAACTACGGGGAGGATCCCCGTTTTGCGGTGGTCTACGAGCTGTATGGTTACGGGCACTTGTGCCATCTGCGGCTAAAAACCTATGTGAGTGAGGAACAGGGGGAGTTGCCTACGGTTTCGGATGTTTGGAAGACGGCGAATTGGTATGAGCGAGAGATCTACGACATGATGGGGATTCGATTCTCGGGCCATCCTGATTTGCGCCGGATTTTGATGTGGGAGGGTTACCCTTACTTCCCGTTGAGGAAGGATTTTCCATTGGCGGGCAAGAGCACGGCCATGCCGGAGGTGGCGTTCACGAAGCCTGCGCCGCTTGATGGGGGACCTTTTGTGACCCTCGCGGGTGGCCGGGACAGCATGGCGCGCGAGCCCCGGTCAAGGTCTCCGCAAACCTGACTTGAAACCGCCATGGCAAGCGTGCAACAAATTCAGATTCGGGAGCCCGGCGGGAGAGCTCAAGAAGTGTTTGAAGGGATTGGAAAAAGCCCGGATCAAGCAGATCGGCTCCCGGAGTTGCAGGGAGAAAAGATGGTCCTGAACATGGGGCCCTCGCACCCTTCGACCCACGGAGTTCTGCGGATTCTTCTGGAATTGGATGGAGAGATCATTACGAAAGCGGTTCCGGACATTGGGTATTTGCATCGGGGCGATGAAAAAATCGCTGAGAACATGACCTATACCCAGTTCATTCCCTACACGGACCGTCTGGATTACCTCGCCCCGCTGGCGAACAATGTGGCCTACGCCTTGGCGGTCGAAAAGTTGATGGGCATCGACAAGCAACTCCCGCCTCGGTGCCAGTATATCCGGGTGATTTCTTGCGAGTTGGCGAGGATCTCTGCCCATTTGCTGGGTTTGGGGGCGTTTGCGATGGACGTGGGGGCGCTGACGGTTTTCCTTCACACATTCACGGAACGCGAGAAGATTTATAATTTAATTGAATCGATGACGGGCGCGCGGTTTACGACCTCGCACACACGGATCGGGGGGTTGTCGCGGGATCTCCCGTCGGGATGGGTGGGCCAGTGCCGCAAGTTTCTGGACGAGGTGGTGGTTAATTTTGACGAGAGCGAAAAATTGCTCACCAGGAATCCGATCTTTGTGGACCGCACCCGGGAGGTGGGTGTGATACCCCGGGAGGTGGCGATCGACTACGGGCTTACCGGCCCGAATTTGCGTGGGAGCGGTGTGGATCATGATTTGCGGAAGCAGCAGCCATATCTGGTGTACGACCAGCTTGAATTTGAAGTTCCGATTGGGACTGTGGGGGATTGTTACGATCGTTATCTGGTCCGGATGGAGGAAATGCGGCAGAGCGTGCGGATCCTGCACCAGTGTCTCGACAAACTTCCTGGCGGGGCGGACAATAGGATTGGGGAGCCGGTGAACGTGCCTGATGGCAAGACCGTGCTGCCGCCGAAGGGCAAAGTGTTGACTCGGATGGAGGAATTGATCCACCAATTCATGCTGGTGACCCAGGGCGTGAACGCGCCTGCCGGTGAGATCTATTTTGGGGCGGAAAACCCTAAGGGCGAGCTCGGATTTTATATCTGCAGCCGGGGTGGAGGGACCCCGCACCGGCTGAAGATTCGCGCTCCATCCTTTGCCAACCTGAGCGTGATGCCGCGAATTTTGCCGGGCCACATGATGAGCGATGTGGTGGCCATCCTGGGCTCGATCGATTTTGTGATGGGTGAATGCGACCGCTAGGGCGGAGCCCGAACGACACGAAGCGCTATTGAATTTGTTGAAGTGTGAGCTTTATAGTTCCATCCCAATTAGAAGCTGAGCTGGATGAGTTGACCACGCATTATCCGCAGAGGCGGAGCGCGTCGCTCATGTTCCTGCATGCGTTGCAGGAACACTTTGGATTCATCTCCAAAGACGCGGTGGAGTGGACAGCCAGCAAGCTGGGGCTGCAGCCGATCAATGTGCACGAGCTCGTCACATTTTATCCCATGTTCCGCCAAGAGCCATTGGGAAGACATCAGATTAAAGTGTGCCGCACGCTGAGCTGCGCTCTGGCCGGTGCCCACCAGGTCCGGACTTTTTTCTGCAAGAGGGTGGGGTTGGACCCCCATAAGCACGGGCCGCAAACGACTTCGGATGGGCATTACACAGTGGAATTTGTCGAGTGCCTAGCGAGTTGCGGGACGGCACCGGTTGTGATGGTCAACGAGACCTTCCACGAGCAGGTGACGGTGGAGAAAGCAGAACAGATCCTCGCGGGATGCCGTGCGACTTGAAAATCTCCCTGTGCAGAATACGAAAAAAACGCAATGGCTGCCCGACATGGATTTGAACCATGACAAACAGATTCAGAGTCTGTTGTGCTACCGTTACACCATCGGGCAGTCCGATGCGGCAGCTAAATTAGTGATTTCATTTTGAGAGTCAAGCAACCGCTATGCCGCAAGAGCATCGATTGATTTTAAAACACGCGGATGCGCCGGGTTACACTCCGGACGTCGAGTGTTACACGCGCCATGGCGGCTATGAGGCGCTGCGAAAGGCTCTCGCAATGATCCCCAGAGATCTGCCGGACGGCAAGAAGATGTCGCCGCAAGAACAGATCCGGGAGGACGTGAAGCTCTCCGGTTTGCGGGGCCGTGGAGGGGCGGGTTTTTCGTGCGGTATAAAATGGTCCTTGGTGGACCGACGGAGCGGAAAGCCGATCTATTTGATATGCAATGCGGACGAATCGGAGCCGGGGACTTTCAAGGACCGCCAAATTTTGCATAAGGATCCTCATCAACTCATCGAGGGGATGATCATTTCCTGCTGGGCCAACGATGTGAAGCTCGCCTACATCTACATCCGCGGGGAGTTTCCGGCGGGTGCGAAAATATTGAACCACGCGCTCAAGGAGGCGCGCGCCCGGGGATTCCTGGGGAAGAACATTTTGGGTGCCGGCTACGATTTGGAAATTCACGTCCACCGGGGCGCCGGGGCGTACATTTGCGGCGAGGAAACTGGATTGATCGAATCCCTCGAGGGCAAGCGGGCTTATCCGCGGATCAAGCCGCCTTATTTTCCTGCGGTGCTCGGGCTCTACATGTGTCCGACGATTGTGAACAACGTGGAGACCCTGTGTGCCGTGAAGCACATCGTGTCTATGGGCGGTGCGGATTACGCCAGGTTAGGGACACCGAACAACACAGGGACTCGCATTGTCAGTTTGAGCGGGGATGTCAAGAGGCCAGGATATTACGAGGTTGAAGTCGGGAAGGCATCGGTGGGAGAGCTGATATTTCACGAGAACTTTGGGCAGGGCCTGCGCGAGGGGCGGCGGTTGAAGGCGATCATACCGGGGGGATCCTCCTCGAAGGTTTTGAAGGCTGGAGAAAAATTCAAGTTGAAGCGCAAGCCACCGGATGGGCAAATGGTGGCCACGGATGTGGATCTTCTAGATTTGCCCTACGACTTTGATTCGTTGCAGTCGGCGGGCACC
This sequence comes from Akkermansia muciniphila, assembly GCA_945865375.1. GTDB lineage: Bacteria > Verrucomicrobiota > Verrucomicrobiia > Limisphaerales > F1-80-MAGS106 > F1-80-MAGS106. The sequence goes on along the minus strand of CAMBEJ010000055.1, from coordinate 17,278 downwards.
ATGTCCGGCTCCGGGGCAATCATCGTGCTGGATGACACGCGGAGCATGGTGGATACGCTGAGCAACGTGAGCGAGTTCTATGCGCATGAAAGCTGCGGTCAATGCACTCCGTGCCGCGAAGGGTCGCTTTGGATGAGCAAGGCTCTGGACAGGCTTTCGAATGGGCAGGGACGCAAACAAGACGCGGACTATCTGCTCCACATTGCCCAGAACATCCAAGGACGGACGATCTGCGCGTTTGGCGAGGCGTGCGCCTGGCCGGTGTTGAGCTTTGTCAAAAAATTCAAGGACGAGTTTGAAACCCGTGGGGCCGAGCAGGAGGCAGCGAGAGCGGGCGCGGGAACTGCGGGAGGCGCATCCGGCCAGTGACAAGGAGGGGCGAGCGCCATTTCAAAACCGATCGTGTCAAACGAAACTCCAACGCAAACCAAACCGGTGCCTCTCGCGGCTACGCTCGTTGAGAAGATCAGGATCCAGATCGATGGGCGCGATGTGGAGGTGCCGAAGATGATGCCGGACTGGCAGGGCAAGCTGCAGCCCACGACGATGCTTCAAGCTTGCCAGCAGGCTGGCGTCGAGATTCCTCATTATTGTTATCATCCCAAACTCCCGATCGCGGGCAACTGCCGCATGTGTCTTGTTGAGTTCGGGACACCCATGATGGGGCCGGATCGGAAACCCATCCTGAACGAGGATGGCACGCCCAAGATCGCGAAATCGGTGCTCCCTTACGAGCCCGGGACCCCACGAGGCGCCATCGGATGCGCGACTGCGATCAGCCCCGGGATGGAGATTTATCCAAATTCGCCGGCGACAAAACAAATGCGAGAGGCGGTGCTGGAATCCTTGTTGATCAACCATCCCTTGGATTGTCCGATCTGCGATCAGGCGGGAGAGTGCAAGCTGCAGGAGTATTCGATGCAGCACGGGCAGGCCACAAGCCGGTTTGTGGAAGCCAAAGTACATAAGCCGAAGCAGGTGGATCTTGGGCCCCGGATCATGCTGGACGACGAGCGCTGTATTCTGTGTTCGCGGTGCGTTCGGTTTACTCGAGACATCGCCGGTGACGACGCCCTAGGTTTTGTGAATCGCGGCAGCTACAACACGCTGGCGGCGTTTCCTGGCCGTGAATTCGACAACAACTACACACTGAACACCGTGGATATCTGTCCTGTAGGGGCGTTGACGTCCAAGGATTTTCGATTCCAGATGCGGGTGTGGTTTCTCCGCGAGACCAAGAGTCTATGCACGAGCTGCGGGACGGGCTGCAACGTTGTGGTGAGCTCGCGTGAAGAGAAGGTGTACCGCCTTGAGCCACGCGAAAACGACGCGGTCAACTCGTCATGGATGTGCGATGCGGGCCGATTAAATTATAAGTGGATTGGTCGCGAGGACCGGCTGACGAGGCTTGGAGGGAGCCGGCTGAAAGCCTGCACTTGGACGGGTGGCGCCAGGGAAGTGGCAGAGGGGTTGAGGACGGCAAGGCCGGGTACGGTCGCCATCATTGCGAGCGCGCGGCAGACCAACGAGGAGCTGTATTGGCTGAAGAAGATCGCCACACGACTTGGAGCCGAGAGCGATTCGATCCCGCGAGTTGGGGAAGGGGACAGGCTGCTGGTGAGCGCAGACAAGAACCCGAACAGCAACGGCGCTCGGCTCACGGGGATTTGCGGACCTCTGCTCGGGATGAAACTTGCGGGGATTGCGGACGGGATCCGGTCGGGGTCGATCCGGACTTTGATCGTGTTTGGGGAGGACGTGACGCGTCACGGTATTTCGGCGGAGATGCTCCAGCGTCTGGATTTGCTGGTGGTCAGCGACATTCTGCCGAACCAGACGACGCGGCTGGCGCACTACCTGTTGCCCGGTTGCGCGCCGGCGGAGAAGATGGGGAGTTTCGTGAACGTCAACGGGCGGCTGCAAAAATTTTTGAAAGCCTTGGAGCCACGCGAGGACGCGAGGCCGGAGATCGAGTTTCTGATGGAACTGCTCGGGCTGCTTGGAGCTCCACAACCGGCGCGGAGTGTTGAAGGATCTTTCAATCAGATGGCCAAGGAAATTCCGGCCCTAGCGGGTCTCACGTGGTCTTCGCTTGGTGACACGGGAGCAACGGTTCAAATCTGATCTGAGGAGAACGCTCGCATGGAACTTATCAACAACCTCACCCAGACGCAGCAGTTTCTGCTGTTCAGCATTCTCAAGGTGCTCTGTGTGTTTGTCGCGGTGTTGCCCCTCATCGGTGCGTCGGTGCTGGCGGAACGGAGGGTGTCGGCTTGGATTCAGGACCGGATCGGACCCAATAGGGTGGGTCCGTTCGGGCTGCTCCAACCGCTTGCGGATGGGGTTAAGACGATGCTCAAAGAGGACTTTACCCCCAACCACGTGCGGAAAGTCTATTTTTGGTTGGCCCCCGCGATCACGGTGATTCCGGCATTTCTCACGCTCGCCGTGATTCCATTCGGGTCGCGTCTGGGGTCCGAGAAAATGGTGATCGCCGACCTGAATGTAGGGATTCTCTACACCTTTGGCATCGTTTCGCTGGGTGTGTATGGGATCGTATTGGCGGGCTATTCATCGAACTCGAAGTATCCTTTTTTGGGCGGCATTCGTGCGAGCGCCCAGATGATTTCTTATGAAATAGCCATGGGGATGTCGGTGGTGCCCCTGTTCATGTTGGTGGAGAGTTTGAACCTGGGAGACGTGATTGCCTATCAAGCTGGCGGTGCTTGGCTCGTGTTCAAGCAGCCCTTGGCGTTTGCGATCTTCCTTGTCTCGGCGTTCGCGGAAACCAACCGTCTTCCTTTCGATCTGCCAGAGTCGGAGACGGAGCTGGTGGGGGGCTACCATACGGAATACAGCTCCATGAAATTCCTCCTGTTTTTTCTGGGTGAGTACGCGAACATGATCGCCTCATCGGCGATGATGGTCACATTATTTTTCGGCGGCTGGACGCTTCCGATTTTCGGGCTGGATCAGCCTGCATCCTCCCTGGTTGGGGGATTCATTCACATCGGCATTTTTGTGGGCAAGATAGGAATTCTGATGACGTTGTTCATTTGGGTTCGGTGGATGCTCCCTCGATTCCGTTATGATCAACTGATGGACATAGGCTGGAAGCGATTTATACCCATGGCTTTGGCGAATATTCTTCTGACCGCCATCGTGTTGTGGGTGATGCACTGATGCAAACTCGCAGGATGAAACCATGATAGTGAACCGCAAAGAACTCAGTTGGTGGGAGCGGATGTATCTTCCGGCCATCGCGAGCGGCTTCAAGGTGACGCTTCGGCACTTTTTCAAAAAGAAAGTGACGATGCAGTATCCCGAGGAGAAGTGGTCGGTGCCCCCTGGATACCGGGGTGCCCCCTATCTGGTCAAGGATCAGGAGGGGCGAACCAAGTGTGTTTCGTGTCAACTTTGTGAGTTTGTGTGTCCACCCAGGGCGATTTCTATCACGCCCCCGGGGCCTGATGTCCAAACGGAGGCGGGGAACGTGGAGAAACGTCCGCGCGAGTTTGAGATCAACATGCTGCGGTGCATTTTTTGCGGGTTGTGCCAGGAGGTCTGTCCCGAGGAGGCGATTTTTCTGATGAAAGATTATTCGCTGACCGGCCAAAGCCGGAAGGAGATGATTTATAACAAGGAAAAGCTGCTGGCCCTGGGAGGGGTGCATAACGACCCCATCATGAAATGGAAGCATAAGGCCCAGGAAGCAGAGCAGCAGGAAACCTTCCCGGTGCCGGAGGAAAGGCAGTGACGATGCAGGATTTCTTTTTCTACCTCTTCTCTGCGCTCACGTTGCTTTGTGGCACTTTGGTGGTGGCGAACCCTTTCAGCCGCAACCCAGTGACTTCAGCGATGTTCCTCGTCCTGACCATCACGTCGATGGCGGGGCTTTTTGTGCTGTTGCATGCCTTCTTCCTGGCAGCCGTTCAGATCCTGGTTTATGCGGGAGCTGTGATGGTGTTGTTTTTGTTCGTCATCATGCTTCTCGATATCAAAGAGGAGCAGCAACGTCGGATCAAGGCGTTTGGATTGGTCTCCGGCGGGGCTTCCGTCGCGGCCATCGCGGGTGTGTTTATTTTTTCACTGTCGCGCTCGAAAATGGGACCTGGGGCGGTGGTTGTGGAGGTTGACGGGGCGACGCGTCCGCTCGGCAGGCTGCTCTTTAACCAATACGTCCTGCCTTTCGAGCTCTTGTCGGTGTTGTTGTTGGTGGCGATGGTGGGCGTGATTTTACTGAGCAAGAGGGATTTGAAATGATGCACGCGGGACTGGAGCATTATTTGGTCGTCAGCTTCCTGTTGTTCAGCATCGGGTTGATTGGGGTGGTTGCCCGGCGAAATCTGCTGGTGATCTACATGTCTTTGGAGCTGATGCTGAACGCGGCCAATCTTGCTCTGGTGGCGATGTCGCGTTTTAACGGAAATCTGGATGGCCAGGTTCTGGTGTTTTTTATCATCACCGTTGCCGCGGCTGAAGTGGCCGTCGGGCTGGCCCTGATCGTCGCCCTGTTTCGCAAGCGCCAGTCGGCGCACGTCGAGGATCTCACTTCGCTGAAACTTTAACGAGGGATGATGCTGCAAAACATTGCCTGGATTGTGTTGTTCGCCCCGCTCGCGGCGGCGGGGCTGATCACCCTGGTCACTAGGAAGGACGACCGTCTGAGCGCTCAGATCTCGATCGGTGCCTGCTTGCTCGCGTTCGTGGTGAGCCTGGTTTTGTTTTGCGCCTTTGAGCGCTTTGAACTGTCGCTTTCGTGGCTCGACGTGGGCGACCTGAAGGTGGACCTGGGTTTCAAATTTGACGCGCTCAGCGGTCTGATGCTTTTGGTGGTGACCGGGGTTGGCAGCGCGATCCATGTCTACTCCTTTGGCTACATGCATGGCGACCGCTCGTTTTCCCGATTCTTCGGGTCGATGAGCCTTTTCATGTTTTCGATGTTGGGGATCGTGGTTTCGAACAATCTGGTGCAGATGTTTGTGTTTTGGGAATTGGTGGGGGTCAGCAGCTATCTGCTGATTGGGTTCTGGTTCGAGCGGGCGTCGGCCGCGGACGCGTGCAAGAAGGCGTTTTTGGCGAACCGGGTTGGGGACTTTGGTTTTTTGCTGGGAATTTTGATGGTGTGGGGGCTTCTTGGAACCGTGCGGTTCGAGGCGTTGGAGACGCAGTTGAGAGCGAATCCAGGGGCACTGGGAGCTGCGGCGACGGTGGCAGGGTTGCTGCTGTTTTGCGGTGCCGTGGGCAAGTCCGCGCAGTTTCCGCTGCACGTGTGGCTGCCGGATGCGATGGAGGGACCGACCCCTGTCAGCGCGCTGATTCATGCGGCGACGATGGTGGCGGCCGGGGTCTTCATGTTGTGCCGAGTTTTCTTCATCCTCGACCTGCCAGGTTCTCACGCGTTGCAAATTATCGCTTGGATAGGAGCCGGCACCGCGTTGTTGGCTGCTTTGATTGCGGTTCAGCAGGATGACATCAAACGGATCCTGGCTTACTCAACACTCTCGCAGTTGGGAATGATGGTGATGGCGGTTGGGTTGGGAGGGCCTGGCCCGGCGATGGTTCATCTTGTGACGCATGCGTTTTTCAAAGCCTTGCTGTTTCTGGGTGCCGGTTCGGTGATCCACGCGATGCACCACGAACAAGATATTTGGAAAATGGGCCAGCTCAGCCATCACCTGCCGGTGACGACCAAAACATTTTTAATCGGCGCGCTGGCCCTTTGCGGCGTGCCACCGTTCAGCGGGTTCTATAGCAAAGACGCGATCCTTGCCCAGGCTTTCGAACACAACACGCTCCTGTTTTTGCTGGCGATTTCAACCGCCTGGTTGACGACCTTTTATATGAGCCGGCTGGTTCTTGTCGTGTTTTTTGGGAAGGCCAGGACTGGAGCGGCTGAGCGCGCCCATGAATCGCCTGGGATCATGACATGGCCGTTGATCGTTTTAGCGGTGCCCAGTGTGATCGCGGGGCTTGCTGGGATTCCGGGTCATCTGGCCGCACAGTTCGGTTCCGGTGGAGAAGGGCATCCTGGAGGATCCGGACTCACCGCATTGTTCGAACCATTCAGTCATTCGCCTGGACCCGCTTTTCTCGGGATGCTCGCTTTTATGCTGGGTGTGACGGCGGCGTATTCGTACTACTGGGGCGCGAAGGAAGATCCCTTGCCAGCGAAGCTGGGCTGGTTGTCGAGGGCCATGAAGGACCGGTTTTACTTCGACGAGATTTACGCCGCACTCGTGCGGTTCACCCAGGACGCCATGGCCGCGGCGGCTGAGTGGATAGACCGCTGGATCATCGCGGGGCTGATGGTTCGTGGAGCACACGGCACGACCGAGTTGGTGGGACGGGCCCTGAGACTGGCGCAGACTGGGAACCTGCAAACTTATGCTTTCTTCCTGGTGCTGGGGGTGGCTTGGATGTTGTTTTACACGCTTGTTTTGCACTAAATGGAGGATCCACTGACATGTCCCCGTTGACGCTGATCATATTTTTGCCTCTCGTGGCGGCTGCCGGCCTGGCTTTTCTGCCCCGGAACTACCGGTTCGTCGCGCGGTTGGTGGCTCTGATGGCAACATTTGTTTCCTTGATCGTGGGCTTGGTGACCTTCGCCCGCTTTGATGCGAGCCAGGAAGGCATGCAGTTTGTTCAGAAAGTTGCCTGGGTGCCGTCGCTCGGTATTCATTTTCACGTCGGCGTGGATGGGATCAACATCGGGTTGGTTTTGCTGGCTGTGATTGTTGCTTTCGCAGCGGCCTGTGTCTCCTGGGAGATCCGGGAGCGCGAAAAGGAGTATTACATTTTGTTGCTCACCATGACGGGTGGGATTATTGGAGCGTTTGCGTCCCTCGACTTGTTCCTCTTTTATTTCTTCCACGAACTGGCTTTGGTCCCGACCTTCATCATGATTGGTGTTTGGGGGCGCGGGGCGGAGAAGAACTACGCCACGTTCAAGATCACTTTGTATTTAAGCTTGGGAGCGCTCATCGCCTTGATTGGGCTCGTGGCCTTGTACCTCAACTCAGGCTTGGGCACTTTTGACATGGTTGAACTGGCTAGGCAGTTGAAGGATCGGCCTCTTTCGGCCCCCACCCAGCGGTTCATTTTTCCGTGGTTGATGTTCGGCTTTGGAATTTTGGTTTCTCTGTGGCCATTTCACACATGGGCGCCATTGGGCTACGCTTCGGCGCCGACGGCGGTGTCGATGTTGCACGCAGGGGTTTTGAAGAAGTTCGGTCTGTATGGTTTGATACGGGTTGCCTTGCCAATGCTTCCGGTTGGGGCGGCGAGCTGGCTCCATTGGCTTGTGGCGTTGAGTTTGGGAAATATTCTCTACTGTGGCCTCGTGGCGATGCGCCAGAAGGATTTGAATCTGTTGATCGGGAACTCAAGCGTGGCTCACATGGGCTTCGTGTTCCTCGGCATCGCAAGCTTCAACCTGGTCGGGGTTACGGGGGCTGTCATGGTGATGGTAGCCCACGGATTGCTTGCCGCCTTGAGTTTTGCATTGACGGGGTATCTGTATCAAACGACCAAGACCCTCGATATGGACCGTCTTGGAGGGTTGTTAAGGGCGATGCCATTTGTGGGGACGGTTTCCATCATGGCGATGTTGGCCGGGTGCGGTTTGCCCGGATTCGCCAATTTCACGGGGGAAGCGATGGTGCTTTTTGGAATATGGAAAGTGTTTCCCATGGCGACCGTGGCCGCATGCTGGGGCGGTTTGGTGGTCGGGGCGGTTTATATGCTCCGGGCTGTCAGGGCTGTCTGGCATGGGCCCGCCCGAGAGGCGGTCGGAGGGGCGGAATTGGTGGATGCTCCCCACTGGTGGCGGAAGCTGCCATTCGTCTTGTTGCTGGCATCCTTGGTTTTGTTCGGGATCGTCCCCCGTTTGCTGACCGACAAGATCCGGCCCGCAGTGGCCCGGTTGCTGGCGGGAAAAAATGAACCATCGCGCCCGTCCGTAGCGGTGATCGCCGCATCCCGCGGGGAGGCTGTGGCGGCGCGTTGAACTGTCGGATCGCTCTCTGTGCAATGGGAATAGACGCCCGATAATCCGGTAAGAAATGAGTGTCTCGTATCTATTTTTGGAAATCATGGTGGTCCTGACTGGGCTGGGTCTGCTGCTGATCGATCTGTGGACGCCGGCGGTTCACAAACGCAGATTGGGCTACGCGGCGGCGGCGGTGACCGCTTTGATTCTTGCTTTGAGCTTTTCTAAGATGGTGGATCCAGGAGCTCCCGTGCACGCGTTTGGGGGGTTGTTTGTTCAGGATGCCTTCGCCCTTTTTTTCAAGCGTTTCTTCCTCGTCGCGGCGGTCTTGGTGTTGCTGATGGAAGTGGAGTTTGCGGATCGAATTCCCGCAGGCATCACCGAGTATTACGCGGTCACACTGTTTGCGCTTGCAGGCATGATGACAGCGGCCTCGGCGAACGATTTTACCCTGCTCTTTGTCGCCCTGGAGTTGATGGCGGTCACGTTTTATGTTCTCGCAAGTTTTCAGCGGTCGCGTGTGGCTTCGTTGGAAGCGGGTGTCAAATATTTGATCCTAGGCGCTCTCTCTTCGGCGATTCTGGTTTATGGAATTGCTTTGATCTACGGGAGCACCGGCACGATGAACTTCACGAAGATTGCCGAGCAATCGGCGCGGTTGAAGGAGAGCAAGATTGCGGTCCTGGGCTTTTTGTTCGTGCTGGTGGGTCTCGGTTTCAAGGTGGGGGTGGTGCCTATGCAAATCTGGGTTCCTGACGTTTACCAGGGGGCGCCGACTCCGACGAGCGCGTTCCTGGCGGTGGGCTCGAAGGCTGCGGGGTTCGCTTTGCTCCTGAGGGTGTTGCACGGTGCCGCGCCGGAGGTGGCCTTGTCGTGGGAGCGACTCCTGATGATCCTCTCCGGACTGACGATTCTGTATGGCAGCCTTTGCGCGATTCCGCAGAGGAACCTGAAGAGGCTTCTGGGTTATTCGAGCATCGCGAATGCGGGTTATCTGTTCATAGGCGTTAGCGTAGGAACGTTGTCGGGCGCCTCTGCGGTGCTTTATTATCTCGCCGGCTATCTGTTCGCCGTGGTGGCGGCATTTTTCGTGATTTGCGTGGTTTCCAAGACCCACGACTCGGAGGACATTTCGGAGCTTGCCGGCTTGTGGAATCGATCCCCGCTCCTGGCTTCGGTGCTGTCGCTGTCGATGGTGTCCCTGGCGGGCGTTCCCCCTTTGGCGGGCTTTTTCGGCAAGTTCCTATTGTTGAAAGCCGCGGCCGAACAGGCCGTTTCTTACCCAGGCTATTATGTTTTATTGAGTGTTGCGGTGGTTGGGGTCGTGATCTCGGTTTATTACTATTTTGGTGTTGTCCGGGCGATCTTCTGGTCTCGGGATGATCAGGAGCTCAGCGCTATTCCGATTTCACGACCCGTCAAAGCAGCCCTTTGGGTGTGCGTGGCGGGCATGGTGTTACTGGGGGTTTTGCCGAGTTGGGGCGTGCGAGTGACCGCCGCCGCTGCGGGGATGCTGAAGTTCTAGGGTCAGGGAGAACGGCTCAAGGCCTGTTTCACTTTTCTCAGCAAATCCCGACTTGTGAAGGGCTTTTGAAGAAAGTTCTGTTCCTCGGTGCCATTCGTTGGTCGCTTGTGTGCGGGGGGCACGTAACCCGAGGAACAAATGATCTTGAGATCGGGTGCGAGGACGCGAAGTTTTTCGATCAGCTCGCGGCCGCTCATGTTCGGCATGACGATGTCCGTGATCACGAGGTCGATGGAATCGGCCGACGATTTAAAGAGTCGGAGCGCCTCTTCCCCATTGGTTGCTGTCAGGACTGAGTAACCGTAAGAACTCAGGATGGTCTCGCCCATGGTGAGGAGCACTTCTTCATCGTCGACCATCAAGATTGTATGAGCCCCGGTCCGCTCTAGATCCTCGTCTCGTTCGTGGGTGTCCGTGACCAGCGTTTTAAGGGAGGGCAGGTGGATGCTAACGGAGCAGCCCCGGCATGGTTCGTTCTGAATGGCCACGCGTCCGCCGTGATTTGTGACGATACCGTAAACCCATGTCAGACCAAGCCCACGGTGGGGTGGGTTGGGTTTTGTCGTAAAGAAAGGCTCAAAAACACGGGGGAGCATCTCATGGGGTATTCCTGGCCCGTCATCAGATAGCTCAATACGAACGTAACTGCCGCTCTGGATGCCGAAAGGTTTTCCGGCATCATCGTTCTCGATCTGAACGTTGGTTGTCCTGATGCTGATGGTTCCTGTTTCGCCGACCGCTTGTACCGCGTTGTCCAAAACCTTGAGGATTGCTTGTTGCATTTTCGCCTCGTCATATTCGGCGGCTAGGAGCTTTTTCTTCAAATCGAGCCTCCATTTGACTCCTGGAGGAAGGCTCTTTTGCAGCAGATCCACCGTCTGCCGCACGAGGGTGTTTATGTTGCCAGCGACATGCGACCGTGTGTCCTTCTCCTGGCGGCTGAATGCCGCGAGGTCGTGAGCGATTTCGGCGGCGCGCTCCGCAGATTTCTCAACCGCCAAAAGCGAGGTTCTCCAGGGGTGTTTCGGCTCTGCCAGATCAAGGAGGTGCGAGGTGTGTCCAAGGATGCTCGTCAACGCGTTGTTAAAATCGAGCGAGACGGTTCTCGTGAGCTGCAGCGCGCAATCCAGTTTTTGCTTCAAAAACACTGAATTTTCCAATGGAGAAGGCTCCCGCTTCATCTCCGGTGCGACCTCTGGCTTGACCTCCGGTTTGATGGCAGGGGGTTCACCGACAGCCGCGAATAACTGCAACAACTGGTAGACATCCCCGTCGACGTTGACCGTCGAGGAGGCGAGCGAATAGAGATGATAGGCACCCGCTCTGACTCGTAGCGACTTGAGGAGACTACGGCTTCCTGCCGACTCGAGTTGAGATAACAAGACTCCGACCGTGTCACTGCCTTCGGGCGTTGAGAGGAGGGACTGGATTGTGGGCCGTGCCAAGGGGCTGATTCCCAACAAGGATCGCCCCGATTTGTTGGCGATAATGATCTGACCCTCCTTGTCAAGCAGGAGCGCGGGCCAGGGAGCCGCTTCGAGGATTGTGAGCGATGCGATATCCATTCGAGTGGAGAGGATACTTCAAACTTCTAGTTTTGACAGGAAGATCTGCTTCGTGCCAACTATTCTGACTGGGTGGGGCTGACTGAGTTCAGATCATCCGCTGAGTGGGTTCTCGCTGGCAGTTGCAAGGAGAGTTGGCCCAGGAACGAAGCCATCAGCCGCACCATCTCATCCGAATGATAGCCCGCTTCGCGGAGCACCGCATCGTGTGAGATCGGGTGCGCGTTTGTTCCCGCCGCTTGATTGGTGATGAATGAGAGACCCGCAACACGGAGGCCGCACTGCCTCGCTACAATGGCCTCAGGCACTGTGCTCATCCCCACAGCGTCCGCGCCCAACCGTCGGAAGGCTCGGATTTCCGCCGGCGTTTCGTAAGATGGCCCGCTCACCGCAATGTAGACCCCTTTGCGGCATCGGATTCGCTCCGCTCGCGCCGAGCTGACCAGAGCATTGAGGAGCTCGATATCGTAGGTTTGGGTGAGGTCCACAAACCGGTCTCCATCCCTTGTTTTTGAGCTGCGCAGCGGGTTCACACCCATGAAATTGATATGGTCCTGGATCGCCATAAAATCTCCACAGCGCAACAAAGGATGGATGCCTCCCGCAGCGTTCGTCAACAGAAGGATCTTCACACCCGCCGCCGCCAGCGCGCGGACAGGGAAGGTGAGGGTGTCCATCGTGTGGCCTTCGTAATAATGCGACCGACCGCACAGGAGCAGGAGGTTCGCGTGGTTCAATGTGCTCTTGATCACAAGGCCCCTATGCCCCTCCACGCTCAAGCGCGGAAACCCCGTCAGATCGCGGAATGGCACGGTGGCTTCCGATGGAAAACAGCTCGCGATTTCATCGAATCCGCTTCCGAGGATGACCGCGATCGGTGGGATCACTCCGATTCGTCGCCTAAGGATTCGCGCGGTGCGTTCAGGGTTCTGGGCCATGATCAGATCTCAGAGTGGAACCCTGCCGATGCAGCGTTGCTGTCGCCCGGCATGCGGCCGGGGGATTTCCAGCGCACGATCAGGGCGAAGAGGGAAACCAATCCGTTTAATGTGCCAATGAAGATGAACGGCGCATTGGGGCTGACGCCGTCGAACAAGTATCCGCCGATAGTCGAGCAGAACAAAATACCCACCGCGCCCGAAGTGTTGAAGCCGCCGATCACAGCACCACGCTCTAGGATAGGGGCTTCCTGGCCGATCAACGCTTGCGAACCCAAGAAGGCGCTGATCTGGCCAACACCCAAAAGCATAATGAGGGGCAGGTCGATTCGCTCCAGCGGGCTGGTCACAAAGCCCATGCCGAGGTAGCCCGCCGCCGCCAAAGCCATGCAGACCGCCAGCGCTGTCACGCGATTGGCGCGATCAATCAACAAGACCACTGCGCCGATCCACAGCAAGGCCGCAGACTGGGCGATGACGAAGACGCGTGTTCCGGCCTTGCTGGCCTCAGGGAAGTCCATGCCGCGCGCCACCCCCGCTTGGGTCGCCCAAAGCGTCAAAAACGTGCCCAGAATGACCAGGTCGCCGCGCGCGATAAAAGCCGCGCTGTATGATAAAGCGATCCGCGGGTTGGAGGCGGCGCGGAAGGCGCTGCGCACGATCTGCATCGGCGGAGGGCGGTCGGCTGCTTTGACAGGTGTGCCGCCCTTCAGCCCGATGGCGACGACAATAGCCGCGATAAAGCATAACACAGCAACAATGAAATGCGTGTAATTGCCGGCGGTGGTATCGTCGAAACCAGCTGCGGAAAGGCGTTTGGGTACGCTGCCCAGCACACTATTCAGAATCGCCACGCCCAAGCCATTCATCAGACCGACGATGGCCACAGCCTTGCCGCGCGTCGCCTCCTGCGGGTAGTCGGTGACGACGGTGGCTAGCGCACCCGTGGAGGTGGCGACGCCGAGGGCGTAGATGATGCGAAAGATCGTCAATTCGCCGAGGGTTGCGGCGTGAGGGTAAAGCGCATAACCCACGCCCATCAACGCAAACCCCGCGGTGAACAGCGCCTTGCGGCCGAAGCGGTCGGCCATCACGCCAACCGGCCCAAACATCAGAATGGACGTGATCTCGGTCCAAAACACCAGGTTGCCGCTGACGACACCCTGTTCGTCTTGGGGAATCTTCAGCACCGCGTTGAGCACGTAAGGCGTGCCGATGCCAATGAACGTGAGCAGGCCGATGGTGAAAAAAGCCGCGTAAAGAAGCGTCCACATGTTGCCGACGCTGACCCCCGGGGAAAGCCAAACGGGGCCGAATTTTTTAGCGGTGGTATCGAGTGTGGTCATCGGTATGGTCCCCGCGAGGTGTTCACCCCCGCCACTGTGCTTGGAGATCGCCTTCATTCACAAGGTGAATCGCGAACAAGAAAGCAACCGCTGCTCAAGGGGCCAGCTCCTGAATTATGCCTCCGCGCTCCGGCGGGAGCAATCGTCTCCGAACCCAACGTTCCGACGCGAACTTGGTGGTTGGCAACGAAGGAAACTTCAGACCTCAGTAAAATCGGTTGAAATTGTGATCTGGAGGCGCAACCTCAACTCCTCCATTTTTCGTCATAGTAATCGTAAACAGAGTGGGCCGTAATCAAGCCGACTCCGGGTCATGCTCAGACTAGGTTTATGGAGTGGGCAACTTCCGCAAGCAACGGTCTGTCTGCGCTCGGCTGGGGATCGACTCTTGGGCACCCGGTTTGAGTGTGGCGAGTGCTCCGGCGCAATTGGCCGCCCGCACGGATGAGGGAAGATCGTTGCCCTCTGCGAGCCTTGCCGCAAGCGTTCCCGCGAAGGCATCTCCCGCGCCTACCGTGTCCACGGGCCTTACCTTCAACACCGGGATTTCCATGAATGTGGAGGCCGTCAAAAGGAGGGTAGGGGAGGCGCCGCGGGTGATCACCAGGGAGCCGATGCTTTGGCGGATGAGGCGCTGCCGGTTGCTCGCGAGGCGCTGCCTTACCCGATCTGGAGCGACGCCGAGGATTTGACGGATTTCAAGTTCATTCGCGACCACCACATCCAGGCGGCGAGATCCCCATGGGAAGATGTGGGTCGAAGGCGATGGGTTGAACACGACGCGCACCTGGGCGGTGTTCGCAATGCGCAGGGCTTCCAGGACGGTGGGCAGCGGCACCTCCAACTGTGCGAGCAAGACCGCGGCGGCGCGAATGTGTCCGGATTCAGCGCGCACCATGGCCCTGGAAAGCTTGCCGTTTGCTCCGGGCACCACGACGATCTGGTTTTCACCGCCTTCCTCCACGGTGATGAAGGCCATTCCGGTTGGTTGAGTTTTGAGGACGTGAATCCCCCGCAACCCCAGCCCTTGTGAACTCCAATAACTCCTGTAGGCGCGGCCCTCGTCATCGGCTCCCACACAACCAATCAGGTGGACACGCGCGCCCTGGCGTGCCGCGGCGAGGGCCTGATTGGCCCCCTTGCCTCCAAACTGCCGGATTAGCGTGGATGCCGACACGGTCTGGCCTCGCTTCGGAAGCGCAGGCACTCGCGAGATCAAGTCCACATTGAGCGAGCCAACCACCACGATAAGCGACGCCTGGCGGTTGGTGGAGTGAGTCATGAGTTCTGATACAATGAACGCGTACGAGAGTCTGAGTCCCACGAGATGGGAATGCAAATACCACATTCCCATTTCAAGTCGAACACCCCCCCCGGACACCTGCGCGAGGCCCGATAATATTGGTTGCCGTTGAGAAGTTATAAATGCATACCCGTGAACGGTTACTCGCATTGTCGGCCTAGTACTGCGGTCGCCGGCTGGCATTTGCGCTGGGCATCCTGCTACCTCTTGGACGGCTCTTCATCGCCGAGTTTTTCGACAATCCGTGCCGTAGCCAATTGAAATAATTCACCGCTCGCCGATCCCGTGGTCTTGACAGAGCGAACGATTCTGGCCATATTCTGGCCAGAATGGTCTATGAGATCATCTTTTCACCTGAAGCCATCGAAAACCTACGGCGTCTTGCTGCCGTGGACCATTCCGGCATCACGAAGGCCATTGGGATCCACCTTCGTCACGCGCCACGCATGGAGAGCAAAACCCGCATCAAACGTCTCCGGGCCCTCCGCCAGCCGGAGTATTGCCTCCGCGTGGACGACTTTCGCATTTATTATGATGTTGCGGAACCAGAGGTTCACATCCTCGCCATCGTTGCCAAGCATCTGACGTATGGGTGGCTCCAGCAACGCTCCATACAGCTATGAAGCAAATCGCCCTCTCTGAAATCAAAGACGACTTTTCGCGCTTTCTGCGCGAAGCGGCGTCCGAGCAGATCGTCATCACCCGCCACGGCCGCCCGGCGGGCGTTCTGGTTGGTTTCGCCAGCGAGGACGACTGGTTCGACTATCGCCTGGAGAATGATTCAGGTTTTCTCGTTCGGATAGCGAGTGCGCGTGCGAGCATTCGAGCGGGCAGGGGCGTGCGGCTTGAGGATTTGGATGGTGCATTGCAAGAAGCCAAAGTTTCCGAGCTTGCGCTGCGCGAAACCTGCCCTTCTCTCAAGCCTACTGCTTCAACCCCGAAGAAGCCTTCCCGCCCGCCACGCAGCGGTCGTTCCAGCCGAGCTGGCCGCTGATTCTTTTTAATTCCAAATGTCGCGGGCGGGCAGAGGATCCGGGCACCCTCTTCGTCATCGTCGATGCACAAGGCCAAGGCAGCAATCGTCATTCCCCCGGGGCCGGGTTGACCATCCAGGTTTTCAAGCCAACCTCCTATTAAGCCGGTGTCAATCTGCGTTCGCTCCAACAACCTGCTTGGTGTGCGTGCAAGGAGTCGAGTATGCATTAACAAGAACTGACCTTACCGCCTGGGGGCTGATAGCGTGTCCATCGACAAGGCCGAGAGTCTGCACCTGGCGCGTGGGTTCCTCCGCGCAGTGGCCTCGGGCAAACGCTGGTCCTCGATCTTCATTTCATCCGTGCTCAACTCGGTGCCCTTCGAGCAGGACCGGAAGCATGTCCTGAAAATCGTCGCCAACTGTTGCCACCCCGACACCCGGGTCTATGCGGTTGCCAGTTCCGAAAATCAGACCGACCTGCGCAACGTCAAAGCCAAGTATTTCAGCGAGAAGATGACGAGCGTCCGCAAGATGATGCTCAACCATGAGACCAACGTGATGTTGGGTGAAATCTCCGACTCTCCCAAGGTTCAGAAATACCATACCCCGGAGGAGTTTTACCTGCTGGATCTCAATTACACCCTCGTGGCGAACAGTCACGAGAAACACTCACCCTTTGCGGAGCAGATCCGACAGGAGACATACCGCGACTGGCTTGTGGCCTTGCTGCGCTCGCGCTACGTCATCCTCATGACCGCGCGTCCGGTTAAATACCGGGAGCTCACCCTCGACTCGATCCAGGAAAAGACTGGCTGGACCCCGAACGAGTCCTACTTCAACTCGTACAACTTGCCGCCGCCTCAGAGCCTGTCTGAAAATTCCAAGGGGTCCTGTTTTGGTGGAAAAGGCAGGAAGGCTAGGCGCGCCGAAGGAACATATCCCTTGTGGATCTGTGACTGAGAAGCAACAACGCCTTCCTGCCTTTTCCGCCATAACCCTCCGGGCGGCGGATCTTTTGGCTTGGGCCTGCGTTGGCTCCTCCGTCATAGCCCACTGCGGGGATATTCCGGACTCGCCGTCTTGGCCGAAGCCAAAATCTCTCGCCGCAGGACCCCTTGCAATTTTCAGACAGGCTCTCAGGCCAAGGAACGGATGCTGCGCGAGTTCGTGCTGCCGCCTCGTGGGAGGAAGGCCGCGTTCACGGCGATCGAGAGCAACCCCGCGACTCACGCGATGTATGCCCGATTTGGGATCGCGTCGCACAAGATCCACGAAAACCAACCGCCATGGACAACACTACCAGCCTAGGCCACGCGCCCGCCGCCAAGTGGGAGTTCGACCAGAACGTGACCCAGTGCTTCGACGACATGCTCAGTCGGAGCATCCCGCAGTACGAGGTCATGCGCTCGCTCGTGCATTCCCTCGCGAAGGCTTACGCGCAGCGGAGGACGTGGATCGTGGACATCGGGTGCAGCCGGGGCATTCAGCTTGAACCTTCATCCGGCAGTTCATTTAACCGCAAAGATCGCAAAGAACACATAGGGAATGGGTTGCGAAAAACGATGATTCTTCAAAGCATCACCGCCCAGATGAGGTTCACTCCTCTGTTAGAATTCCACAAGTGCTTGACTT
>CAMBEJ010000054.1 GCA_945865375.1 Akkermansia muciniphila | reverse complement strand
AATGGAATTATCCTGCCATCTACTGTGTCAAATGTGTTTGCGTATTCAACGTATCCTGCAACTCAAGATTTCCACACCTGCGTCTCGTTTTCTGGCTTGAACCTTCCAAAACTACGCAACGCGATTTGGCCCATATGTCAGGAGGTCTGGACCCAGTTCCGCGGCACACACTCCACAAGCAGCGGTGCCGTGTCGAGCTGTTCACGTTGCCATTCCCGCGGGTCCCTCCGATGCCGAGCAAAAGAATTCCATTACCCAAAGAAACGGCAAACACAGGGGAGGCCAACTTGAGTGGCTCGCGTAGGCACTCGCGACGGTTCTCCGAAGGGCTCCAGCCGTTCTCATTTTGCCAGTTTGAGGCCATGAGTGGGGTTGGATTAAAGATCTCAAAAATCGGCTTGCACCCACAACATGTTGTGCATAGTCTCGACACCGAACCCAATAAGCAGGGTAAATCGGAAACTACACAGTCTATGATTTGCACCCTGAACTGGCTCTTTTTGATTTAAGACACCGCAGTAACTGACTGAGATAGAACATGTTGTCCCGACTCTCAAAACTGAACTGCAATTTTTCCTAACCTCCAAGCCGTACTAGTCATGATCGACGCCCGCGACCCCATTGCTCAATCACCCGGAAAACCCACATCCCGCAAAGGGGACGCTGTGTCCGCTAAGCAACGCCTAGGCGCTCGTGTAAAGACGGCCCGGATGAGCAGCAGGATCGAAAGGGTTTTCAGTGACCAAAAGATCAAGCCACTCGACCAAATCGAATGGGATTCGCGCACGGCTGAGATCGGGGATGAGAGTGGGAAGGTCATCTTCAAGCAGACCGATGTGGAAGTTCCGAAGTCTTGGTCCCTCCTGGCCACCAAAGTCGTGGTGTCCAAGTATTTTTATGGCGAGCAGCATACTCCCGAGCGCGAGACTTCCGTGCGACAACTCGTTCACCGAGTGACCCGAACCATTGCCGATTGGGGCGTCAAAGATGGCTACTTTAGCAAAGCGGACGGGGAGGTGTTCTATGACGAGCTGACATGGCTGTGCGTGAACCAGTTTGGGGCGTTCAATTCGCCGGTCTGGTTCAACGTCGGCCTTTACCACGAATACGGCGTCGGCAAGAATTCCGCGAAAGGAAACTGGTATTACGACCGCGAGCATGCGGTTGGCCAGCGCGCCAACACACAGTACGAATACCCGCAGGCCAGCGCCTGTTTCATCCAGTCCGTGGCGGACAACATGGAAGACATCATGCGGCTCGCCTACAGCGAAGCCATGCTCTTCAAGTACGGGTCCGGCACCGGGACCGATCTTTCGCCCATCCGCTCCAGCAAGGAAAAATTGAGCGGTGGTGGCCGGCCCAGCGGCCCTCTCTCATTTCTCAAAGTCTATGACCAGGTCGCGAACGTGGTGAAGTCCGGTGGCAAAACCCGCCGCGCCGCGAAGATGAACACGCTGCGCGACTGGCACGGCGACATCGAAGAATTCATCGACGCCAAACAAAAAGAGGAAAAGAAGGCCTGGTCTCTTATCGAGCAGGGATACGACGGCTCCTACAACGGGGACGCCTACGGGAGCGTGATGTATCAAAATGAAAATTTATCCGTCCGCGTCAGCGACGAATTCATGGAGGCCGCGCTCGACAACCGCGAATGGTGGACCCGCTCGGTCACCAGCGGCCAGCCGCTCCATAAAAAAGACGCGAGTTCCCTGCTGAACAAAATCGCCGAGGGCACATGGATCTGCGGTGACCCCGGCCTGCAATACGACGGGGCCATTCAAAAATGGCACACATGCAAAGGCACGGAGCCCATCCACTCCACCAACCCTTGCTCCGAGTACGTTTTCCTCAATAACACCGCTTGCAATTTGGCGTCCTTGAACCTCATGAAGTTCAAACGCGAGGACTCCGCCTTCGACATCGAAAGATTCAAAGCCGCCGTTCGCATCTTCATCACCGCCCAGGAAATCCTGGTGGACAACGCGAGTTATCCCACCAAGGAGATCACCGAGAATTCGCATATTTTTAGAACCCTCGGGCTGGGTTACGCCAATCTCGGCTCGCTGATCATGTCCTACGGTTTGCCGTATGATTCCGATGAAGGCCGAGCTCTCGCTGGTGCCATCACAGCCATCATGACCGGGCACGCTTACGAGCAATCCGCCGAGCTTTCTCGGATCGCCGCACCCTTCAAAGGATACCACGACGCCCGTTGCGCCCACGTCCCAGCTCCGCTGAAGAAGAACAACGTTGACAGCATGCTGGACGTGGTCCGGCAACACCGCGGTGCGGTCGAACAGATCCAACCAAGCTCCGAGTTCCACTACCTCAAAGAGGAGGCCCGACGGTGTTGGGACAGAGCTTTGGAGAAAGGGCTCCAGCACGGCTACCGGAACGCCCAGGTCACCGTCCTGGCCCCCACTGGCACCATCGCGTTTCTCATGGATTGCGATACCACGGGGGTCGAACCCGATATCGCCCTCGTCAAGTACAAGCTCCTCGCCGGCGGAGGCATGCTCAAGATTGTCAACCGCACGGTCCCCGAAGCCCTCTCAAAGCTGGCCTACTCCAAGACCGGCATCGATGGCATCATCGCGCACATCGAGAAATACGACACCATCGAGGACGTCGAAGAAAATGGCCGGGTCGTGCCCAGCGGCCTGAAATCGGCTCATCTCCCTGTGTTCGACTGCGCTTTCAAACCGTTTCAGGGTCGCCGCAGCATCCCTTACATGGCGCATCTCAAAATGATGGGAGCCGCCCAGCCCTTCGTCAGTGGAGCGATCTCAAAAACGGTGAACCTGCCCAAGGAATGCAGTGTGGGTGACATCCGTGACGCTTACGTTCAGGCCTGGAAAATGGGACTCAAATGCGTCGCCATCTATCGCGACGGCTCCAAACGTTCCCAGCCGCTGAACACCAAGAAGGGTTCCGAAGGACCGGACTCGACGGCTCCCACAGCGGCCGACAGCGTGGAACGGATCAAAACTTTGGAGTCTGAGCTCGGACGCCTGAGAGAGGCTGCGGGCCAACCCCTCCGCCGCCGGCTCCCGGAGACGCGCACAGCGCTCACCCACAAATTCGATATCGCAGGCCACGAGGGTTATCTCACCGTGGGCCTGTTCAGCGGTGATGGCCAGCCCGGAGAACTCTTCATCACCATGGCCAAGGAAGGCTCCACCATCGGCGGACTCATGGACAGCGTCGCTACCCTCACAAGCATGTCACTCCAATACGGCGTCCCGCTCGAGGCCCTTGTCAAAAAATTCTCACACCAGCGATTCGAGCCGTCCGGTTTTACTAAAAATCCGGAAATCAGAAATGCCTCTTCGATCATCGACTACATCTTCCGATGGATGGCCCTGCAGTTCATCCCAGGCTACCGTGAGGCAAACAGCCCCACACGCAACCAGCCTGACCTAGCCCTGCCCGGTTTGCTCGAGGAAGCTAAAAAAAAAGTGAATCGACCGGTCCCTGAACTGCCTTTATCCGATGACGACACCAGCATCCTGGTGAAATCGGAGATTCAGCCTCAAACCGCAGCCCTACCCCTACAAACGACACTCCAAACCACGGGCAGCACGGCAGCGGCACACGGGAGAGTCCTGGTCAGCCTGAGCGACACCATCGCTCACTTCCAGCAGGACGCCCCGACCTGTCCCAACTGCGGGCATGTGGCGGTTCGAAACGGGGCGTGTTACAAGTGCCTGAACTGTGGGGAAAGCCTGGGGTGCAGCTGATCCCAAAGTTAGATCAAACGAGAAAACCGGAGCCGCACTCCGCGAACTTTATCATCCCGGCGGATGATCAGGTCGCAGGAGCCCCCTTCTTGCTTGAATCGCTTGGCAAGATGATCCAAATTCCATTGCTCGATGGCTCGTCCGTCGACGGTCAAAATCAAATCCCCTTCCTTCAGCTTCGACCGGGCTGCGGGCGTGTTGGGCGCAATTGAAAAAACCCTGACACGCTTGAGATCCGGGCCGTCGGCAACCAGGGACATGCCTGACATATCGTTCTCATCGCGGTCCAGCAACCCCGGACCCGGCTCCAGAATCAAACGGCGACGGGCGTAGTCGAAAACAACCCTAAACCGGCGAAGCACCTCGCCTCCAAGGTTGCCGTCGTGTCCTCCAACTCCCGTGCTGGAATAGCTGGGAGGATAAAAACTCGCGATGATGGCAGGAATCGAGAACCGCCCTAAAAGAAGGTTTCCGATGCGTCCCCTGCTGATTGGGAGCACGCCGGTGGCGCCCACCGCACTGTCAGAGGTGAGTTTCGGAACCAGTTCCAAAATCCGGTGCAAATCCGCAAATGAACGATACACATGGATCGATCCGCTGAACCCGGTGTCAATCTGGAACACCCCTTCCACGGGCCGTTGGGTTCCTGTCCCGAGCCTGACCTTGACGAAAGGGGTCTTTCGGATCTCCAGAGGTAGGATCTCCCCTTGGCCTCGATAATCAAACTCCCAAGGAGCGCTGAGCCGGACGGATTGCTGCGTGTAATCCATCTCCACCACCATCTTTGAAAAAAGGTCCTGCCCAAGCAAGCCGTCCACGCGCTTGCCGAGATGCGACGACAGTTCACCCAGAGGGATGCTGATAAAGCTGTGGTTCAAGAGGTCCACTCCTGGGAGAGCCACCACTGTCCCTCCAACACGCCCTCCTTCAGCCGTTCCCGTCACACCCGTGATCGCCGTCTTGTCGGTCGCTTTTAGACCCAGTTCCTGAGCCCGCTTCGTGTCGATGATCGAGGTGGCCGCACCGCTATCCAGAATGAAACGCAATGGATTCGAACCATTGATACGGGCCTCAATCAGCATGAGATTTCGGAACACCTCGACGGGCAGGGTCACGGGCCCTTTCCCCTCCGCAAACTGAAACCCGATCGCCAATCGCGCGACGCCGCTCAGGTTGGATTCCTGAGCTCGAGTCACCCTCCAAAAACCGCCCAACGCAAGCGCGGAGAGACCGGCGGCTGAGTGTTGAAGAAACCCTCGTCTGGTAAGAGTCAAAGTTCCATGCACGATGGTTCAATGGGTTGCAGTGGACGGTTAGGAATCGTCCGGGCATGAAAACACACTTCTGGATCCGGAGCAAACCAATTCAAATTCAAGCCGGGCACCTCGCCGAATGAGGACGCAAAAGACGTGGGGCGGATCCTCCACCTGAAGCCCACTTCCCCTGCGGAAACCGTGAGTTGAGCGCATTCAAACCCGGTCCTGCACTTGCGCTTTGACACCCGGACTTCACACGCTATGCTGTGAGGAGTCAGGCCCCTCAGACATCTTTACCTATGAGATTTTTTCGTTTTTTTCTAAGCTGGCTGCTCGCACTGCAACTCTGCCTGCCTCCCTTGGCGTTCGCACAACCGATCTTGCAGCAGCAAGGGAATCCGTTCGTCAGCGCTGGCGGCACCACGATCACCAACCTGCGTGTTTCCGGCCAATCCAAGGACGGCTCGGAAGCCTCGCTCCAGATGAACTACACTTACGATGGCTTTGGCGGGGTCACCGCTCAGATCGTCGCTGTGCTGGACAAAAAGGATCAAAAGGGTGTTTCAGCTTGGTTCGGTTGCGACCCGGTCACGGTGGGGCAAGGGAGGGGTCTGGTCAGTCTTAAGGTGCGGTATTTCAACGATGAAGTGGGTGTCCCGCCCGAGCTCACCACGGACCGAGTACGCATTCTCATCCTCAATCAGGCTGGCAATGCGATGCTCAGCAGCATTCCCTTTCTCAAGACCATCAAATGGGGCAGTCCCGAAGCCAAAGCGACGCTGGCCAGCCAAATACCCACAGCCCAAGCCGATCCTGCCGAGAAAGCACGGGCAGAGCAGCAGGCCAAAGACGCGGTCCAAGCGGAGCTCAAAGCCCGCGAATTAGCGAGGGTTGCCGGGGAAGCCGAGGCGAAGGCGAAGGCGGACGCGGCGGCGCGGGAAATCGATCGACTGGCCGCCGAGGAACAGTCCAAAAAGATCGCCGCAGAAAAGCAATTGGCCCAAGCCGAGCTTAGACGGTTGGAGATCGAACGGGGGCAACGAGAGGCGGAGGCGCTAGCCAAGGAGGGAATCCGTTTGAAAGCTGAAAAGGAGGCGCGGGATATTGCCGAGCAAGCACGGCTCGCGGAAGATCGCGCCCTCGCCGAAGCCAAAGTTCGGGAGGAGTCCAGACTCAAGGCGGAGAGTGAGGCACGCCGCATCAGCGAGGAAAAACGACTCGCAGAGCAACGGGCGCTCGCTGAAGCCAAAGCCCGGGAAGGGGCCAGACTCAAAGCTGAAGCAGACGAAACCACGCGGCGCAAAGCCGAAGCCAAAGCGCTCGCCGAAGCCAGGATCCGCGATGAAGTCCGACTCCTTTCCGAGGCCGCAGCCCGGGTTATTGCACAAGACAAGCGCCTCGCTGAAGAACGCACTAAAAAGGAGGCTGAGGAACGAGAGAAAGCACGGCTCAAAGCGGAGGCCGAGGAAAAAGGTCGCGTTGAAGCCGAAGCCAAGGCCCTTGCCGAAGCCAAAGCGCGGGAGGAAGCGCGACTGAAAGCCGAATCCGAGGCCCGACGCATCGCGGAAGAAAAACGCCTCGCAGAGGAACGCGCCACAAAAGAAGCCGAGGACCGCAACACAGCACGCCTGAAAGCGGAGCTCGAGGAAAAGGCACGACTCGAGGCGGAGGCGAGAGCCCTCTCCGAAGCCAAAGCCCGCGAGGCGGCGCGGATCAAAGCTGAGCAGGAAGCCAAACGCCTAGCCGAAGAAAAGCGAGTTGCCGAGGAGAAGTTGAAGGTTGAGGCCGAACAACAGTTGAGGGAGAAACTTGAGGCGGAGGCAAAAATCCGGGCGGAAGCCCTTCGGAAAGTCGAAGCGGAAGCGAAGCGACTTGCCGAGGAAAAACGAAGGGCGGAGGTCCGCGAGAAAGCCGAAGCCAAAGCGCGTGAGGAGTCTCGTATCAAGGCGGAGGCCGAAGCCAGGGCGCGTGAGGAGGCTCGCATGAAAGCCGAGGTCGAACTTCGGACACGTGAAGAAGCACGCTTCAAGGCGGAAGCGAAGGCGCGACGCATCGCGGAAGAGAAGCGACTCGCGGAGGTGCGCGCTCGGAAAGAGGCCGAGGAACGCGAAAAAGCTCGCATCAAAGCCGAAGCCGAGGAGAGCGCCCGCAGGGAAGCGGAGGCCAAAGCCATCGCCGAAGCCAAATCTCGGGAAGAAGCTAAGCTCAAGGCGGAAACCGAGGCTCGGCGCATCGCCGAGGAGAAACGCATCGCCGAGGATCGCGCCCGCAAGGAGGCCGAGGAACGCGAAAAAGCCCGCATCAAAGCCGAAGCCGAAGAAAGTGCCCGCAAGGGAGCGGAAGCCAAAGCCATCGCCGAAGCCAAATCTCGGGAAGAAGCTAAACTCAAGGCGGAAACCGATGCTCGACGCCTCGCCGAAGAAAAGCGGATCGCAGAGCAAAAAGCCCTTAAAGAATCCGCGGAACGCGAAAAGACGCGTGTCGCAGCCGAAGCTCAAGCCAAACGTCTCGCGGATGAAAAGCGACTGGCCGATGAACAGGCAAAAACTGAGGCCAAAGCCCGCGAAGAAGCTCAAAGGAAAGCCGAGCTCGAGGCCAAAGCCCGCGAGAAAGCTCAAGAAAAAGCCGAGCAGAACCTGAAACGCCTCGCCGAAGAAAAGCGGCTTGCGGATGAAAAAGCCACTGTGGAAACCGAAGCCAAAATGAAGGCTGAGACCGAAGCCAAAGCCAGAGCAACAGCCCGTATCCAGGCAGAAGAAAAAGCGAAGGCGGCATCGACGACTCCGGGCCCGGCAGCGTCCCTTGAGATGGCCAGCGGTGCCAAGAGCAAGATCACGAATGTGGATATCGTGAACCGAAGCCTTGATCGAAGCCAGATGACCATTGGTGTGGAATTCGAGTACAAGGAGGATTTCAACCCGAAACCGATGCTTGGGGTCGATGTTCGCCGAAGCTCCGACTCCGATTCCTCGTCCTATTTCAAGAGCACCCCAATGGAGCTTGGGCGAGGACGCCGCAATTTCATGCTGTTCCCTGTCAAGTTCACGCCTCCTGCGGAGGCGGGCACCGCGTTCGCCACCTACAGCACGGATCGCGTCCTGGTCTACATGATGGAAACGTCGGTAGCCAAGCGGGCCAACTTGTTTCCGGCGACCATGCTTCTGATGTGGAAGTCGCCGGGAGCGGCGGGAGCAGCTCCGGGCAGCGCAGGTCCCGCCAGCAGCGGATCGTCGGGTGCGACTCTCGAAATCGGCGATTTCAAGCAGACCGACCTGTACTCCGGTTACGTCACCGCGAAATACAATCTTCCAAGCGGCCTCGGAAAAATCCGGCTGAAGGTTTACCTTGCTTCAAACCCTTCCACAGCAACCTGGTTTGAGAGCCGGGGAGAGCCGGTCAAGGCCGGCCGCGGGCTTCAACTCGTCAATTTCGCGGTCAAGTTTGACGCCCCCAGCCCTACTGATTTTATCAGAGCCGACACCATCGAGCTGGAGCTGATAGGCCAAAGCGGCAATGTGGAAGCCAGCACCAAAAGGGAAGTCCCCATGAACTGGGCTCGACCGAAGCCACAATAAAGCATTTGCCAGACTTCACGCCAGGTCGGGCAAATCAACGTAGCCAACCTTCACCATGTCGTTGCTCACAGCGCAAGCACCCAATTCTGAACCCGTCCGCCAGTTCTCGGTCTTTACTGCCAACCGACTCGGCCGCCTGCACGATCTCATCAGCCTCCTCAACTCGCGCAGCATCCACGTCCTCGCGTTGACAGTTTTGGACACCACCGACAGCGCGATTATCAGAATTGTGGTGGATTCCCCCGATGAAGCCCGCGAGGTCCTCGTCGCGAACGACTTTGCCTTCACGGAATCCGAGCTGTTGGTTATCGAGATTGATTCCGAAACCCGTCTCAAAGAGGCGCTATTCGCTTTGCTGCAGGCGGAGATCAACATCCACTACACCTACTCCCTCATCACTAGGCCCAACGACAAAGCCCTGATCGCGTTCAACTTAGAAGACCACGAAATCGCCGCCGAATCTCTCAAAAGACATCAATTCCAGGTCCTTAGGCAGGCGGATCTTTCAAGGTAGTGCTCGTTCTACGGGCAACCGTGTCTCTCCAAACCGTTCCGCCAGAGGTCCAGTTCCTTCCACAAATTCTACCAAAGGCTTTACAATAAGGAAACAAGAGACATGTTTTGCAGGTGAGCAGGCGAAACTATCGTCCGATTGTCCCGGGAATGCGGCCTACTGGCTTCACCCTGATTGAGCTGCTGGTGGTGATTGCGGTTATCGCGATCCTGGCCAGCTTGCTCCTCCCCTCAATCGGCAAGGCCAAGGCCAAGGCCCTCCAAACTCAGTGCCTGAACAACCTCAAACAGATCGGCCTGTCCACCATCCTCTATGCTCAGGACCACGAAGGGACCGTTCAGATAAACGCCCCCCTATCCCCCGGTGTGACCTGGGCCAGCATCCTCAGCACCAATCAAAACCTCCGCCCGCTCGACCTCTTCGTCTGCCCTACTTACCTCCCAAAACGGTTCACAAACTGGTTCAGGACCTACGGCGTCCGCCAAGACGCTCCTGCCGAATTCACCAAAGGGCTGTTCAAGGAAATTCTGGTCCTCGACGCCGTCTCCAAACCGTCCGATTATGTCCACGTTGCCGACACGACAAGCCGAGGAAGACAGGGCATAGGAGCTCAACAATTCTATTACTTTCGAGCCGATGGCGAAAAAGAGGTCCACGCCCGTCATGGCAAATCGGCCGAGGCCCTCTTCCTGGACGGCCACGTCGAAGGAGCCAACCGCAAACGGCTTGAAGACCTCAGCATCGACGCCCTTTACGGTCAAGACACCGTGCCGGGCTATTTTTGATTTTGGATTATAACCTAAAACGGAGGTCGAACCCTAGCCTTCGCTAATCGACACTATTGGTGAAGCAGCGACGACGGTTGAACATCGCACCCAGGGCGAACTAGCCAAAAAGACATCCGTGCCAGGGAGGCCCGAGAGACAGAGCCAACCCCCGGCGCGGTCTCTTCATGTCACATGGAGCTTCTGCTCGAAATCTGGGGTTCATGGCACGAATCATGCGGCATTTTGGTTGGAACACCTAAGTTGAACTCGAATACCAGAGTCCGCCCCTATGAAGGAAGTCCAGAAATCCGTGTCCCACGGTCCAGCAGGGCCACCAAACCTGAAACCCAAAATCCTCCCCAAGAAAGAAATTCCACGGCAGCGGAACCTCCCGCACCAAGCCGTTGACCCGGGAAAGCCGACTCAACTCTGACCCTACAAGTAAGGCGTCAAGAGACGCGCCACACCGTCCCGCAGTTTCGAGGGCAGTGTGCGGCTGTCGATCTCTTCTAAAGTCACTGCGTGGGCAGTTTTCAGTCTCGATAGGACCAGGGACTCGAGGTGACCTGCGAACTCACGACCGTAGCACTCCAGGTTGAACTCGAAGTTGAGACGAAAACTGCGGGGGTCCCAATTCGCGGAACCCACCAGGACCCAGCAGCCATCGACGAGCATCAGTTTCGAGTGATCAAAGGGTGGTGCCGTAAGCCAGACGTGGCAGCCTCGTTGGAGCACCTGCCACCACATCGCCTGGGACGCCCAGTGAACAAACGGGAGATTGTTCTTGCGTGGCAGTATGATGTCCACTCGCACACCCCGCAGCGCGGCGACATTCAGGGCGGAGATGATCGCCGGGTCGGGCAGGAAGTAGGGCGTGAGGATTTTTATCGACGTCTGCGCGCAGGCAAGCGCCCCAAGAATTGTCAACCGCAGCTTCTCGAAATCCTCGTCCGGCCCGTCAGGAATCGCGCGTGCCATGATGGTTCCCCTGCCCTCCAACTGCGGAAACCAGGTTTGCCCGCGCAGAACCTCCTTCGTGACGAAGGCCCAGTCAGCCGCAAAGGTCTCTTGTAATTGCGCCACCACAGGGCCTTCCAAACAAAAATGCAAATCCTGGACTGGTCGGCGCGGGCGTTCAGCCACTCGATTGCCTTGTCGAATGTTTATTCCGCCTGTGAAACCCAAGCGTCCGTCCACCACCAT
The DNA here is from genome assembly GCA_945865375.1 of Akkermansia muciniphila. Classification (GTDB taxonomy): domain Bacteria; phylum Verrucomicrobiota; class Verrucomicrobiia; order Limisphaerales; family F1-80-MAGS106; genus F1-80-MAGS106. The sequence goes on along the minus strand of CAMBEJ010000054.1, from coordinate 21,965 downwards.
GATTTTTCGATGGTTCCGCAAGTTCATGCTCATCAACCGCCAAGGCGCGAACGTCGGGAGAAAACGAGCCACAGGCACCTGCGCTTGCCTCAGCGGAGGGACGATCGAAGGCCATGAGTAACGGGCACCCGCATCGTCGATGAGCACTCTCACTTCCACCCCCCGTCGAACGGCATCGCCGAGGGCTGTGACGAACGAGCGCCCAATGGCGTCGTTGTCGAAAATGTAGGTGGAGAGAGATATCGTGCGGCTGGCGGTCGCAATCGCTGACAGCATCGCCGGATACGCAGCGTCGCCGTTAACCAATGTCTGCAACGAGTTGCCCTCGCTCAAAGGGAGGCCGACCACTCGCCCGACCAACTGCGCGAGCGAGCGGAGATGCATCGCATCCAGAGCCAACCCATCGGCAGGGGTGATCAAGGCAGGCCGGGCCGTCGCGACCCCGGAAGATTGCCCCACATTTCCACGAAGCGACACTGCGCGGCGGCGAATCCGGTTGATGCCGAGCAAAAGATAAAGAACGGGGCCGAGCAACGGCACCAGCCAGATAAATCCGACCCACAGTATCGCGGCACGGGAATCGCGCTTGTGAAGGATCGCATGGGCCGATGTCAGAGCGGAGATGATCACCGTCAACACGCCCACGAGGGGCTGCCAAATTGCGGTGATGCGGTCGAGCAAATCCATGCGGTTCCAGATTACAGAAAACAGAGTCCACGTCAGCACAAACCGCGAGGCACAGACCGGTGATACGGTGGCAATTCGGCTTTGCCATGCGTTCGATTTTATGGAGTCATCGAAGCGAGTGTGCCATGCTCGTCCGCGTCGATGGAAAAGATTTCGGCCAAAGCCCTCGGGCAGGATGTCACCCAACCAGCGGCCCAAGAGAAGCCACTGCTGCTCTCGCGCTTGCTGGCGCGAGATCGCCAACTCGTGGCCAGCCTTCACGCCGCAAAGGATACATTCCAGATGCTTGAGGTGCTTCAAAAAGTCGGATTGCGCGCCAGTCCAACCCTTGACCTTGCGAAGAGAATCATGAGATCATCCACCCGGCACCCTGCGTCGACAAACAATACGCCCATGCGACCGACGCTCCATGACGCCACAAATAATGATGTCAGAGCGGCTCATGAAGCCATTGCGACTCCTGGAATACATTCACTCGCTCGAAGACAATCAGTTCGATTTAGTGTATCCTCGGGGAGTTCGAAACCTGTCTCCAGTCCACTGGACGCCGGTCACAGTCGCGCGCCGGGCCGCTGCTTTTCTGGTACGGGAGCCCAACACGCGGGTGCTGGATATTGGTTGTGGCCCAGGAAAGTTCTGCATCGTTGGGGCGCTCACGACGGGAGGTCAGTTCACGGGGGTGGAACAGCGCAAGGATCTATGCGACCTTGCGCAAACGACGATTCATCAGGCGAACATCCCGAACGCCAAGGTGTTTTCCGGCAACATCGCAGAGGTCGATTTCTCCGGTTTCGACGCTTTTTATTTGTTCAATCCGTTCGAGGAGAACCTGGAGACGGAGTTGAGGATCGACGACTCCGTGCATTTCAGCATCAATCTCTACTCAAGATATACGCAGCATGTCGCCGAACAGTTAGCGATGGCTCCGCTCGGAACGCGAGTGGCGACCTACTGCGGCGTGTACCAAGAGGTGCCAATGGGGTATGAATGCCTGGAAAATTCGATGGACAGCCGTCTCAAGTTTTGGGAAAAGACAAAACACGAACGAATGGTGGCCAAACCTCCCGAAGCCCCTGTCACAGGCAGCAAAGGGCGATTCATGTCGCGCTCGTTCGACACGGATGAGCGAGGGGATTGGGATGGTGCCGACTAAACATCGAGCGCTCATTGCGGTCGCGAATTAGCTTGTCGGTGAACGAGTGTGCCTCTCTCTCCGAGCGGCTGCCAACGAGTTTCTGACATTCATTGTTCGCTAGTGACGGGGCACTTTCATGGAGCCAGGGCTCGCACCCTGAAGAAGCAGGGATTCTCGGGGCGCACAGCGAAGGTTCCGATATATTGCCCTTCGGCTGTCTCAGTCACCTCCGCATCGATGGGAAGCCAACTTCTCAAGTCCTGGCTGACCTCGATGACACATTGGCTGTTCGTTGCGAAGCCCCAGCGCAGCACTATCAACTCGATCGGCGAACGAACGGTTTCTCTCCGGCTCAGGCTGTCTCACCAACCAGTTCGGCCACCCGGCTCATGGGCATCTCGCGCATGAGCAGCAGCACAAAGGCTTCAAACTCTTTGGTGAAGTGCGTGCTCAATCCTTCCCAGGGCAGTCGCACCCGGAACACGTGGCCGCCTTGGCGGCTCTTACCGCGTGGCAGACGACAAGTGATCTCGCATCGGTGCTGGAAGACGTTCAGATGCCGCCACGGCTACACTTGAGTATGATCGTAGCAAAATGCCGCACCCCCATCGTCTGGACTCCTCACCGTTTCCCAAAGACTCTTGGTCTCCCGAATATCTAGATAAATGGTGCCGCTCAACGCGGCTTCCACGAACGCCTTCAAACCGTTGAACACGACTCCCGGACGGAATGTTTTGATTTCCCCCTTGAATGATATCCACGATGCTATAATGAGTCAGCCATGCCCCATAGAACATTTCTATCAGTTTGTGTTCGCTGTGTTGTGTGTCTGTTCCTCACCGGTTCACTCGCCTATTCGGGAAGGACTGCCGAGGGCTATACGGAGAGCCCCGGCACCGATGGCGACGGCAATTACACGGTCGGCCCTGACTACATTTTGGACCCAAATCTGACGGACCGAGGTAATCCCAAGGGGAAAAGCTTCGAGTTCACGATGCGCTTGTCCGACAGCAAAATCTTTCGTGGCGACGACGCCACGCTGGAGCCAGAGAAAAAGGCCGTGCGAAAAGAGCGAAAGCTGTTTGTTTACGTGCCGGCCGCCTACCGGGACGGAACCAAAGCACCTATTCTCGTCACGCACGACGGACCGAGTCAGCTCAACCTAGTGCGACACGCGCTGGACAATCTGACCCTCTCCAAGGATCCGAATCGCGCGTTACCGGCGTTCATTGCGATTGCTGTGGAAAACGGGGGGAATGATGGCAAGAACAGCGAGCGCGGTCTCGAATACGATACGATGTCCGACCGCTTCGCCCGTTTCATCAATGACGAAGTGTTGCCCTCAGTGTTGAACAACGCGGAGATCAAAGCCGCTTATCCACACATCGCCTTCACGGACAATCCTTGGGGCCGGGCCGCCATGGGCTGCAGTTCCGGTGGTGCCGCCGCGTTGACGATGGGCTGGTTCCGGCCTGATTTGTTTCGCCGACTGATCACCTATTCCGGCACGTTCGTTGACCAGCAGGACGATGACGCGCGGGAGGAAGCCAAATACCCGTTCGGTGCCTGGGAATACCACTCCGGGATGAAGCTCATTGAGAACAACGAGAAGAAACCACTGAGGATCTTCACGCACGTGTCCGAGAAAGACAATCGCCCCAATGATCCGGAGGAAACCCATCACAACTGGGTGATGGCCAACGAGCGCACGGCAGCGGCGCTCAAAGCCAAAGGCTACCAGTACCGATATGTGTTCAGCCGGGCCAGCGGGCACTGTGACCGCCGCGTTTTCGAGCAAACCTTGGCGGACACTCTGGTGTGGATGTGGCGCGGCTACCACGCCGACTGATCGGCGGCGTCGGTTCAGATCACTGAACGTGAACACCAAAGATTGAGCGAAGGCAAGGCCACCGGCGCGCATCGCCGAGTTGTTGAACCATGAGTTCCGATGGGCGATGGATCTTCGAGCAGAGGCCAACCTCTTGACGCTACCCGCGCAGTTTCCTCACATCAACCGCCTCCATGCCGGCGTCCAGAATAGCTCTCATGCCTAGATCTGTGTCTTCGTAGGCCCGGCAGCATTGAGGGTCCACGCCGATGAGCCGGGCGGCTTCGAGGAAAATATCGGGCGCGGGCTTCTGATTCATGACCATCTCGCTTGTGACCACGGCGTCGAAGAGATGTCGGATTTTTAGATGCTCGAGCACCTGGCAGATGATTTTCTGCGTGCCGCCCGAGGCCACGGCCATCGGAATTTTCCCATGATGAAGCTGAGCAATCTCGACAACAGCGTGAATGGGTTCGACCTGCGCCATGAGCGGCAGGTACGCTTCCTCCTTCTCGTGCGCGACGGCGATGCAGTCGAGGGAACGGCCCTGTTCCCGCGCCAGCATTTTCAGGATGTCTCGGGAGGGCACCCCGCCGAGCGCGTAAAAACGATCCTCTGGGAAATGCAGATTGTGACGTTGCGTGGTCAACTGCCACGCCCGCCAGTGTAACGGCATGGTGTCGGCCAGCGTGCCGTCGCAGTCGAAAATCAGGCCTTTGGGTTCCATGTGTGCTTGTTTCATTTCGGTGCTTTTCCAAACCATCCAGAATCAACTGCTGAACTCAGTAAAACGACCGTGTTTAGCCTGAGGCTCGAGCAACTCCAATTCCCCGCTCGTAATCGTAATCGTAATCGTAATCGTAATCCACCCCTCTGTTTCAAGGGCAACACCCGAGGATTACGTGTAAGATTCAGTCGTCAGTAATCAGTCGTCAGTCGTCAGTTTGTTTCAATGGCAACCCGAGGATTGCGAGTAAGATTAGGATTAGGAAAAATGGAGGCATTGGGGTGGCGCGCTCAGATCACGATTTCAACCGGTTTTACTGGTGTCTGAACTGTTCCACCAGAAGGGCAAGAAAAAGGGACCGGATCACTCCGGTCCCTTTGGTATAGAATTACGAATGTCTCCCGGCTCCAAGCGGGTTTAGCCCGCTGTGGAGCCGCGTGGAATTAGCGCTTCACGGCGCGGAGGAATCGCTCGGGCTCGTTTCCGAGCGGAAGCGTGATGGGCGTGTTCGCGCCGGGCTGTGGGATCCAAGGTCCCGTGATCGATGGAGCGACTTCGAACACGAATCCCGCGGGCAGAGGCTGCGGCACTGAAGTGATGTTGATCGTCGCTCCCGAACGAGTGACCATAATCTTAGGACCCGCGCCGCTCGACCCCACCGCAGGTGTCGGATCCTCTTTCGGAGCCGGATGGGAGATCACGGTGTAGAAGTTGATTTCAGTGCTGGAGTTAGCGCCCTGCTGAGGCTTGTTCTGCAAGTTGATCTCACCCTTCGCAGCAACGAGGATCTGCTTGGTGGTCATGGCGACAGACATGCCGATGGAACGGATTCCACCTTGAGGATTCGCATTGATGAACGGCAAGAAACTCGCCGTCAGCGGTTTGATACTCTTGGTGGCGATGTCAGTTTCGAACACTCGGGCGGCAATCTGCTGAGCTTCATAACCATCAGGCTTTGAGACCCAAGCGACGGTGAACCGTCCGAGGGCATCGACATCGATGTTGGCACGATCCGCATCAGCACGGAATCCTCCCTCGCTCACGTCAGCCAGAACAGCGAATTGGCGAGTGCGAGCATCCCACGCCGCAACTCGGACGGCGGTGGAATTCACGACGCGACCGACGAGGTAAACATAAGGCTGATTGATATGAGCGCCGAGGCGGACTCCGTCTCCGCGGCCTTTGTCGAAGGCTTCACCGGCGGTGTCTTGACTGACGCCGTCTCCCTGCAACTCGCCCTTGTTGTTATAGAAGTAGAGATTGCCGGCAACACGGACCACGAAACCGCCATTGTAGGCGGCCACGTTGGACCAGAGGTCACCATTTGCCACCTTCCAGCTTTCCTTTACCACGGCCCCATCAGGAGCAAAGATCGTCGCCGTAGCGCAGTTGCCGCCTTCGGGACGCAGGACGGTGGATCGGTCTTCGACCACCGAGACGAAGTTGCCGTCGCTCAGCGCGACAACATCACCCCCAAAACGAGTGATTTGATTCCCAGGGGCGGTGCCGGATTTCACGCGGCCGTTGGCGGAATCCTGCGCTTTGCTCAACGCAGTCTGAGTCAGGGTTGCAGGATCAAGTTTAAAGGTTTGAACGGTGCCGTAACGGCCATCAGCCAATCGGTCGAAGCCACCCGTGAACCGGTTGTCCGAGTTGAAACCATCGACCACGTGAGGTGACGCTTCGGCACCGGTCATGAAGTTCACCGCGCCGGGGCGCTTGTCACCGGCGACGCGGCCTGGATTACCGTTTTGACGGGAGGCGTTGATATCGCCTTTGAACGCCACGCCTTTGTCGGTGAAAAATGCCTCACCGAGCTTGGCGGCTCCACCGGCGGCAGGCTGGAGTGCGACCACGAATCGTTGGTGATCCGAACTGTCCTGGGCAAAGGTATTGCCTTCGATCAAGAATGTCGAAGTGCCGAGCACGGATGCATAGGGCTCCCAGTTGCCGAGAGCGGCGGCACCCGGATCGATCACCGGAGTGTCGGCCACGATGCGCTGAAGGCCGACGGACTCGATGCTTCCAGGACGGACGGGAACGACGAACAAACGCATGGCCACGACGTCGGTTTCGGTGCCGGGAACGTTTTTACTTTGCCAAGTGACGGCAATGGAATCATTGCGGAACGCAACCCGAGGATTGATCGCTGCCAAAGTGGTCGCGACAGGCAGTTCCAGTTCGCTGACGTGGAAGGTTTTTCCGAGCGGTTTTCCGGTGGAGTCAAAGACGCGCCCTAGGACCAGGCGGGCATTGGCCCCCGTCCCGACGGCGTCGTCGTACACTACCGCAACTCGGCCCAAGGCGTCGATGCCGACGTCGCTCCGTCCTGGCCCCACCAATTCGAGATCATCAGAGACCGATTTGCTCCAGCGGAGACTGCCGTTCGCATTCAGAACCGTCACCCAAACATGGCTCTTCCCATCCGCATCTTTCCCTGCGGCTACGGCGGCATACGCGTCGTTGCCGTTGCCGTGGAAACCGACGCCGTCACCCCGTCCGCCCCCTCCGGCAATAGGCGTTCCAGCCACCGTAGCCAGATCGATGTTGGTTGAAACAGGTTTGCCTGCATTGTCAAAGAGTCGGATTCGACCAGGGCCGCCGTCCGAGAAGCGTATGGCAAACCCATTTTTGGTGACGCCCACCCCGTGCCACATTTCTACCTTGGTAGGGGTTTCACCGACCAATTGAGCTGGGGTGATTTCCTTGCCAGTCTTGTCAACGACTCTAACGATGGCATGATTGGCTCCCGCCTCGCCCTTGTAGAGGGACACCAAATCATCGCCCTGACGGCTTTCACCGACGATGACGATGTTGCCGGTTGAGAGATAATCCCAATCACCGATTCGGATGTTGCCGCTTCGAGCGCCGTAGGCGACGGAAACCCCATTCACGATGCTGGATGGCTCACCTGAATTCCCCAGCAACTGCACGGCAGGCCAGTCGCCGGTGTCCTGGTAGGGAGCGAATTCTTTGACTTCCAAACCGAGGTCAAAAGAGGTCACGCCCATGCCGAGCCCGTCACCAAAAGGATTCGCTTTGATCTTGGGTCCCCAACCGGTTCTGCCAGAAACCGCGCTTTTGTCCGCGCGGAAGAACGACAGAAACCTGGAGGTCAGCGTTTGTCCCACGTAAGCAGGATCGAGGGTGGTGATCTCAGTATCTCCGGTGACGGGCTTCCCATCGCGATCATAAATCGTCCAAACCGCTTCAAGATCGGCCAAATCCGCGCCATCATCTTCCCAGCCCACGATGACATTGCCGTTGCGGCCTATGGCGATGCCGAGGCTCTCGGTTTTAGTGTTGTTGATTGTGTCCGTGGTGTTGACGTAGATCGTGTCAGACACCGGGCGAAGTCCATTATCCTCGGGCTTTCCAGGAATGGTTTGCCCCAAAGCGTGCGTCGCGAGAAGTGCGATGCCGAGGCAAGAAAATGTTCTCATTATTCTCATAGTTTGACTTGTTTATTCAATTAGGAGTTTGCGTCGCCACTCAGAGACACCTCAAATTAAGCGGAGATAGGGCCTTGTTCGAACCGGAACCTTTCAGCCGTTCAAAACACGGGTCTCAGGCAGCATTCACAATTTAAGTCAAACCCATGGGCTGTGGCAAACCAATTCGGGTCAGACATTTTCATTTTGAAAACCGTGGGGCAGGGTCTCCGACTGCGGGTTTCGTAATCCACACCTCTGTTGAAATCGCTTCATTTCCTTCCGAAATGGGGTGGGTTCAGGGGAGCCATGGCTGGATCAATGCTCGTTCCTCAGGTTTCAGTTTTTCGATGGGGATTTGCTCCACGAATTCGCGCGCGGCAGCCACGTTCCCGCTGGCTCCATGAACGGCGGCATGAACGGCCTGCCAGCCTGCAGGCACCAGGGTCCATTCGAGGATCAGACCTTCATACACCTTTTTTGCTTTATCGATCTCGCGAGTTCTCAGACGGGCAAGGGCAAGCGTGGTTCTGTAAGCGAGGAAGGAAGGGTTGAGGTCGTGGAGTTTTTCAGCGACGGATTTGGAGTCCTGGATGGAATCATTCTGAAGGAGGTTCACGTAGGCCAGGTCATTTTCCACGATGAGATCCTCCGGAAAAATCGACTTCATCTCCCGCAGAATTTCCCGAAGCCGCCTTGTATTTTGATCCTCGTTTGCAAGCCGCACGAGGTTCACATAGGCCTCTCTCGCTTGGTCTGGAAACGTTGCGAGTCTGCGGTAGGCCTGTTCTGCATCGGCTCGCGCGCCCACCCGTTCAGCGTATTGGGCGACATATTTCAAAATCTGGGGATTTTGTCCGGCTTCGATGTGAACTTTTCGCCAACGAGCTCGTGCCTCGCTGGGTTGTCCCAATTCGGTGGCAACCCTGGCACGGAAAATCTCTCGAATGGCGGGGTCGAGAGGGTTTGGCTCCGCATCGAGCTCGCCGCCAATCTGCTTCCAATTGTTCATCGCGGCCAAGGCATCGAGCCTCAGCACCAACGCATCCCCGTTGGTGAGAGCCTGGGAGAGCGGGACCAGCTCGACCGTTCTATGGAAACTTTTCTGTCTGTTGAGCCACCGTCCCACTGTGATTCGCTCCTCTTGGGACGCGTTTCGGAAGCGATTGACGGTTTCATCCAGCAGGGGAAAGTATTGGTCCGGTTCGAACCGTAGCTTGAGGTCCCTGATCAGCAGTTCGTCGTCAATGCTCTTAAGCGGGTAGGCACCCAGTCTTTTCACGAGCTCATCCGCCTGCTCTCTGCTCAGATCCTGGCGGCGGGCAAGGATCTCGATGGCCTGAACCCCTGCTGACGAGGGCTCCTTGGCCAACGACCAAAGTTTTTGCAGGCCGAGCCGCGCATCGCTGGCGGAGCTCGAGCCCAAAAGCAGTCGCGACAGGTAGAGTTGCGTGGTGCTGTCTCCAGGCCGTTTTTCGGCGCCTTGCAACGCATAGAGGCGAGCCTGGTCTGGATTCTCCTTGAGCATGAAGTAGCGGGCGATCAAGAGCAGTTCGATGGAGTGATCCGTCTTTTGAGCAATCCAGCGGGCGACCAGCGGGCTTGCCAGATCCGCGACTCCAATGGAGAGCGCCAGCTCGACGTAATTCCGGCGATCCTCCGCTGAGGCTCCCGGGGTATTCAGCAATTGCTTCCAGAGCATGATCGCTTGGGGGTGCCTTGTGGAGGCGTACATGCGGGCCGAGAGACGCAGCACCCGGTCACTTTTTGGAGCGAGCTGGAAGGCTGCTTGCACTCTGGAAAATGCCTCATTCGGCTTTTTCTTTCTGATGAAATCCTCGGCTTCATCGATGAAGAGGTGTGCTCGCCACAGTTTCATGGCAAGATAAGCGCGCGGTGACTCGAGGGCGGCCACCCCAATCAACACGCACAAAAGAACCCATTGGAGGCGTCTTTGACGGAGGCTGGGGAGATGAAGCGGGGGTTGCGGTAGATCTTCCATGGGCGTCAGCGAAGGGGTGGATTTTCCGTCGGCTCCACAAGTCTGATGAGCTCCAGCAGGCCGTGTTGGGCCTCGCTCAGCGCCTGTTCCTGGGTCTTTGGACCCTCGATAACCAATTCCAGAATTTGCTGTCCTTGGTGACGACGCCGATCCATGACGGCTTTCACTCGTGCCTTGCGAGAGAAATCGCCGGTCTCACTGGGCGTCTCGCCCTTCGCGATCTGGCTTTCCCAGACGCAAAAGAAGACATACAAAGAATGGCCTTGGTAGTCAAAAAGGGAAGTGCTGAATGGCAGGCTGAGAGGGCCGACACTCAAATTCGTGAATTGTATGGCACCTTTCTGGACCAGACCTGACGCCGGGAGGCAGACCTCAGGGCGGTGGGTGCGCGCGAGCTGCGCCGCCGTGCGGCCCGGTTCCCAGCGCAACAAGAAGATCGTCCATTCTGATCCGTTTGGCCGCTTCCACACCCCCGATCGCCCCTCATTGCACCGGAGCATCGCCAAGGTGGCTTCGTCCAGTTCATTGAATCGAAACCCGGGGCCTGTCTGGGGCCATTGCACCGTCCACAGAGGCTGGAGTTGGAGCGTGTGTTCTCCAGAGCGGAACCACAATTCCACAATCCCTTGAAAAATCAGGAGCAAGGCGATCACACCAATGCCCGTGCCTGTTCGCAGATAGGCTGGAGCGATCCCTTGAGGGGCAGGCTGGGGCGAAAGGATAGTTGCAGGCTCTCTGAGCAGCATCGCCGCAGCTCCGATGCCAAAAAATGCAAGGCCCAACACAACCAGACCCGCGTGATCGTGCCAGCGATCCAAGGCGGCGGAGCCGTGTTTGATATATATCCAGACAAGGCTCGATGTTCTTAATATGTTCAGGCCTATCGCTAGGCAGACCCCAAAGACGACCAGGCCGACTCGTCGGCCCCATTTAAATCGGTTGAGTTCGCCGAAAAAGAGAGCCGCCATCAAGGTGCCTTGAAACGAACGAAGCCCACTGCACGCTTCGGAAACACCGATCGGGCCCGTCGGGACTTCGATCACATTTCCACGGCGAAAGGCGGGCACTCCAAACCAATTCACGGATTCGACTGTAACTTGCGAAACGAGGCCCATGAGTCCTTGAACGAATCGTTCTTCGAGCTGCGTGGGCCATGGCACCGCGATGAGAATAAAAAGAATCGGGAATCTGAAATGATTTACCCAGCCAATCCCACCCATGTGCAGGAGACTGAGAAGCCAGATCCCGACCACGATGCCGGCATGCGCCCAGCTCATCAATCTCCAGTCGGGGTTGGCCTCCTCCAGGAGCGATACGGGCAGCAGGCATGCCACCAGAAAGGTCGCGGCAGCCGCCTTGGTCCGGCTGGACGGCAGGGGCGCGGGCGTGGGTCTGCTCTCCCAGCGTTTCCACAAAAGATAGGCCGCTATGGCCATGGCACCCCATCCGTAGGAATACTGCGGATTTATTGACCATTCGATCTGAAGCCTAGAGGTTAATGCGGCAACCAAGAACATGCCGGCCGCCCAAGTCACCCCTCTGTGAGGCTTTCCGAGAAAGCTCCCTGCTCGGATGGATGCGACTCGCGTCATACAAGAACCGGGCGGCCCGCTCTGGCGCCTCAGAGCGGAGGTCATTCCGTCTTGCCTGCGAAAAAGTCTCGCTCGGTTTTCTCCAAAGATTTTTTGATTTTTTTCACCTGCGCATCAGCCGGGAGAAAGGACAATGTCCATGGAGGGCGCTGTGGCATTTTTTCGATGGAATCGAACAATGCTTTCACGCCGTCGATTCCAAACCCGCAGTTCAGGGCGTTGATCGACCCTGCTTTGAGGGACTCCTCCCATTCCGCCAGCGTGAGCAGGGTGTTGATGGGGACAACCTTGTTATCGCTGCTCTTGAGGCGGTCGCCGTACTTTTTGAAATGGCCGAGGTAATGGTGGCTGAGTTTGATGGCGACAACCATTCCGACCATCTGGTTGAAATTGCTCAGTTGTTCGTTCATCATGTCCTCGCTCCAGAACCGTTTGTCCTCGAGTTTCGGCAGCTCCGCAAGAGCGGTTTCACCGGTCTCCTTGCTCAAGAGCAGGAGATATTTTTCGAAGAACCCTTTCTCCAGCTTGTCGATCGCTTTGGCGTGCGCGACATTGTTCATCAAATCCACGAATCCGGAGGAGATGAACACCATTCGCTCTGGGTGAGCTGGCTCCTCGCCGGGCTCCTCAACGGGCCGCACGAAGGGCATCGGGGAATCCTCGAGGGTGATTGGCTGGATATGAACAAATTCCTTATATTTCGGCTTCAAGGTTTTGTAGAGCTCAATCCCCAATTTGATGTTGGCGGCAAAGCCGGTTTTATATTTGGGATGATCCGACTCATCCGCGTCCTGGCTCCGCGCGGAGAACATCCCCCCTGTCCCAATCAAAAGTGAACACACCAGAAAATATTTTTTCAGCCTTATGCTCATAGCCACTGCAAATTAGTGTTCAAAGCGTCTCAATGCAATGCGCGAGTTGGTTCCCTCTTCTCGCTACTCCTTGACCACCACACCGGGTGCGGGTAACACTCTTCGAGTATTCGGGAAGCCAACCGGTTCCGACTCGGCTGGACAGAAGCTTGAGAGGGCGTTGCGGGAGCGGTTTCGACCCGTCGAACCTCATCTGCGTAATGCCGTCGAAGGGAAGTCCATTCCCCGTTGCCTTCTTCCCGGTTCTATCAGAGTGTGTCATTATATGATCGCGAACGACAAATCCTTCGAGCCCCACAGCAGCCAACAGTTGCCGGGATCCACCCGTGTCTATGTCGATGGCACAATCCATCCCGGAGTGAGGGTGCCGATGCGAGAAATCGAGATGTCTCCCACCAAGACCCACAACGGCTCGTTCCAAACAAACCAACCAGTAAGGGTCTACGACTGTTCCGGACCCTGGGGAGACCCAGCGTTCACGGGCACTTCCGAGCAAGGTTTGCCCGCGTTGCGCCGAGATTGGATCCTGAAACGTGGCGATGTGGGAGAGTATGAAGGCAGGGAGGTCAGACCACAGGACAATGGTTACCTCTCTGGAACCCATGCCGAATACGCAAGCAAAGCCGAGAAAAACCGGCTGATCGAGTTCCCGGGCCTCACAAGCCAGCGCCGGCGTCCGCTGCGAGCCAGCGCAGGTCATGCAGTGACCCAACTCTGGTATGCACGCCAGGGTGTTGTGACGTCAGAAATGGAGTTTATCGCGATTCGGGAGAACATGGGCCGCATCAAAATCGCGGACATGGCCAAGGACATCGCCCGCAGCGATCTCCACAAACAGCACGCGGGATCCCATCAGCGATCTCTGGATACTGATTCACCGATTACTGACCCACTGATCACTGATTACTCGCCCTCCGTCTTCCGCAGGTTCCCTCAACGCATCCCCAGCGAAATGACCCCGGAGTTCGTGCGGAGCGAGGTCGCCGCCGGCCGTGCCATCATCCCAGCGAATGTCAATCACCCGGAATCCGAGCCCATGATCATAGGCCGCAATTTCCTCGTGAAAATCAACGCGAACATCGGAAACAGCGCCGTCGCGTCGAGCATCGAGGAGGAGGTCGAAAAGATGCGTTGGGCCACCAAGTGGGGCGCGGACAACGTCATGGATCTTTCAACGGGGAAGAACATCCACGCCACGCGCGAGTGGATTCTCCGCAATTCACCGGTCCCCATCGGCACCGTGCCGATCTATCAGGCGCTCGAAAAGGTTGGGGGCAAAGCGGAGGAGCTGACCTGGGCAATTTACCGCGATACGCTGATCGAACAGGCCGAGCAAGGGGTGGATTATTTCACCATTCACGCCGGCGTCCTGCTGCGTTTCATCCCTCTTACCGCGCATCGCATGACCGGGATCGTCAGCCGCGGAGGCAGCATCATGGCGAAGTGGTGTCTCGCCCACCACAAGGAAAGTTTTCTCTACACCCACTGGGACGACATTTGCGACATCATGGCCGCCTACGATGTGAGCTTTAGCATCGGCGACGGTTTGCGCCCGGGTTCGATTGCGGACGCCAACGATGAAGCGCAATTTGGCGAGCTCAAAGTCCAGGGCGAACTCACCGAGCGCGCCTGGAAGCATGACGTGCAGGTCATGAACGAGGGGCCAGGGCACGTGCCCATGCACTTGATCGAGGAAAACATGCACAAGCAGCTCGAATGGTGTCACGAAGCCCCGTTCTACACGCTTGGACCTCTGACCACCGACATTGCGCCTGGCTACGACCACATCACAAGCGGGATCGGTGCCGCCATGATTGGGTGGTATGGTTGCGCGATGCTTTGCTATGTCACGCCTAAGGAACATCTCGGCCTGCCGAACAAGAAGGACGTCAAGGACGGGGTGATTACCTACAAAATCGCGGCCCACGCTGCCGATCTCGCCAAAGGCCATCCCGGCGCACAATACCGTGACAACGCGTTAAGCAAAGCGCGATTCGAATTTCGATGGGAAGATCAGTTCAACCTCAGCCTCGACCCCCTGACCGCGCGGGAGTTCCATGACGAAACCTTGCCTCAGGAAGGTGCCAAAACCGCTCACTTCTGCAGCATGTGCGGTCCGCACTTTTGCTCGATGAAGATCACCGAGGACGTCCGCAAATACGCCGCGGAACTGGGCATCGCCGAGGAAGAGGCATTGAAGAAAGGGATGGAAGATAAGGCCAGGGAGTTTGTGGCACAAGGCACGGAAGTTTACGCCAGAGCATAATTTCCATGACACGGAGCACGGGACGGCAAAAGACTTAACGGGTGCCACGTTTTATCAGTTCCTCAGGTTCAAGTAGCGGGGATGTGTCGTTGAAACACCCTCGCGAGCAGGAAGAGCATCGGAAAGGCTAGGTTAAGCTGGAGAGATTCGCCGCCGGTGGCCATCAGGTCCACCCAGACAATCCCCGCGAGCAATCCCGACACGCACTTGCCGGGGTTGGGGTTCTTGTTATCAAAAAGGTGTTGCATCGAGGAGGCTGTCCAAAGGAGGTGCATGCAAACGATCACGAGGCTGGGCATGAACCGTTCCCCGTCGTTCAGCAAGAAAGCAAAAAGCGCGGGCACGAGGAGAAACGGGAAGGGCCAATATCTGAGAAGGCCTGGCTGGCGTTCAGCTTTTGCCACGTAGCTGAGGCCCACGATATACGCTCCGAGCCCCAGCGAAAGCCACAACGCGTTTGCACCGACGCCTTCCCGAGCCGTGGACGCCGCGGTGAGAAAAAGAAGAGATCTGCAAGAAGCCATGATAAAGGGGCTGGCAAGTGACTTCTTGTGGACCCAATTGTAGCAAAGAATGCAGCCTGCGAGCGCGGAGGCCAAGGCCACCGTTGTGCTCCTTTGACCCATGAAACAGCTCAGGCCGGCGAACAGAATCGCTGACCCTAGAATCCAGACCCACTTTGCCGACAGGCCGCCGGAAGGGATGGGCCGTGACGGGCAGAATTCACGATCAAACTCGGCGTCAAAGGCATCGTTCAGGAACATGCCGGCGACGTACAAGCAACTGGCACCCATCAAGAGCCTCGGAAGCTCCAGCACATTGCCCCCGCCCGAAATGAAATATCCCGCCAGGCAGTTGGACCACACGGTTGGGAGGTTTGAAACCCTTCCGAGGACCAACAATACCCGCCACAAAGAATCGGCCGAAGACGTCATAACAGAGGGTGTAATAGGATGTGGGATGTTCTGCTCACGATCAGAGCGTCAAGTGAAGAACTCTTTCAGATATTCGAGGCTTTGCCGAGCCCACGCTGCTTCCTTGGCAATGGTCTGTTGAACGTGCGGCTCAGGCGGCGTCCACAATTCAAGGATCGCGCTTTGACAACGCCGAAACGGGGTCAATTGCTGGAGCAACGGGCGCACCTTGAGCATCCCGCCACCCGCCGGGCGACCGCTAACCACGAAACCAAAAAGGTGCTGGGCTCGTTCGATGTGAAAATCCTTGATGTGAAGATTCACCGTCAGCGGAGCAAGCGTGGCAGCGACGGCGTCGATCCCCTCCCCCGCGCCCAGGGAGTTCGCGGTGTCGAGGCACACGCCGATTCGGCGGCTGTCGGCGCGCTCGATCATCTCGCGCAACGTGGCTGCCGGAAACCGGTCGTGGTTCTCGATCCCGAGCGTGAGGCCATCGAGCAGCGGTGAGCAATCTCGCAGCAGCCTCGTGACATCTTCGGCTGCCGGATGGTAATCCACATCATCAATGACAAATCGAATCAACGTTGCGTGAACCCGGCGGGCGATGGTGGCGTATTCCGCCACGCGTTCCAGGGTGAGCCGTCGCGCGCCTAATTCAAGTTGCACCCCCTCCATTGCGGCGCGTGTGGCCAGCCTATCCAGTCGCGACGAGTCGAATGTGTGCAGCGGCAGGTTGTCGCCTATTTGGAGGAGTTTCAATCCATGGTCGGAGCAATGGTCGAGCAGGCCATGTTCGTCCAGAGGATGCGTCGGTTCGTGGCCTCGCACACCTACCGCCCAACCGTAGGTGTAACTGCTTAAGCCGAGGAGCATGTTCGTGGTAGTGGGTTCGCGGGTCGTGGTTCGAGAGGATCGCCGACTATTCATGTTTCACAAATTCAATTCATACTTGGAGGGTCGTCGTGGCGTTCCACTTTCACCGCAAAATGAACCATAAACGAAAAATAGAGAACAAAGAACTAACTCGCAATGTCCCGCACCAGGGCTGATTCAAGAAAACAGCTGCCGCCCAGCCGGACGGGACGGAGCGCCGATTTCCAATCGGCTTGGGAGCGCGACCGGCGGATCCGTGAAGGAAAGCCGGCTGGAAGCCGGCGCTCCGTTTTCTTGAATCAACCCTGGTCCCGCACCTGTTCGCGGATGTCGGCCATGTCGAAAATCTTCTGCCAACCCTCCTTGAAGAGCACGGGCTTCGCACGTTTGCTGATTTTGTAAGCCGCATCTGAAAAGGTGCCGTTCACGTCGCCGAAGAGAACCGCTATTTGAATGCGGAGGTGGCCTAGCACGAAATCACGCACGGCCTCCTTCGGCACGCCGGCCGCAACGAGTCGGTCGTGTCCTTCCTTCACGACTTCCATGCACGTTTGCGCCAGCGTTTCAACGAGAGCCGGCTCCAACATCGCCATTTCTTCAAGCGTGACGCGATGGACTCGGCTCACGGGGGCGTACATCGCAGCCGACACTTCAACCCCAAGTTCATAATAGCTTTCCGAGCCCCACATGAGCGCCACAACGATGGCTTGCTTCGCCGAGATGCCGCCGTAGAAATCACGAAAACTCTTCTCCGATGGTTCCCAGTTGAAGACCGATGGATGGCACGGGTGTGCGATAACGCAGCCGATGTCGTCTCGGGGCGGCAACTGATCGTCGAGTGGCGCCGCAGGGTCGAGCGTCATAAGAAGGGCCCCGGGCTTCATCATCGGCACGACTTCTCGGGCCACTTTCCCGATGGCGACGTCGGGCACAGCGAGGATAACGACATCCGCCTCAGGCACCGCTTGCGACATTTCCGAAACGGCAACGCCTCGTTGATGAAGATTGTCCAGGCCTTTGGGAGAGACTTCAAGGGAGTGAATCTTATAGTGAGTTTTGATAAAATTGTCTGTGAGGCGGCAGCCCATTTTGCCCCCAGCGCCTAGGAGTGTGATGGTTTTCATCTAAGTAATCAGCGGTCCGGTTTAAGGTGTGCTTTTGGGGCGGTGGTCATTCTTCAAGTGATGTCCACGGCGGACTTTGTTCGCGCCGAGTCATAGGCGGCATGGACGAGCCTCAGTGTCTTCAAGTTGTCCGCGGCGCTCGTTTCCGGCCTTGTGCCGGTCTGGAGCGCGTTGAGCAAATCGCGATGGCACGGCACGATGCTCGCATGCGCCAGCGCATAGCGCGGGTCAGCCCAGGCATGGAATGGTGGCGGGCAACGGCGCGCCGTGGTGCCAGCTTTGGTCGTGACCCGCAGCCAATAGTCGGGAGCCAATTCCATCGAACCCTCCTCCCCTTCAATGAACACAAACGCCTCGGGAAAACGGTCGTGCTCGACGCGGCTGGCGTAGCTGAGGTTCACAGCCACTGTGGCACCGCTTCCCATTCGCATGACCACGGTGGCTGCATCCTCACCCCTGATGTCCCGATGAACTTGGTGCGTCTGACAGTAAACTCGCTCTGCCTCGCCGAAAAGAAACCGCGCCACATCGAGAATATGGCTGCCCATGTCAGTGAGGATGAACTGCTCCAGCGACTTGAGAAACGGCTGGTTGTCGAAGACGGGGAAGCTGTTGCAATAATCCAGCCTCGCGCGGAACACTGGGCCTATAACGCCCGAGTCGAGCCCCTTCTTCAGCTCGCGAATCGGCCTCTGCCAGCGCCAATTCTCGTGCACACTGAACGGCACGTCTTCCGCCTCACAAAAGGAAACCATCCGCTCAGCCTCCACCACGGAGGGAGCCATCGGTTTCTGGCAAATCATG
Source organism: Akkermansia muciniphila (assembly GCA_945865375.1). Taxonomy (GTDB): domain Bacteria; phylum Verrucomicrobiota; class Verrucomicrobiia; order Limisphaerales; family F1-80-MAGS106; genus F1-80-MAGS106. The sequence goes on along the minus strand of CAMBEJ010000054.1, from coordinate 3,710 downwards.
GGCGTCCGGTGAGCGGCGGCGAGATGCACGAAGCGGCTGTGCGTGTCCACGTCGGTGATGATGTCGACGAAGTCCAACTGCTCGAGCCGAAGAAGTTGCTCAGCATCGTCATAAACCGCCGGCACGCCGAACTCCGAGGCAAGCTTTTCCGCCTTGGCGCGCGTCCTGTTGTAGAGCGCGACGCACTTGGCACCTGGGACTTCGCGCCACGCCGCCAGTTGGTAGCGCGCCCAGAAGCCCGTGCCTAAGATGCCGAAGCGGAGTTCTTTCATGGTTTCAGAACAGCCGCAAAAATGAGACTGCTCATCTTGGTTATGTTCATGGCCCCAAGCTCATTTCCTGTCAGTCAAAAGGGGTGCTACTTCTTGCCGATGCAATACAGGCTCTTCTGCGTGCGGATGAACAACTGTCCCTGAGAAAGGGCGGGAGACGCCTGGAGTGTTTCACCAATCGCATTTTTGCCGAGCACTCGGAAAACGGGCCCCGCCTCGACAATCGTGGTTTCTCCACTGTCGCCGACAAAATAGATCCGACTCCCCGTGGCAACAGGCGAGGCTGAGAAATTGCCGCCAACGCGCTCCTGCCATACAATTTCGCCAGAGCTGGCTTTCAGGCAGGTCGCGATACCCCCATCGGTGATCGAGAAGAGGTGGTGGTTGACATAGACCATGGAAGGCACTTTGGGCATGCCTCTGCGCTGTTCCCATGCGAGATTGGTTTCCTTCAAATCCCCTTTGCCGCCGAGTTTGAACGCTTTGATCGTCTCCTTGCCACCCCATCCTCCAGATGTGAAGACCATGCCATTTCCTACAACCGCCGAAGGCACCTTCCCTTCGCCGATCACCTCGCTCGTCCACACTCGCTCGCCGGTCTTGGCGTCGAATCCTTGGACGACATCGCCCGCTTCACTGACGATCTGGGCGTGTCCAGACAAGGCTTTCCAGACCACGGGAGTGCCGTGCGAGATGCGGGACAAACCACGGTTGCCTTTCCAACGTTGCTTGCCGGTTTTAGTGTCCAGCGCGACGACGAAGGATTGGTCCCAAGGCGTCTGCCATCCGAGCTTTTTGTCCTCGCCATCGCTGCTGCCGTCGCGTGCCATGATGAGAAGGCCGTCGTGCAGAATCGGCGAGCTGCCGAGCCCGTGCTGGCCGTAGAACTTGTAGTCACGATTCGTCCAAACGACTTCGCCACCAAATGTCAACGCAGCGAAGCTTCCATCCCCGAAACAGGCGTAAACTCGTTTGCCATCGGTCGCGGGTGTGGGTGTGGCATAACTGTTGCGACCCTCCTTGCGCCGAGGCACCTGCTTGAATACTTCCTTGTCCCAGAGGATGCCACCGGTCTTGCGATTGAGGGAAATCAATCTGCACGATTCACCTCCATGCGTGGCGGTCGTGACGAACACCCGATTGCCCCAAATGGCGGGTGACGACCAGGAATCGCCTGGCAACTCGGCCTTCCAAGCCACGTTCTCGGTGGGAGACCATTTGAGGGGTGGATTCTTTTCGGAAGAGACACCTTGAGCCGTCGGACCACGAAACTGCGGCCAATTGTCCGCGAGAGCCTGTTGACCGGCAATGATTGCCAGTGCCGTTGGAATGAAGAGTTGTAATAGTTTCATGTGTGAATGGCTCATTAAAAAGCTGTCGTGATCCCTTGCTTGCGCCTCACCAGTTCCATCGCGTCGAGTGACTGTTCGAGATCCCGGTCACTTCCTGGAACCAGGCTCTGGATAGTGCTTCAGCGCGTCGTCGAGCACAAGGACCCAGTCTATCATCTCGCCCTCGTCCGGTGAAGAGAACTCCCGTTCGCCCTTGTTTTCAAACGTTCCGATGGCCGTCGATTTGCCGTTTCGCGGGTTGAACCACCACGCCTTCACACGCGCCCCGCTGATGGCATCCATTCGGACTTTAAAGCGGCGGCCAATCGGCGCATAGACCATCGCGTAGGTGCCTTCTTTGTCCCGCGTGGAGACGAATCGATACCGGCCCGCGCCGGGCACGCTCGTGGGCACTCGGTCGGGAACGATGATGCTGTCGTCGGGAATGCGGGTGAGGAACGGGCGCGATTCGATGAGCGCTCGGCCGTGTTGCATCTGGGCGGCACCGGGTTGATCGATGGCTTCGAACCAAGGCATGAGCGGGTTGTTGATGGGGCTTTTGCCTGGGGACCACATTTGCCAGACGGAGTGATGGCCGTAGGTGTGGCCGAAGGCACCGGAAAAGAGGTTCCAGTAAAGCGTCCTCCGCACGTCGCTCCCGATGGAGTGGCCGAGATCCTTTGCTTTGAATGATACCGGGTGATCCTCGTAAATCGGCTCGCCATCTATCACCGGTTTGATTGGCGTGCGGTCGTAGTCTTTGAGCGTGTGGTCATAGCGGCCGGTGAACTCTGCGCCGTGCCCGTTCTGACGCATGTTGAAATCAAGCCATGCATCATCGTGGAACCACGTCGACGAGCCGTTGCCGCCGGGAGGATGCAGCGTCATGAGATGGGCTCCCCCATCTCCCTTTCGGAGGCCCCGAGCCATCGCGCGGAGGATCTCCTTTTGTTCGTCGTTGTCCACACTGCGGTCGCCACCGAGGACCCAGATCAAGCCGGCGTCCTTGTAACGCTCGCCTAGCCACTCACCGTAAATCTCAGCGTTCGCAACCGTAAACAATGGCTTTCGCGTCTCCGACTTATCATGCCAGAAACGGCCCCAGGTCGGTAGAAATCCAATGTAGAGCCCCCGCTTGTTCGCTTCGTGTACAATAAAATCAACGTGATCCCAGTAATCATTCAGCGGCCCGTCTTGGGTGGCAGGTTTTGTGACATCAAGATCCACGAAAGGCAGGTGGCCGTACGGATTTGGATCGGTGTGGCCTTCGAGCTCCGCGATAGCAACCGATTGGAGCACGGAAAATCGTCGCGCCGCACGATTCTCAAAGAGCTTGATCGCCTCCTCACGGTTTAATCGGTGGAACAACTCCCACGTCGTGTCGCCGAGGTAGAAGAACGGCTTGCCCTCAGAGGTGACGATGAATCTCTTGTTTTCGGAGACCTTGAGCCGTGGCAGTGTGGCCGCGTCGACGTGGAGCGTGCCGATCGCGATGATCGCGATGAGAACTAGCAATTCGATCAACGTAAAACCGAACTCGCGAAGGGCATGGCGGGTTTTCATGAGGCCAATAGTATCACTTCCCCAGCGAGCGACTAGGAAGGATCGTTCAATCTTTTGGACGATTTTCACATCGGACACTCGCCGAGTTCGAGTCGGTCGCGATGGCTTGACGACGGAATTCAAGCGGTGTCTGTCCAAAGGATCGCCGGAACCGCTTGTCGAAGTAGCTCTCGTCCGTAAAGCCTACACTCGAGCATCCGGACAAGAGCCACGCACACGTCAGGAGCCAATTTGTCCGACCCTTGCAGGACATGCGGCCGCTTTTCCAACTTGGCGAAGAACGGCAAGAGAAAGGCGTAATCGTGCGACGGCGAGCCGAGGCTGTAAACGAACTCCGGCAGGAAGCTGATCACGATGACCCGGGTTCTGAATCCCGGGAAGTCCACGACGTGATGCAGCTTCAGAGTTCCTGATCCCTCCGCATCATTCCGAACGATTGACGGATTTGTCACGAGACCATTCCAGAAGTTCTGCGTTAATTTGCAACGAGTTACGCTCGAAAACCACACTTGTGGTCTCAGGAAAGGTTCAGCGCAGTTTCCGA
>CAMBEJ010000053.1 GCA_945865375.1 Akkermansia muciniphila | reverse complement strand
CCACTTAATGATGGACACTCAACGCGTTTTGCGGGAGCCTGTGTTTCGTGCTGAAGGGTCTTCCCAACAGACAACGGATGTTTGAATGAAAGCGAAATTTGTCATCATCGCCTTGGCGTTGGCTTGCGTCCTCCTAGCCGCGCTGCTGTTCCGGAGTCATAAGGTTTCGGATGAGCACACGGTGCGGAGTGAGGCAAGCATTTTACGACTTTCGAACGATTTGGTCCAGACGAGTTCAAAGCTGTCTGAACAATTGGGTGAGCAAAAGCAGGTGAACGTGCTCCTGGAGACCAATCTTATCGTTCAGTCCAGGGATGCAGAGGTCTTCTCCAACAGAGTGGTTCAGTTGGCGGAGAGACTTGCCCGGACGGAAGCGAGTGCGAAGGCCGCCGCTGAAGTTGCTGAGAAGGAGATTGCGAAGCGGGATGTGGAAATTGCACGGCGCGAGAAAGAGTCCGATGAACTCACGCAGCGCATGGGGGATTTAAACTCCACCATCGGCAACCTAGAGCGGTCCATCACCGAAACCGAGAGAAAATTGGCCACTTCGGAAGGCGATCGTGCGATTTTGATTCGTGAGTTGAAACGTTTGCAGGCTGAGAAAGCCGAGTTGGAGCGCCAGTTCAATGATCTTGCTGTGCTGCGGGATCAGGTCCGCAAACTCAGGGAAGAACTCTCCATTTCGCGACGGATCGAATGGATAAAGCGGGGATTGTATGGCGCGGCTTTTCAAAAGGGTGCCGAACGTTTGCAGGCTGGACCCAAACCCATCCAAAGCTCCACAAACGAGAGTTTGAACGTGGAGATATCGCGTCAGGGAGGGGCAAAGATTGTGCCTGCGGACAAGTCGGCAACGGCTCCGTTGACCAACGCCCCAGGGTCCGTGACGGGACCTTCCACAGCCCCCAAACTGCCTGCCACCCCCACCCCCGCCGCACCGACGGTTGAACCAAAGAAGTAAGATGGTTTCCGATGCACGGCCCCTGCTCGTATCGGGAGATTCTCTGTCTGATTCCTTCGGTCGGATCATGCGGGACTTGCGGGTCAGTGTGACGGATCGCTGCAATTTTCGATGCCTTTACTGCCTTCCCGAGACCGAGGAAGCCGCGAATTTCTATCGGTCGCGCTTCGATCCCGTTAAGAACCCTAACCCGCTCCAGAAGATCGAGCATCTGTGGAAGCCCCGCGATGAGCTGTTGAGTTTCGAAGAAATAGAGCGTGTCGTTCGCATCGCGGTTTCGGTGGGAATCGAGAAAATCCGCTTGACCGGCGGAGAACCGCTGTTGCGCAAGGATGTCGAGAGGTTGGTGCGGAGGTTGGCGGCCATTCCCGGGGTCAAGGACCTGGCCATGACCACAAACGGGTTTCTATTCAAGTCGAAGGGTGAGATCTTGCGCGCGGCAGGTCTGCAACGCGTGAGTTTCAGTCTGGATTCGCTGAGCCCTGAGAACTTTCGAAAGATGACAGGCCGCGACGGCCTTTCTGAAGTGCTCGAGGGAATCGACCTTGCCCGGTCGCTCCAGTTTGAAGCGGTCAAGATCAACGCGGTTGTGATCCAGGGTATTAACGATCATGAGATCGAGTCGCTCGCAGAATTCGCGCTGAGAAAAGGAATGGTGATGCGCTATATCGAGTTCATGCCTTTGGATTCTCAAAAAGTGTGGATGAGAGACCTCGTGGTGCCAGGTCGCCAGATCCTTGAGCGTTTGAGGGCGAGGTTTGATCTCGTCCCCGTCCACTCCGACAACCCCTCCGAAACCGCGCAGCGATGGCGTCCCAGGTCGGGTGCGGGCGAGATCGGGATTATCGCGCCGGTGACACAACCTTTTTGCGGCCATTGCAACCGAATCCGACTGACGGCCGACGGGAAGATCCGGACCTGCCTGTTCAGCATCGGTGAACACGACATCAAGGGCATGCTTCGGGGTGGGGGGCGCGACTCGGATCTGGAGAGCCGCCTCCGAGACATTGTGGGCGTCAAGGAGGACAGGCATCACATCGGCGAGCCTGAATTCCAGCAACCGGCGCGATCCATGAGTTGCATCGGAGGCTGACTCGGCCAGGGATGGTGTTCGCGATAGGGTCCTATGGCTTGACGATCCTCAGATCTCCTGTCACCGAATCATAGGCGAACTTCATCCCAGGCGGCGTTGGAGGAACGATGGGAATGTATTTCTCCTTCACCATCTCCTGGAGGTCCGTTGGAAAGCGCCCCTCGGCAGCGTAGAACATCTGAATGGAACGCGCCATGGAGGCCGTATCGATCACTTTTTCGGCTGTGACCTTGGCTTTGCCAACCGTGCCGATGTAATCGAGTGGAGCAGTCAGGGGGTTGCCTGAGGAATAGGAGGTTTGGTTGGTGTTCTTGGTCTCCACCTTCGTTTTGGTATCGCAACCCGTCAAAATCAAAATGGACACGAGCAGGGTAAGAATCGGTGTGAAAAATGGCATGGGCTTGATTTGTTGCGGGAACGCTCTCAGTTCAGGATACTGTACGCCGTGCGCCGGTGCGACCGCGAGTTCTTTCATCCTGGAAAGAGCAATTGAATTAACCGCAAAGAACGCAGAGAACGCAAAGTCAAGCACTTGTGGAATTCTAACAGAGGAGTGGACCTCATCTGGTAGGGGATTCTTTGAAGAATCATCGTTTTTCGCAACTCCTTCCCTATGTGTTCTTTGTGTTCTCTGCGGTTAAATGAACTGCCGGATTAAGGTGTGAGAACTGCTCGCGTTTCACAAACCTCCGAAGCGGAGTTGGGAAATTCCGTAGTTCTGTTTTCGTTTAGGATCGGAGGTGTGGCACGGCACCTGCTTTCACCTTTAAGATTTATGCATACCCAAATCAGATCGCATTTCGCACGTTTCATCATTCTGATTCTCTGCATTTCAGGGATTGGCGTTTTCAACCGAGGGGGTGTCCTGGCTCGCGCTGAAGATCCCTCCGTCGTCCCCGTCCTCAGTGCGGACGCCTCCCTCCCATCCGCCAAGCCCCCCGTTGCAATCGTTCCTGAGGCCACCAACACGGTCTCAGTTCAGCCAGCGGATGCCGAGTCAGCGGAACCGCTGGCCGGGAAGGAGAACCTGGGTGTGTTTCTGATCAAGCGCGTCGGTGCCATAGATTTCGAGCTGCCGGTTTTTTATACCGCCTCGGGCACCGCTAAAAACGGGGTTGATTACGCCAAGTTAGCGGGCATCGTCACGATCCCCAAAGGCAGTGCGAGCGTGGAAGTGGTTGTCAAAGCCCTCGGAGACCTCCTCGTGGAAGAGGACGAAACCGTCGTGTTGACCCTGGACACGCCCGCGTGCCTCACCCTCTTTCCTCCCCCCCGGACATGTTACGCGGTGGGGACTGCCAGCGTGGCGAAGGTGGTCTTGAAAAATAGCACGATGGCTCCCGTGAACCAGCCTCCGAAAGTGGTGCTCACTTCACCGCCCGAAGGGGAAGTGCGCTTGACTGCAGGCGTGCTCGCCATCGTTGCGGAGGCGACCGATCCTGACGGGAAGGTTGTGTCAGTGGAATTTTTCGCCGATAACCGGTCCATCGGCAAAAAATCAGAACCGTTGCTCGGGCGGTACGTGATCGCCTGGAGCAACCCCTCGGCCGGGGAGCACGTGTTGTTTGCGCAGGCCACCGATGATCGAGGCGCCGCTTCCAAATCCGCCACGGTTTCAATTCGAGTGCCCAAGACAGTTGTCCCCGCTTCGTCCAAGTTAACAGTCGAGAATCCAAAAAGCGGGGCTTCATTCCAAGAGCCTGCCGACATCTCCATCGATGTGACGGCCGTGGATCCGAAGGGATACATTTCCCGGGTTGAATTTTATTCCGGAGAAACCCGCCTCGGGGTCTCCGAGATCAACTTTATTCGGGCACCCGATGCGGGGACACCGATCAAACACAATTTTGTGTGGAAACAAGTCAAGGCTGGGAAGTATTCGATAGACGCCCGATCGACGGATTCCCAAAAAAAGGCAGTGCGATCGGACGCCGTTCCGGTGACAGTGGTGGCGGTGCCGGTGGTGGATCAAGCTGTGGTTTCTGTGGTCGCGTCTGACCAGGAAGCCGGCGAAGATCTTGTGGGTGACCGTCGTGTGATAAACAGCGCGGTTTTTGTGGTCTCGCGCGCCGGAGGCAAGGACATCGAGTTACCGGTGTACTACAGCCTCTCTGGGACGGCTGAGAATGGCAAGGATTACGCGCGGCTATCCGGCAAGGTGATCCTCTCAAAAGGTTCGAAATCCGCTGAAATCGTCGTGGCACCGATCCTGGATTCATTGAAGGAGGGGTTGGAGTATGTCGTGATCACGGTCGAGCCTCCTGTCTGCGTGAAGATTTTCCCACCTCCACCCGAATGTTATCTGGTTGGGCGAGAGAATCAGGCGAAAGCGGCTTTGGCCGACAGCCAAGGCACGTCGAAGCCGATCGTTCCAAAATCCCTTTTAAACATCAACTTTGGTGAAGGCGTGACCAAGAAGACCAAGCAGGGTTTCGCGGCGACAGGGATGAAAGCGGATGACTACTGGAATGCGTATGTGGCTCCGCAAAAACAATCGGCCACTTTGCAACGGCTCAAATTCGCCGATGGCAAAACCAGCGAAATCTCTGTGACCGTGAACAACGCGGCCGGCCAGGGTTACAACAAGACCGGGGACGCGATGTACGACTCCTATGTTTACCCAAAGAACACAAAAGGAGATGGCGCGGGGGACATCGTTGCGGCCTTGAAAGGGATGCCTGCAGGGGCCTATGACTTGTTCCTGTATGGCAAATCGGAACCTTCGGAGAGAGGGGAGAGCGACAGCTTTTTCACGATCAAAGTGGGAGACTCCAAACGCGGCCCTTTGACCACCATCGAGTCTTCTGGCTGGAACGCGCGGAAGCCATGGGTGGAAGGCTCTCAATATGTCGTCTTTCGGGGTGTTGAATTAAAATTGGGCCAGATTCTTGAGGTGTTTGTTTCCGCTGGATTCAATGGAAAGCCCGCTGATCCTTTGCAAAGACCCGCGGTCCTGAACGGCTTGCAACTGGCGTCCGCTGTTTCTGTCGTTCCCGTGGATCTGCCGCCCAAAGTGGTGCCTTCAGTGGCCACGCGAGTGCTTCCAAAGCCCGTGGTGCCTGGGTCAAATTTTGTGGTGCGGATCAAAGTGGTGCCTGCGAAGGGGACCATGTCCTACGCGCTCCAGGAAACTCCGCCTCAGAACTGGCGTGTTCAGAGTGTTCCGGATAATGCCAAGTTCGATGCCACCTCTGGCACTCTGAGGGTCGGTCCTTTCTTCGACGACGTGGCCAGGACGATCACGTATACGCTAGTCCCCTCATCGGCAACCGGCTTTTTCAAATTTACGGGCCTGGTGGCTGTGGAAACCACAAGACTGGAGATAGGGGGCGACAACGCCGCTGAATATCAGTTTCAATTCCATCCCGCGGACTCAGAACCTGAGAATCAGGTTGTGGCATTGGTGGAAGTGACGTCCTACGGTGCGGCCTGGAAAAAAGGTGTCAAGTGGGCCGTCGGACCTAACCCGATCCCGGCAGCTTATGTGACCAAGGCGGCGGCGATCTGGAAAGGTGGTGGTAGGTATGGAATCGATGGATCGCTCGGTGATGCGCCGAAGTGGTGGGTGAACGTCGCTGAACCCGTTCCAACCCTCGACCACCTGCTCGAGGGTTCGATCAGTCTGAGCGATCAGAGCACAGGCCAAACCGGGGGCCTCGTGACCATTGACAATGACTCAAGCGGAACGTTTTCCGTGCCAAATACTGCCAGGTTTATCCCTGATATTGGGCGGCACGCGCTTTCCGGGGCGGGTTCGCTTAGCGGAACGCTACCCAGAGTGCTGTCTGCCTCCGCTGTCCGAGTGCTCCACTCCATTTCAGGTTCGGTGCGCGTCCAAATAGAAGTGAATCCTACGTCGGCGACATCCGCCTACGCGGTTGCGGAAGCTATTCCGGCGGGTTGGTGGGTGGAGACCGTGAATTCCGGGGGGGTGGTGGACGCCGTGAATCGCGAGGTGAAATGGCTGTTCATGGACGCGACAGCACGGTCATTGAGTTATGTTATTCGCCCTGAAAACGCGGGTGCCTCGGCGTCGTCGCGGTTGTCTGGGTTGATTTCGTTTGACGGCGAGGACGCCATCATCCAGGGCGAAAGCGAGCTCTTGGGGGCTGGGATTGTCACAACGACTCCTCGTCTTGTCTCGGTTCAACGAACCGCCAACGGGATTGTGTCGCTCGTGCTCGAAGGAACTTCCGGCGTTTTGGTGCGTGTTGAGGGTTCGAAAGACCTCCAAACCTGGAGTTTGGTTTTCGAGGGCGGTCTGACAGCAAATCAGAACGTCGTCATCGACGAGTCCTCGGAGGGAAGTGCGATGCGTTTCTATCGTCTGAAGGCTGAGTGATGTGGCCTCAGCAAGGCGGATTTGCAAGGAATTTGGTTGGCCCAGCAGCATGGCGTTGATGAGCGGATCAGGTAGGGACGGTGCGTGGCGCCGTGCTGCCTTCGCCAAGGCTCTGAACTCAGTAAAACGACCCTGTTTAGCCTGAGGCTCGAGCAACTCCAATTCCCTGCTCCTAATCCTAATCGTAATCCACCCCTCTGTTTCCAGGGCAACACCCGAGGATTACGATTACGATTACGATTACGATTAGGAAAAATGGAGGAACTGGGGTTGCGCGCCCTGATCACGATTGCAACCGATTTTACTGAGGTCTGAGGCTACGGCAGGCAGGCCGCGCCGCGTTCAGCGGCGCAATCGGGGCCGCGACTTGTTCGAATAGGGTTTTTCTCAATTTGCCGACAATATTCTGAGGTCTGTTGCAAGGGTTGGAGATTTTCTTGTCCAAACACTTCTAAAACCTCTATTGTTTTGGCCTCTTGCGAAAGCAGGATTCTATCGGCTAAAGCGGGTAGAGCGGAGCAATTGTGCCACTTCCTTGTTTATGCATTGGCTTCAAATTTATGACCCCCTCGGGAACGCCTTTCTTTCCACACTTGTCGCGACTCTGCCGGTGGTCGTGCTTCTCGGTTCGATCGCGCTGCTCAAGATCGAGATCCATTACTCCGCCTTGATGGGTCTTGCAGTGGCTCTGGGTGTCGCCCTGTTTGCCTATGGAATGCCAGTCAAACTGACGGCTGCGGCGGCGCTCTACGGTGCTGCCTACGGCCTGTTCCCGATCGGATGGATCATTCTCAATCTGATTTTCCTGTATCAACTCACGGTGCATAGTGGACTCTTCACAATTCTCCGGAGCAGTCTTGCTACCCTCGCGCCGGACCCGCGAGTACAGGTCATCCTGGTCGCCTTCTCCTTCGGCGCTTTCTTCGAAGGGGCTGCTGGTTTCGGTACCCCGGTGGCGGTCACGGCCGCCATTCTCATTCAGCTTGGGTTCAAGCCGCTCGCCGCCTCCGGTCTTTCTCTGATTGCCAACACCGCGCCTGTCGCCTTTGGGGCGCTCGGTACGCCGGTCATCGCCCTGAGCGGAGTCACCGGCATCGATATCCACAAGCTGTCACAGATGATTGGCCGGCAATTGCCGTTTTTTTCGTTGATCGTTCCGTTCTGGGTGGTGTGGGCTTTTGCTGGATTCCGCGGCATGCTGGGAGTGTGGCCAGCGGCTTTGGTGGCAGGCGTTTCCTTCGCGATCCCTCAATTCCTGGTCTCCAATTACCACGGGCCTTGGTTGGTCGATATCGTGGCCTCGATCTGTTCCATGGCCGCGCTGACCGTGCTGCTCCAGTTCTGGAGGCCCAAAAAAGGTTGGAAACCGAGCGAATCGATGGAGATCAACGGGGCGGATCAGCCGGTTTACAGCCGCCGTGAAATTACCCGCGCCTGGGTTCCGTGGATTCTTTTAAGTGTTTTGGTCTTCCTGTGGGGAACTCCGCAGATGAAAGATGGGTTGAACACTGTTTCAGCACCGGAGTTTCAGGTTGCAAACTTGCACAAAGTCATCGTCCGCACCGCCCCTGTCGTGCCTGCCCCCACCGCTGAAAAGCCAACCAAGCCTGAAGAGGCCGTTTTTAAGCTGAATTGGCTCTCCGCCACAGGGAGCGGAATTCTGATATCCGCCATTCTCGGGGGCTTTATCATGGGTTGTTCCCTCAGGGAATTGATTCGGATTTACATCGAAACCTTGGTTCGGGTGCGCTATTCCCTGATCACGATCGCCGCGATGCTGGCTCTAGGGTATGTCACCAAATACTCCGGCACGGACGCAACCATGGGACTGGCCCTCGCCAAAACCGGAGTGCTCTATCCGTTCTTCGGGACGCTCTTAGGGTGGCTTGGAGTGGCTCTGACCGGATCAGACACCGCTTCCAATGTGCTGTTTGGAAGCCTGCAAAAAATCACTGCCGAGCAAACAGGAATCAGTCCGATCTTGATGGCGGCCGCGAACAGCTCAGGAGGTGTCATGGGCAAGATGGTGGATGCCCAAAGCATCGTTGTCGCCAGCACCGCAACCAATTGGTATGGGCATGAGGGAGCCATCCTGCGTTACGTTTTCTTTCACAGCATCGCCCTAGCCTGCCTTGTCGGCATTTTGGTTTACCTCCAAGCCTACGTCAGCCCGTTCACGAAGATGGTGGTGCCTTGATTTCGGAAGCCCGGCCTTTCAGGCCTCCGGCAGGGACATCGGCAGCAGATGCCCGTCCGTGGTGAACCGCATTTCTGCCAGCTCGCCGGTGGGCGTGAGATCCGCGCGATGGCACACATCCTGCCAGAGCGCCTCGGAGGCTTCGAGATGTATCAAGGAAAGGGTGTTCGCTATGTGGACGATGCGAGCGGTGTTCGAGCCCGGCATCGCAAGAGATGTCAACGCCTGCTCAAGAGCCTCACGGTCGGTGTCAAAGTGGATCGGGATTTTCGCGCATTGCGGAGCGAGGGCGGTGAGGGAGTTGAGGTAGGTGATGCGGGGATCCATGGCGCGCACCAATCGCGTGGTCGTGAAATCAGCGAGGCCGATGCCGACGGCGTTGCCGTGGGCCTCCGGGGTGAGGTCGCGGACAAAGAGGCGTCTGACGAAGGGGGCGGGGCGTCCGAGGCGCAGGAGCGACGCGGAGTAGCCTTCCACTCCGCGCCCGATCACGTTCGGGTCCATTCCCGCACCGCTGATATTTTTGCCCAACTGGTCCACGATCAAGAGGTCGATCTCATCGAAGGGCAATCGGGGCATGAGAGCCCAGGCCTCTGTCAGCAGCGGGTCCTCTCCGGCCTCGATGTCTTCGCGCGGTAACACCACGATTTTCGCGGTTTCATGGAACTGGTTCTCCAAAATCGCGACACCGCAGAGGATGGGTGCGGAGCGCAGGACGACACTCGCGATGCCGCGGATGGCTTGCTCGTGTCCAATCCGGCTGGCTGCGGCATGCATCGCGGACGCGCCGACGCGTTTGCCCAGGCCCACGACGCACATCTTGAGCAGGCCGCTGCCGAGGGCGCCGCCAAAGTCGGTGTGCGGCTTTACGCGGTTCACCACCAGAACTCCATCCGCGTCGAGCGCCTCCACACTGCAATAGACCGGGATCCCATCGCTGCTGATCCCGATTTCTCGGACCTCGAGCGAAGGGTGGATTGGCACGCCCATCGCCGTCTCGGTGATGCCGTAGCTGGCGAGCACTTCCAGCTGCCCTTCTGGCGTCGCGCCACCATGGCTGCCCATCGCCGGGATGATGAAAGGCCGCGCTCCTAGCTCGCGGAGATGCTCTAGGATTGTCGAAACGAGGGTCGAAAGATTCGCGATTCCGCGGCTGCCGACCGCGACCGCGAGGCGCGCTCCGGGTGTGATTCGGTTTCGGACTTTGGCGAGTTCTTGAATCACCGCCGCATGAAAATCGAGTGGCGGCGGATGTTGGAAATTCTGGCGCAACCGAAACATCCTTGGCAACGGAGAGTTCATAGGCATTCTTTCGTTTGTCGATCAAAGCAGGGCTTTTTCATGAATCCAACCGGCTGACGGCGCGCGCAGCAGGGATTTGTTCCCAATGCGTGTCGAAGGCGAGCAGGACCCAGGACCGCCCACGACAGGTTTCGCCCAGCAGGCCGCCGCCGACGTGGTCAGGCTGCCAGGCTGCGGATTCCATGTCAGCCCAGCGCCAGTTATCGGTTGTTTTCATGAAAGTGAATCCACCAAGACCGAGCGCCGGCATGGTAGTCAGAGCTTCCCGATTGGCAAGCTGGCAATCATGAATGAGAACTGCTGGGGTGCGTCTCAGATTTTTCGTGATCCCGTCCCTGACTCGTAATCGTAATCGTAATCGTAATCGTAATCCCATGAACCGCCGATTCGACCACGAAGATCTGGAGGATTACGAGAAGGTCGGGAAAAATGTGAGATGGAGAGGCCCCCAACTGCTGCGATTCCCTTTACAGGAGGTGCTCGAGAGGCCATCGTGAGGCCTGCCCATGAACAATCAAATCTTCATCGAAGGCGGCCGCAGTCTTGGAACCCTTCTGGTCTGCCTTTGCGCGTTGGACTTGTGGTCTGCTGACGCTGTGTTTTCGGGGCCTCAAAAGGGAGAAAAAACAGCTCGATTCAAGGTGCTCTTGATCACCGATGGGAAGGACAGCGTCGAGCGAGATCCCATCGCCGAGAATGCCGGGGCGCCGACGGCGATTGTGTTCGTGCATGCGATTGAACGTTCCCTGGTGCCGCTACTCCGTGTGATCGACGAGTACGGATCGACTCAAAAGGAGCGCCTCAAAACCGAGTTTGTCTTTTTGGCAACGGATCGGATTGAAGGGGAACAAAAGGTTAGAAATGCGAAGAAATCGCTGGGTTTCAAAGCGAAGGTTGGGTTGTCTTTGGACGGAATTGAAGGGCCCGGGAATTACGGTTTGAACAAGGAATGCATGCTGACCATCGTGGCCGCACGCGAAAACCGAGTGAGCGCGAATTTTGCCTTGGTGCAGGCAGGAATCGCGGATGCCGCGAAGGTGATCTCCGCCATTGGGGCGGCGTGCGGTGACGAACATCCTCCGACATCCGAAGCGTTGCAGGCGCAAGCGCGGGGAGGGGCAGCGGGGCGGATGGCGGGAGCGGGTCGGCCCATGCGCGAAGGAGGGGAGAACGACGCTTCCGCGAAAGGAGGGCCGAAAGCGGACTACCCCGGCGCGGTCCCAACCGATCCCACCGTGAACAGGTTGTTGCGCCAGTTCATCCGAGCTACGAACGACGTGGCGACGGTTGATCGTTTGTCGGCGGAAGTGAAAGGGCACGTCAAAGATAATGCTGCCCTGACAAAGGAGGCCGCGGACGGTTGGACTCGAGTGTTGCATTTCGGCACAAACTACGGCACGGAATATTCTCGAAAAATGGGGCGTGAGATGCTCGAGTTATGGGGGAAGGAAAAGGCTGGAAAAGCAGTTTCGAAACCTTGATGCCAGCAGGTCTCCTGTTGGGCGGGAAAGGTGGGGCAGAGATCCTGGTCTGCCAGTCGCGGCACCTCTCGCCCCGCGCTGGAGATTGGATATGATGGAGACCTCTCTCGCCTTCCTGTGTCGGAAACTTTGTCGAATTGTCAGCCAATCCAGCGACTCAATGTTCACGCTTCACAAGCTTCAGGTTTATCGTTGGCGCAGATTGTTTTGGATGGGGCTCATCCTGTTCATGGCCCCGACAATTCGGGGCTCAGAATCATTTCGGACTTCGATTCTCCCTATCCTGACCAAAGCCGGTTGCAATGCGGGAGCGTGCCACGGAGCAGCCACAGGACAAGGTGGGTTCCGCCTCAGTTTGTTAGGTTACGATCCCGAGGAAGACTACCTGCGAATCACTCGGGAACTGGGAGTTCGGAGGATTGACCTAAACACCGCCACAAACAGCCTGCTCCTGCGTAAACCGTCCGGGGAACTGGATCATGAGGGGGGACGCCGACTGAAGCGAAGTTCGACTGGTTACGCCGCTCTCAAAAGCTGGATCGATCGTGGTGCTCCCTACGGGCCCAAGGATCTGGCGGTATCCCGAATAGAAGTGCGCCCTGCAGAGTTATTCGTCGCGAGCACAAACAAGACAGTTCCGCTGCGTGTGGTCGCTTTCCTGAACGATGGGACGCAGGAGGACGTGACATCCGTGGCGTTGATCTCCTCGAACGACGACGCGGTGTTGGAGGTTTTTCAGGACGCTTCCGTGAAGATGCGGAGCGCTGGCATCGCCAGTGTTATGGTGCGTTACTCGGGCCAAGTGGCAGCGGCACGCTTTTCCTCGCCGTTTGCCAAGAGATCTCTACGGAGCCCCGTCCGTGTTTCGGGCAGTCTGATTGATGCCGAGATCAGCAAGGAGCAGGCGCGACTACGAATCCCCGCAGCCCCTCAAAGTGAGGGTTCTGAGTTTGTACGACGGATCTATCTTGATTTGATGGGTCGTTTGCCGACCTCAGAGGAGGCTCTCGGATTCATTCAGGCCAAGGACGATCGGCAGGCGCGAGAGGCATTGATAGATCGCTTGTTGGCGCGGAATGAGTTTGTGGACTTTTGGACTCTGCGTTTGGGTGATTGGTTGTTGGTGGGTGGAAAGCGATCGTCAGGGGAGTCTTCCAACGCCTATCAAAGGTGGCTGCGTGAGCAGGTGGCTGCAAATGTTTCTATTAACACGTTGGTGAAGACACTCCTGACATCGCGAGGAGATATGGCGACGAACGGGCCCGCCAACTTTTTTGCGTTGGCCAGCGACCCGCGCGACCTTGCGGAGTCCGTCGGGAGCATGTTTCTGGGGGCGCAAATTGCCTGTGCGCGATGCCATGCCCATCCTGCCGATCGATGGACTCAGGGAGATTATTACCATTTCGCGGCATGGATGGCGGGCATCAAACGGGATGGGAGCATCGTGCGGACGCAGGAGAGCCCCGAGTTTTTAGATCCTAAAGGCCACCCGGTTGTCACACCCAGGGTGTTGGGAAGGGCGGCCCCTCTTCTGGCCAGGAACGCCGATAGGCTTATCACGCTCGCTGACTGGATCGCGGCACCCGAGAACCCATTTTTCTCGCGTGCCTTCGTCAACCGGATCTGGAGCCATCTCATGGGAAGAGGCTTGGTCGAGCCCGTGGACGATTTGCGCCCGACCAACCCGGCGACATTTCCGGTTCTGTTGGACCGCCTCGCGGCGAAGTTCAGCACGGACGGGTTTGATCTCCGCGCTCTCATCCGGACAGTCGTCGTCTCAGGAGCCTACCAAAGGACCTCCTCTGACATGGGCTCACATCGGGAGCAGGATCAGTTTTATTCTCGTGCCGCAGTGAAAGACATGCCGGCGCAGGTGTTCGCAGACGCGGTGGCACAAGTCACCGGAATGCCGGACCAATACGAGGGCTACGCAGTCGGAACCCGTGCGGTGACTTTGACCGGGGCGCGTGATGAATCCTACGCCCTGGATGTGCTGGGGCGCTGTTCTCGGGAACGCAGGTGCGAAACAGGGGCGCGTGGAGGAGGGCTCGCACAGGCGTTGCATCTCATCAATGGATCGACCATCAACGCGAAACTCAAGGGCGGTGTGGTTCAGGATCTTCTGCGATCCGGGATGGCAGACGGGGAGGTTGTCAGAGAATTGTATCTGCGAGCGTACTCCCGGATTCCCCGGGATTCCGAGCTCGCCGAGTGGAGTTCCCTGATTGCGAATTCCCCTAAACGGGACGAAGCTGTGCAGGATCTTTTGTGGACGTTGCTGAACTCCCGCGAGTTCGCCTTTAATCACTAGATTCTTACTCATGAAATCTCAATGATTTATCTCTCAGAATGCGAACCACGGAACAACACCGGAAAGGGACCGAACAAGTCCGCTTGGCATTTGTTGGATTGCCCCCGTCGGTTCCATTTCGGCCCTCCTTCCGCGGTTATTCCTCATGCTGAGTCCGTGGTTCAAGTTTAAAAACTCTTCGGCTATTTCTGAGGACCTCGAATTGAACATGCCCATGCACCCGAATCCATCAAAGAGCTTTGTGTCGCTTCCGCGTTGTGATGGTGTGTCTCGCAGAGATTTTCTTCACGTGGGCTTGATTGGCGGGCTTGGCTTGAGCCTTGCGGATTGGTTCCGGTTGCGGGCAGCGGAGGTTGCCCCGGCGGTGGGCGGAAGAGCACGGCAGGCCAAAGCCAAGTCCTGCATTCTAATATGGCTCGATGGCGGTCCAAGCCACATCGATACGTTTGATCCAAAGCCGGATGCCCCATCGGAGATCCGCAGTCCTTTTAACTCGATACCGACCCGCATCCCGGGTGTTCATGTCTGCGAGCACCTTCCTCTGACCGCCAAAGCCATGGGGAATGTGGCGTTGATCCGTTCACTGACTCATGAGCTGGGAAATCATGACACAGGAACCCGGCTTCTCCTGACGGGCCATCGGCCTGTCCCGGCGTTGCAATACCCGAGTCTGGGAAGTCTTGTCGCACACGAGGCTGGATTCCGGGGTGCTCTGCCACCGTACGTGGCTATTCCTGGCGACGGAGTGGGAGGCGATTCCAACGGGGCGCGCTCGGGTTTTTTGCCGTCCTCCTGCAACGCCTTCAACACCGGCGCCGATCCATCCAGGGTTCGAGATCTCACGCTCCCGGAAGGGATCACTTTTGAACGCAGCGAACGCCGCCAGGGCATGTTGCAAAAAATGGATCGTTTCAGCCGTTCCGTCGAAGGCGGGGCAGGTGCAAAAAATCGCGACGCGTTCTACGAGCAAGCCTACCGGCTCCTGTCGTCCCCGGAAGCCAAAGGGGCGTTCGACATCTCACGGGAGCCTCAGCCTGTGAGGCAGGGGTATGGCGGAAGCCGGATCGCGACCGGTTGTCTTCTGGCGCGACGGCTGATCGAGGCCGGCAGCCGGTTTGTCACGGTGGTGGACACCGGTTGGGATACGCACCAACAGATTGCAAGGGAGCTGCCCGATTCGAAGTTCCCCGGAAGCGGAAAGTTGCCCAGCCTGGACCGTGCTTACAGTGCTCTGCTGACGGATCTTCAGGATCGAGGTCTTCTTGATTCCACCCTGGTGGTTTTGATGGGGGAGTTTGGCCGCACCCCGAAGCTGAATGCCTTGGGTGGACGAGACCATTGGCCGCGCGCGGGCTTTGTCTGCTTCGCCGGTGGAGGCGTCCGTGGGGGCCAAGTCATTGGCTCAACCAATGGCTTTGGTGAACTGCCCGCTGAAAGACCCATCGGCCCGCCCGACGTCGCGTTTTCGATTCTCACCTTGTTGGGCATCGATCCCTCCAAAGAACTCCGTGCTCCAGGCGGACGTCCCGTCAAGATCCAAGCGGACGGCGCGTTCATCTCAGAGCTCGTGTAGCTTTGTGTTTACGATGAAGCAAGCCCTTCTCTGCCTGGCTGCTTTGTGGGCTAATGGCCTGCTCATCGATGCGTTGCATTCCGAACCCGTGACGGCGCTCGCGTTCAGTCCGGACGGACGCGCTCTGGTGAGCTCGGGGGTTCGATGCTTGGAAATTCGCGATGGAGTTTCGGGCACGATTCAACGAAGGCTCCCCTGTGCCATGCCCAAAATCACAGGGATCACATTTCGATTTGATGGGAGACTTTTGGCGGTTTCGGGAGGGACACCCGGAGTTGAGGGTGCTGTTGTGGGATACGACTGGGACACGGGAAAAAGGGTTTGGGAGATGCCCATCACACTTGACATCGCGACGTGTGTGGACTTCAGCCCGAACGGGGAATCGCTGGTTGTCGGCGGCGTCAATCACCAGGCGGAAGTGTGGAGGGTTGATCGAAATGCGATGCCTCCTACCCATTCGATGACGTTGTCGGGACATTCCGCGCCGGTGCTGTGTGCTCTCTATGGTCCCGACGGTCGAACGATCCTGACCGGAGGGGCGGACCGATCCATCAAGGTGTGGTCCGCGGTAGACGGGAAGCTGGTGCGATCGTTGGGTCATCACACCGACAGCGTCAACGCGTTGGCCTTCATCCCCAAAGGGCCAGCGGGCACGGGCGCGACGCCGCACCTCTGCGTCAGCGGTTCGTCTGACGGAACCGTGCGTGTCTGGCAACCAGACTTGGGCCGGATGGTTCGCATCATCCGACGGTCCGAGGGGGGGGTGTTCGCGTTGGCCGGCAAAAGGGATGGCACCGGCTTTTTTTCCATCGGCCAGGCCGGTGTGATGCGGCAATTTGGGATGGAGGACGATGCGGTCTTGCGAACCTGGAACGTCTCCCCCGACTGGGTTTACTCACTAGCTGTGAGTGTCGATGGCGGAACGGTCGCCGCAGGTGATTGGCAAGGAAATGTGACGTTGGTGCCGTTAAGAACTCAGTAAAACGACCCTGCTCAGCCTTGTGCTCGAGCCACTCCAATTTCGCGCTCCTAATCGTAATCGTAATCCACCCCTCTGTTTCAAGGGCAACACCCGAGGATTACGATTACGATTACGATTAGGAAAAATGGAGGAATTGGGGTTGCGCGTCCAGATCACGATTTCAACCGGTTTTACTGAGGTCTGACCGTTAAGAGAGCCGAGCCGTCCGGAGAAGATTCCGTGAACACACCTGAACTGGATGGGTAACCGCCTGTGCCGTAACACGACTCGGGAAGCCGCTCCGCTACTTCTCCAGGAACAGGCTGACAATATCAAGAGCCCCCCGGGCGCAGGCCCCGGGTTCGCCGAGGGAAGCGATCACTTCATCCAGTTTTGTTCGGATTCGTTTTTGCAGCGCCTCGTCCAGAATAATTGGGAGCGCGGCACGGGCGATTTTTTCACCGGTTGCCTCGTCCTGGATGAGCTCTGGAAAAATGGGTTTATTGGCGAGCAAGTTCGGCATGGCGAGGAAAGGAACTTGGATGATACGTTTGCCGATTTGGAACGTGGTCCACGAGGTTTTGTAGATCGCGACGGTCGGGACGCGGAAGAACGCCAGTTCCAAGGTCACAGTGCCTGTGGACGCGATGGCCACCCGCGCTCCTGCGAGGGTTTCCGCCAGATTTCCGACGGAGCATTGGATGGGCAATCCGCTTTGGGAGACTTGATTCGCCGCGATCTCCAGCAGGGCCGGGGTTGGCAGAATCATGTGCCATTTCAACGCCGTTTTCGACTGGAGAATGCGAACGGCTTCGAGCATGGGCGGCAGATGCTGGCGGAGTTCCCCAGGCCGGCTTCCAGGCAACAGGACACCGTGGTCATGGAGTGCCGCAGGCGGGCGGTTGTCGATCTGTGACGCCACGGCGACCCGCTGGTTGACCCACACCCGAGGATAACGGTCGAGCAGCGGGTGCCCGATGAATTCCACACGCAACTCGGGTGTGGCCCGCGCATACCATTCTTTTTCGAACGGAAAAATGCTCAACAAAAGATCGAGATCCCTCGCGAGGGTTCGGGCGCGCCCGGGGCGCGAGGCCCAGACTTGCGGCGACACGTAATACACCAGCTTCGGTTCCCAGTTGTGGAACGGTTGCACCGGTGAGCGCAGACGACGGCGCAGGGCCGCCGCAAAACGCCGGTTGAACCCCGCGAAATCCACCAGAATGATGAGGTCCGGCAGGTTGTCGAAGGCCAGTTGCAAGAGTTCACCGAAGAGACGTTTGAACTCGCGATATTTCCTGACGACTTCCAGCAAACCCACAACGGAATGCGCGGTCATGTCGCAGTGCAACGACACGCCGACGGCGGCTAGGCGCGGTCCGCCCGCGCCAAAAAAATCGATTGGCCATGGTTGCGCTTTGACCTGCGGATGCTCTCGAAGAGCCAAAACCAACTCGGCTGCGAGCCCGTCCCCGCTGGCTTCGCCGGCGATGACCATGCATTTGGAGATCGGAGTCACGTCTTCTTGATGAGCTCGGTGATTTCAAAGGCGAGATCCAGGGCGCGTTTGGCGGATTCTCCCGAGACCACGGGCGACTGGCGCAGCCCGACGCACTGAATGAAGCTCTTCAACTCTAGCCGCAGCGGCTCCTCTTTGTTGATGGGAACCGGTTCCCGGACGATCCGTTTGCCGCCGAACTCGCTCACGATCGCGGAATCCTTGCTCCCCAGCAGCTTTTTCAACAAGGACGACTCCGATTCGTCGTTGCGCGCCAGCCGATAAATGAAACCTTCCTGGGCTCGGTAATCGAGAGAGATGTAAACCGGTTTTTCGCCTCCGCTGAACACACGGATTTTGCGTAGCCGCTCGGGACTGATCCGGCTTGCGGTCAGGTTCGCGACGCAGCCGTTGGCGAACCGAATCCTGGCATTGGCAATGTCCTCGTTCTTGCTCAGCACAGGAATTCCCACGGCATCGACACTCACCACGGGCTCACCCACGAATGCGAGCAAGATGTCGAGGTCATGGATCATAAGGTCCAGCACCACCCCGATGTCGATGCTACGGGCGGGGTAGGGGGACAATCGATGGGACTCGATGAAGCGCGGGTGGGTGGCCACTTTTTTCAAGTAAGTGAAAACGGGATTGAACCGTTCCACATGGCCCACCTGTAAGACGCATCGATTATTCAGAGCCAGAGAGATGAGCTCGGCGGCCTGGCTGGAGTTGTCCGTCATGGGCTTTTCCACCAACACATGCTTGCGTTGGTTGAGAAGTGTTTGGGCGACATCAAAGTGGGTCACGGTGGGGGTGACCACACTGAAAGCATCCGCCCCGGAGGCGGCGGCGGTCAAGGTCGCGAATACGGGTACACCGTGCTTTTCCGCGACTTTGCGAGCGGCCTCAACGGAGGTGTCATACACTCCCGAAAACTCCACCTCGCCGGTTTTGGCCAGGTCGGCGTAAAGACGCGCATGCTCCTTGCCCAACGATCCGGTCCCGATGACGGCTACTCTGGGTCTAAACGACATGCGGCGGAGTTTAAGGGCATTTCAGGGCTTTGGAACCACGAAACCAATCTGATTTGAACAGACGACGCGAAGATGGAAAGGAATCAACCGCAGAAAGGGAACCTCAGGAAGATCGAGCTCTCCAAAATGGGAACCGTTGGGAAAAGTGCCCGCGAATCAAGTGACTCCACGCGAATGAAGAGAGCCCAACTGGTTGACCCAGGTGGTTGAGTGTGTGTTCGTTCATCTTGGGGCAGGATTCGAGCCTGAATCTCAGGCGATGATCCCGCGCACGACCTGGCCATGAATGTCGGTGAGACGGAAGTCGCGGCCGGCGTAGCGGTAGGTCAGGCGTTCGTGGTCATAGCCCAGCAGACGCAGCATTGTGGCATGGAGGTCATGGATGGAGACTGGATTCTCAACCGCGCGGAATCCGAACTGGTCTGTCGCGCCGTAAATAGTGCCGCCCTTGATCCCACCGCCAGCAAGCCACAGGGAAAATCCCCAATGATTGTGGTCACGGCCTTGCGCCGCCCCCGAGCCGTTCTGCCCCATTTCCACTGAAGGCGTGCGGCCGAACTCTCCCGTGCAAAGGACCAGCGTCGTCTCCAACAACCCGCGCTGCTTCAGATCCATAATGAGCGCCCCCAGGCCCTGATCACACTCGTTGGCCACCTTGCGATGCTCATCGCGAATGTTTGAGTGGCTGTCCCACGGTTGCAGATTTCCATGCCATGTTTGCACAAACCGGACACCGCGCTCCACCAGTCGCCGTGCGATGAGCAATTGCCGGTTTTGCGGCCCTTCGCCGTAAGCCTTCCTGATATACTCCGGCTCCTGTTGGACATCAAAAGCGTCGGTCGCCTCCAGTTGCATCCGATAAGCCAGTTCGAAGGAACGAATGCGGGACTCCAACGCGGCTTCTCCAGGACGGGACTCAAGATGCTGAGCGTTCAACGCCCTTAACACCTCGAACTGTTCCCGCTGGGCTTCGGCGGTGAGTCGCCCATTGCGGATATGGTCAATGAGCTTCCTGGGATCGCTCTGAGAGGAGTCCACATGGGTGCCTTGATACGATCCTGGCAAAAAAGCGGAACGCCAGTTTGCCGCTCCTCCGACCGGCAATCCTCCGGGACAAAGCGCTATGAACCCGGGCAGGTTCTGGTTTTCGGAACCCATCCCCCAAGTCAGCCACGAGCCCATGCTCGGACGCACCTGGCGCTGGTCGCCAGTGTTCATGAGCATTAACGACAGCTCATGGCTCGGCAGTTCGGCATACATCGACCGGACCACGGCCAATTCATCGGCGCACTGCGAGAGGTGCGGGAAAATGTCACTGATCGGGATGCCGCTCTGGCCGTGGTTTTTGAAAGTGAATGGCGACGGCAAGGCGACCCCGGTCCTCCGTTCGGTCTGCAAGTTTTCAAATGGAAGCATCTGTCCGCCGCGTCGGGTCAACTCGGGTTTGGGGTCGAACGTGTCAACTTGTGACATGCCTCCGTTTAGAAACACGTGGATCACGCTTCGCGCGCGCGGTTGGAAATGTGGGGCCGCTTCGCCCGCCTGTGAGGGCTGGGACAAGAGGTCGGCCAAAGCCAGCGAGCCGAAGCCCATGCCGCAACGCCTTAGAAAGTCCCGTCGCGTGGATGGAAGCCGGCAATTCATGAGTGGATGCGTTTAAAACTCTAGCCAAAGATAGTTGAAATTTTAACCACGGATAACACGGATGGCACGGATAAAAACCACCGAGGAATCCCTTTACCATCGGTGATATCCGTGACATCCGTGGTCAAAGTCTGAGAGATAATTCAATGAGTTTTTGAAATTAAGAATCTAATCGATGAAGGCAAACTCGTTTGCAGCCAGCAGGACATGCGCGACCTGTTGCCAGGCGGTTGCCGGGGATGATTCAGCCGCAGCGCGCTTAAACTTCAGCAGCCGCTCTTGTTCCTCTGGCTCCGGTTCGCGCGAGAACACGCGCCCATACAAATTCCGGATCCGCGTCGTGTCGTCGCCGCCTGCGGAGCGCGCTGTCAGCGCCGCGAGGGCCGCGGCTCGGTCCTGTATGAACTCCGAGTTCAGCGCAAAGAGGGTTTGCTGCGGGACGCTCGTTTCCGGGCGCTTGGCGGTGCAGGAACTCGGGTTCGCCGCGTCGAATGTGCTCGAGAGGCTTGAAACGATGTCGCGATTCACGAACGCATAAACGCTTCGTCGCAGAGCGCCGGGCTGCGCTTGACGGTCGAAGGGTCGCCCTCCCAGTGTCAGGTCCAGTTCCCCGGAGACCGCCAGCATCGAGTCCAGCATCGTCTCCAGGTCAAGGCGGTGCCGAGGCATGCGCCAAAGGAGTTCGTTGTCAGAGTCGACCGTGCGCGCCCGCGCATCCTCCACCGCAGCCTGCGCGTAGGTTGCGGACAGCATAATACGGCGGTGCAGTTTCTTCAGGGACCAACCGTTCTCCGCGAACACGGATGCCAGGTTATCCAGCAACTCCGGATGGGACGGCCTGTTCCCCCTCTTGCCCCAGTCGTCCGGGGTCCTCACCAACCCTTGTCCGAAGTGATGTTGCCAGACCCAGTTCACCAGGACCCGACGAGTCAACGGGTTGTCGGGAGAGACCACCGATTGGGCAAGCCCGAGCCTGCGCCGTCCGTCCAGGAAAGGCTGGGCGTTTGTGGATCCCAGCACGGCCAGGAATCGTGCGGGGACCACGACGCCGCGGCTGAGCGGATTCCCTCGCTTGAGCACGTGAAACGGTTCAGGAGCTGGATCCTCCTTGAGCGCCATCGCACGGGCCGGGGACCCGGCCGAGCTGAGATGGTGATCGTGAATGGCACCACGACGCCCGCTCAGGTTGTCGTTCACTGTCCGATTCAACAGATGCGCCGCAAGATCCTCGGGGACTGCGGTTGGCGTGTTGTTGGAGTAAAGATGACGGCGCAGTTGGCGGTTGACCGCGCTATTGATCTCGAGTTGCTTCCGGTCTTCATCCGGCACGATTTCGGCGCCAGGCGCTGCCTCGCCTGAGGCGTTTTGGAGGCTCTTCAACCAACCCTGATGCACACTGGAAAACAGTTCGCCATAGGCATCCGCGACGTCGGTCATGGACTGGGGTGACTTCTTTGAGATCGATTCCAGCACCCTCGGGTTCCAGCGCGGCGCTTCGGTCGTGAGCCGCTGTAGCTCCTTGAATTTGGTCGGGTCCCCATTTTCCGTTTCCAACGTTCGAACGAGGCGGTTGGACGCCTCGCTGAAATGGGTTGATCCCAAACGGGAAAGGCGCACCCAGGGGCCGAACACCGGGTCGTTGTCGGACATTTTTCTCACGTAATCCTGCCAGCGGTTCAGCACCAAGGGCCGCAGGTCGTCGGTTCGATAGGAGAGGAACGCCGTGGAGGTGTCCTGTTCGGGAGTGCCTTTGGCGATTTCGCGCAGATACAATCCCACCTGAGCTCTGAGTCGGCCGCGCATCACCTCGTTTTGCTCGGCCGCCATGTCATCGTGACTCGCCTGGCGGCGTGCCAGTTCGCGGAGGTATTCACGGTGCGACTCCTCATCCTTGCGTTGACCGATGACCGGCAGTTCGTCGGGCGTTCGACTGCTGGCTAGGGTGGCATAAAGCCCGTAGTAGTCCTCGGTGGAGATGGGATCGAATTTGTGGTCGTGGCAGCGCGCGCAGGCGATGGTTAGCCCCATCAACCCTCTGGAGATGACGTCGATCTGGTCATCGATCACGTCATGGCGATTCCGGTATTGCATGCCGACTGTCAGGAAGCCCAGTCCCGCAAGCGCGTCGTCCTGCTCGTCGAGTCCCAATTGGTCGGCGGCCAGTTGTTCCGTCACAAACCGATTGTAGGGGAGGTCTGCGTTGAAGGCGCGGATGACGTAGTCCCGATAGGTGTAGGAAAACGGGAACTTGGTGAACCCAATGGCGCTTCCGCCGTGGGTGTCGGCGTAACGGGCCAGATCGAGCCAGTGGCGGCCCCAGCGTTCGCCGTAGCGGGGAGAACTCAACAAACGGTCAATCACCTTTTCTCGGGCTTCCGGAGAGGAATCCTGGACAAAAGCACCGACTTCCTCCCAGGTCGGTGGCAATCCGGTGAGGTCGAAGGTAGCGCGACGGATCCACTGCCACGCCGGGATGGGTTTCGACAGTGACAAACCGCGGGCTCGAAGCGAGGCAAGGATAAAACGATCAATTTCAGTCGGTGCTGACGCCACGCCGATGGGGAGACTGGGCCTGGTCACGGGCTCGAACGACCAGTGCCTTTCATAATTCGGCGGATTGGCGGCGATGACCAGGGAGAAAACAAGCAGTGATCCCAGGGTGCCGAGCACACGCCCGAGCAGATCCGCGCGCGCTTCTTGCCGCAGCGGGGCTAAGTATCTGTGGTTCCGGTCGTGCACTCGTGTTGGATCCATCTTGCGGGGAGCCCGTGAATGCCATCAAAGAGCTTCAATTCTTCCTGATAGCCGGTGCCGACCGGATCAATCGATCTCAGAGACTTTTACCAGGCAAACGCCCGCCGCGATCACTCAACCATTTAGTATCAGGATCATTTTTAACCGAAAGTGCTGTCACACCTGAGGAGTAGCGCACAGACAGCGCTTGGCGGGTTTTGAGCGATCCTCTCCACTTGTGAACTTCGGCGTGGCCGTCGGCGAAAGCCAAAGTGCCTGCGCCATTGTGATAGGAGGCGGGCTGATCGATCCAACTGCTTAAGGTTGTTGGATTGAAAAAGCCAGCGTCGTTGATGCTGTCCGGGTTTTCATCGAGATAAACCCAGGTTTCCGACGGGCCGGGGTCGGTGAAATCCCCTGCCTTCTTGATGTGCTTGTAGACGGATGCTCCCCACGGACCAGTCTCCGCGTTGCCGTCGCCGATGCCAATGTTCCCCGACATGCTGCGCACGCGCGCCGTCCAGCCTCTCTTGAGTTGCAGCGGCGCGACAAATTTGTCCGCCGGACATTTCAAAATGTTTTTAGAATTGCCGAAGTACTGGGCCAATTTGGAGTATTTCGGATCGATCAAAAACAAGACGTTGGTGTTATCTGGTGAAGTCGTCCAGTCCAGCCAACCCAGCACCCAGGGCGAATTGGCTGCGCTGGCTGCCGCCGCACCACCCTGAGCCAAGCCACCGTGGAAACTCATCACCAGTTTGTCGTCGTTGTCTCCGGCGTACATGTGCCACGCGAGCATGAGCGATTTGTTATTGTTCATGCAAAAGATGCCCTGCGCCTTGGTCTTGGCTTTTGCGAGCGCCGGCAAAAGCATCCCGGCGAGAATCGCAATAATCGCAATCACCACTAAAAGTTCGATCAGTGTGAACCCTCGCCTGAGAACCTGTGCAACTCCTGGCAAACGCTGAGCATGACTCGGTCTTGTGTTCTTCATAAACCTTTCTGTTTGTTCTTGAGGTCGCGGTGATCGCGGTGCATCTCGACGTTGTGGGTGCTCTCAACCCGGAGTGAGGCTTTTCCCTTGCTTAACAAAACGCTCGAGAAGCGCGGGTAATTGCTGACTTCACGTTGTTTTTCATCATCCCAAACTCCAAACGTCACGTATTTATCAGGTATTGAATTTCTGGATTTCTACGGACAATAGATCATGAAGGAGTCTTTGGGCAAGAAAGTTCTCCGGAAAACACGATGAGCGGGCGCGGTCCGCAAAATGGATTCGAAAGGGAATTCCTGCATCCAACGGGCAGAGATAAGACGACGCTGCCACTTTTCCAGGCTTCCTTCTTGCCCAAACACTTCCCAAGGATCTAACGTGGATCCACGTCCAGAAACCAAATGGATATTGCCCATGTCAGAGTGTTGTTGGAACACTTCCACAGCCATGGACAGCGCTTCGAGAGACATCCCGGGCGCGGTGTCCCATTTTGGGATGAGGAGCGACGAACCACAACGATTCCATCGGTTGAGGCGATGACCGGCCGGCAGTTCCCGCTATCACGGGAGTAACCAAAAATGTGATTGACCCGTCCAGGCCTGAGGCCGCCCGGCTGCTTGTTGTGGCACGCTGCCGCGATTGGATGGGGATTGCCAGGATGCCAAAGGCCTTGCAAAAAGCGGGATTCGATGCGGTCGCGCTGTGTTATCCTGATACATTCCTGGCCAAGACGCGGTACGTCAATTCCTTCTATTTTTTCAACGCCGATGAACACTCCGACCAGGAATTGTTCCAGATCATGGCCCGGGCGATCGCGGACTGGAAACCGCACATTGTG
This sequence comes from Akkermansia muciniphila, assembly GCA_945865375.1. Lineage (GTDB taxonomy): Bacteria > Verrucomicrobiota > Verrucomicrobiia > Limisphaerales > F1-80-MAGS106 > F1-80-MAGS106. The sequence continues at coordinate 8,117 of CAMBEJ010000053.1, read as the reverse complement.
GTGCCGGGCGATGAGCCAACCGTCCATGTGATGCACTGGGCTATGCAAGACCGGAGAGCCATCGACGCCGTGCCGGAGGAGGTTTCAAATGTTATTCGGCGTTCTCTAGGCAGCGCCGGGCATCTCCGCTCGACGATCAACAAAAACGAGACCTGCCGCGTCGCATTGGAACTCGGTCTGCGAGTGCCGGATCAAGTTCTTGTCAGAAGCCCCGAGGAGGCTCTGCGATTTTATCTGGAACATTCTGGCCAACCGGTGGTGATGAAGGCGCCACACGGATGGGCGGGAATGGGGGTGAGAGTGTGTGCCAATCAGCGCCAACTCCGCGCCGCCTTCAAGGAATTGAATGAGCTCAAGGGCATCGGACCCGGGATGGAAGACCCAACATCCCTTGAGCCTTCCGAGAGCGGGCCAAACGCGGCTGCGTCTAATTCTCATTCCCTGAGCGCGCAACGTTTCGTCTCGGGAACGTCCGCCATCTATTCGGCTGTCGCGGTGAACGGCGAGTTGCTGGCAGGTTACTGCGCGCTCAAGGAAAAGGTTTACCCTGCGCTCACAGGGCCCGGCACGGTGGTTCGATTCACCGAGCATCCCGAGATCGCAGCCACGGCCCGCGCCTTGATTGAACATTTCCAATACAACGGCTTTATCGAGTTCTGTTTCATCATCGAAGAAAAAACCAGCGATGCCTATCTGCTGGAGTGCAATCCTCGACCGGCACCCATCGCGTCGCTTGGAGCTCAAGTTGCCGTCGATCTTTGCCAGGCGCTTTTCCGCAAGCTAAACGGGGAAGCTGCGCCGCGTCCCATTTTTTTCAGAGGTGGGACTTTGATTGCGCTTTTTCCTCAGGAGTGGCGACGCGATCCTGAAAGCCCGTTGCTTCGGAGTGACTGTCACGATGTGCCGTGGGATGACCCGGAGTTGCTCAAGGCGATCATCGAATCTTAGGGCGGTGGAGGGATAAAAGTTGCCCGTTCGGATGGCGATTTCGCGCGCTTTTGCTGAGGTCTGAACTCCGCTCGACGGAGCTTCGGCCCAGCCACGGGACGTCAGACTCTGAACTCAGTAAAACGACCCTGTTTAGCCTGCTGCTAGAGCAACTCCAATTCCCTGCTCCTGCTCCTGCTCTTAATCTTAATCTTAATCCACCCCTCTGTTTCAAGGCAAGACCCGAGGATTACGATTACGATTACGATTAGGATTACGATTGTGAAAAACGGAGGAATTGGGGTTGCGCATCCAGATCACGATTTCAACCTGATTTTACTGAGGTCTGAGACTGGCAGGTGCCGAGTTTGTCGCGGGGGTGCGGAGCTGTGGCGGGGCAGATGTCGGGAGGGGATGGTGGCGGGAAGGAAGGGGCGCAGGAACGGGGGAATTTCGGATCTTCCGGCCCGTTGGAAGTCTTTCCAGAGAATGTTTGCGATTTCGGGTTTGGGGTGTTTCAGCACCGCAACAAGGAATTCGAACAACAATTCCGAGAGCGCATTGAGCGCGATGCCGTGGGTGCGCCGGGTGCGCTGGAAAAGCCAGTCTGAAAACTCCAGGAACGAAGCGAATGGCGATCCGGACTTCGCCCAAAACAGAGGCGTGGTTTCTATGAAGTTGCCGCTGTTCCCCACCAGATCCCAGTAGCGAGAGAACCTTCGCAACTGCTGCAATGTGGCGAAGTCCATGAGCTTGTTTTGCAGGATTTCGTAGGGCGGCACCGGGCTGTAGACCATGCCCCATTCCTGGTCGTGTCGAACGATGGGGGTGCCGCGCAGCCGTTTCAGAATGCCCACCTGGATCTCATGCGGTGCCAGCGCCACAAGACGGTCGAACCCATCACCAAATGAACCCGCGGTTTCTCCCGGGAGACCCGCGATGAGATCGGCGTGAATGTGGACGCCGGTATCCCCTTTCAAAAACCGGAAGTTTTCCTCTAATTTCACGAAATCCTGACGCCTGCTAATGTTGCGCGCGACGGATTCGTCGAAGGTTTGGATGCCGACTTCCAACTGGATGGATCCGGGGGGAAACTGTGCGATGAGATGACGCAACGTTTCCGGCAGGCGGTCCGGGATCATTTCAAAATGCACAAAGAGCCCGGGTCGGAGTCGTTGGATGAAAAAGCGAAGGATCGCGGCGCTGACGTTAAGGTTGAGGTTGAAAGTGCGGTCAACGAATTTGAATTGGAGAGCCCCGCGTGCCAGCAGCGAATCCAGTTCTTGAAGAAATGGTTCGATCGGAAACTGTCGGACTGGGATGTCGAGCGAGGACAGGCAAAACTCACAGGTGAAGGGACATCCGCGGGAAGCTTCGACATAAAGGACACGGTTTCGGATGTCTTCGTCCGTGTACAGGGTGTAGGGAAGCCGGAGGCGCGCGAGTTCCGGAACTCCGGCTTGAATGATTTTGTGCGCGGGCGGATTGCCGTTGAGAAGCGCTTCGGAGAGGGTGGCAAACGCGGTGTCAGCCTCGCCTGCGATGACGTAGTCCGCGAGGCGGGTGATTTCTTGTTCGTCCGTTTCATAACTGACTTCGGGGCCACCAAGAACGACGAGGAGTTCTGGTCTGAGCCGCTTCAAAAGGGACACCAGTTCGAGGCTTTCGGTCACGTTCCAGATGTAGATTCCGAGTCCCACGATTCTTGGAGAGAAGTCGAGCAGGGACTCAAGGATGTCGATGGGGCGTTGGTTGATGTCGTATTCGGCGATGATAGCTCGCGACTGGAGAGGACCCAGATTGGCCATCAGATAGCGCAAGCCAAATGAGCTGTGCAAATATTTTGCGTTGAGGGTGGCCAGTACAATCTCGGGCATGCGTGGGCAGACTAAAGCTATTGCGTGGGTTTGCCAAGAAAACGGTGGACATCCAGGCATTTTGGGCTGAAGAGTTTGGCTTTTGGATCTTATGAGAGTGAAATGCCCTACGTGCGAAGTGGTCGGCGACTGGTTTTCCGGTCCATTCGGACCCTTTTGTTCGAAGCGCTGCAGGCTGGTGGATCTTGGGAAGTGGTTTAATGAGGAACACAAGGTTTCGGAGCCCCTGAGGCCGGACCATTTTGCGGAGTATGAAGAGTTGCCGCCAGGCGATTATCTGGATAAACCCGAGCAGCGCGAGGGACAGCCATGAACCTAAAAAGCGATGAGCGATCTGGATAGATTCAAATCGGAAGGCGACCTCAACGTGTCCCCGGCGCGGAGGGAATGGTCGCGCGGGGCCATCAACGCTGAGACACGCCAATTGCTGGACGAAGATGCGGCGGTGTTCCTGCACCAATCGCTTTCGACGCCCTGTTTGAACGTCTTGCGGGGGGCGGAAGGGGCGGTGATCGAGGATTGGGAGGGTCGAAGGCTCCTTGATTTTCACGGAAACAACGTCCATCAGGTTGGATTTGGACATCCACGAGTATTGGAGGCCATTACGGAGCAGATGCGACAGCTTTCCTTCTGCACGAGGCGTTACACGAACGTTCCCGCGATCCGGCTTGCGCAAAAGCTGACATCGCTGGCGCCCGGCGATCTGAACCGGGTGCTTTTCGCCCCGGGCGGCACCAGCGCGGTGGGCATGGCCATCAAACTGGCGCGAGCGGCGACGGGGCGATTCAAGACGATTTCGATGTGGGATTCATTCCACGGGGCTTCTTTGGATGCGATTTCGGTGGGGGGTGAGGCCATTTTTAGAAGTGGCGTGGGGCCCTTGATGGGGGGATGCGAACACGTGCCGCCTCCCGACAACCGACATTGTCCGTTTGGTTGCGGCGTCGCCTGCAATCTGAAGTGTGCGGAATACATCGAATACGTTCTGGAGAAAGAGGGCGATGTGGCGGCGGTGATCGCGGAAACAGTGCGGAGCACGCCGTTTATTCCACCTTTCGACTACTGGAAAAAAGTGCGTGCCGCGTGCGACAAGCACGGAGCTCTGCTGATCCTGGATGAAATACCTCATTGTTTGGGGCGTACCGGGAAGATGTTTACATGCGAACACTACGACGTGGTCCCGGATATTTTGGTCATTGGAAAAGGGCTTGGGGGAGGTGTGTTCCCGTTGGCGGCGATCATTGCCCGGGAAGGGTTGAACGTGATGCGAGAGCAGGCATTGGGGCATTACACGCATGAAAAGAACCCCGTCGCCTGTGCGGCGGGCTTGGCGGCGATTCGGGTGATCGAAGAAGAGGAGCTGCTGGAGAATGCGCGACGCATGGGCGCGCTGGCATTGGAGCAGATGCGAGGGATGATGGAGCGAAGTCCAGTCATCGGGGATGTCCGTGGGCTGGGGCTTCTGATGGGGCTCGAATTGGTGAAGGACAAGACGACTCGGGAGCGTGCGGGGGCTTTGGCGGAAAGGGTGATGTACCGGTGTCTTTCAGACGGCTTGAACTTCAAGCTGACCATGGGAAACATTGTGACCCTGACTCCGGCTCTGACAATTTGTGAGGACGAGATGAGGCGGGCGCTGACGATTCTGGAGGGGGCTATTCAGAGGGAGGGAGCGTGCTAGCGAAAGCAGGAAGCAGAAAATTTTCGTGTGATAGGATGCGCACGACGCGCCGAGCGAGCAGGGTTTAAGATTGATCTCTGGGGGTGCGGCTGCCTAAGTTGGGCTGTGTGAAGTTATCTGTGAAGAGCGATTATGCGGCGCGGGCTGTGCTCGGACTCGCCCGAGCGTATGCTGGGGGACGGTCGATGCGAGTCGAGGATCTGGCGCGAGGGCACGGCATTCCTCCAAATTACCTGGTTCAGATTCTGATTGAGCTCAAGTTGCGGCGGCTTGTGAAGAGCGTTCGAGGCAAGGAAGGGGGCTACCTGTTGGCCGTGCCTCCGTCCGAGATCACGCTGGGTGACGTGCTCCGTGCCGTTCATGGCCAGGTATTTGACACGCCCGCCCTGACGGATGCCTCCTGCCCTGCCGAACTCAAAGTCGCCTGGCAATACCTTCAAGAAACGATGGATCTTGCTGCGGATGGCATTACTTTTCAGCAACTGTCTGAACAAAGTGCTGAAAAGGAGAAGATGTATTACATTTAATCACCCTTTGAATCTGAGACACCTCATCCTTTGTTTTCGAGGATTGCTGTGGTTCGTGGCGCTTTTGTTGGGGTATCCCGCTGGGTTCGCCGAAGTGCTACCGGGTCGGCAGGTTTTGGCCCTGGACGGGGAGGGGTCTTTTGTGGAGTTGCCGAGGGCGGTGTTTGCGGGGTTGCGGCAGGCCACTGTGGAGGGTTGGATCCGATGGGATCGGTTGAACTTTTACTCGCGATTTTTCGAATATGGTTCGGCTCAACGTTCCATAGGAGTGCTGCACCATGAGACCTCTCCCGACCTGATGTTCCAAGTGTGGCCCAGCCCGCGGCGCGCTTCGGGGATTCAAGTTTCAGGCATCTTGCGGACCAACGAATGGTGCCATATTGCGTCCGTGTGTGGCCCAGGGGGCATGAAGCTTTATTTTAACGGCCTGCTTGTAGGCGATCATGAGTCCTCCGTGTCCTTCTCGGAGATGGGCTCCCAGGCCAGGGGGATGTTGGGGAAGTCGGCCTGGTTTCGGAATGATGGATCGACCAAAGGCCAGATGGCTGAGGTGCGGGTCTGGAATGGGGCGCGCAGCGAGAACGAGATCCGCGACGGTCTGTTCCGCCGGATGAGCGGGAGCGAGCCGGGGTTGGTAGCGGTATGGCCCTTTGATGGGAACACGGAGGACCTGGGAACGAACCATCACCACGGGGTTGTGAGAGGGCTGACGCAGTTTGTCCAGGAACCACTGCCGGGCTCGGAAAGCGTCCCTCTGTTTGCGATCGTGGATGGCCGGGTGCTGGACCCCACGAGGACGCTTCTGAACAAAGTGTTGGTTTATTTGAACTCCCAAAGCAGCACGCGCACGTTTGCCAGGAGCGGCATGATGGGAAATTTTCCAGTGGCCACCCCGGGCAGTTTTCGGTTGGCGAGTTACGACCTGATGGTTCCCATGAGAATCGAAGCCGTGGCCACCAACGGGTATTCCGGGTCCGCCGATCTGGTGCTGCGACCGGGAGAGGTTCGTCGGCTCGACATGGCGTTGAGTACGGTGGGCCCGGCGGGAGGGCTACCCTCGCCTCTGTTGCGGTACTTTGCTCGCGAGCTGACAAATTCCTCCGTATCGAGGCGCATCAGCGCGGCTCGTCGATTGGCGGAAGCGGGGGCTGTGGTCGAAGAGGTGGAGTTAAGTCTCGCGGCGGCCCTTAAAGATGACGCGAGAGAAGTACGGATCTATGCATCCGACGCCCTCGCCCATTTTCAGAGCGCGAGCCTGCAAGGATTGGGGGCGTTAATTGGGGCGTTAAACGATCCGGAATCGGAGGTGAGAAAAAATGCTGAGAGCAAGCTCAAAAGGATCATATTACCCGACTCATTGCAGGTTTATTTCACACGCAAGAGCGTGGCGATGACCTACCTTTTCTCGGGATTGCTGATATCCTTCACGCTGCTGCATTTTGTGCTCTACATATTTTATCCTGCGGAGCGGAGCAATTTGCTTTATGCGCTGTATTGCGGCACCTCCGCGGGAGCGACCATTCTTTTGGAAACCAGGGGACACACAGGGGGGCCTCCCATTGCGTTCATCGCCACGTTTTTTGCGGCGCTCATCTTCGCGCTGTGGCTCGTCTATTCATTGTTCTTGGCCAAACTGCCGCGGCGCTTTTGGTTCTTCCCGGCCTATTGGCCTTTGTTTGTTTTGATGACCTGGGTTTTCCCGCAACTGGATCGCGAGATGGGATTTTTTGGCGGCATGGCGTTTTTCTACATTTCAATCCTTGGCGAAATGCTCCGTGTGATCAACGGTGCCATTCGATTGAGACTTGCCGGGGCATGGATTATCGGACTGGGTTTTGTGTTGTTGATTTTTTGCCAGATCGCTTCCGTGCTAGCGCTGATAAAACCATCGGTCAGAGAATTTCTAGGGACCACCTTGTCCGACAATCTCTTTCAGATCAGTGTGACGGCGTTCGTCGTGTCCAACTCGTTCTATCTGGCGCGGCAATTTGCGCTGACCAATCGAAATCTGTTGCAAGTGAAAAGCGACATCGAACAGGCGAACTCCCAGCTTGCCACCGCGAAGGAGGCTGCCGAAGCGGCGAACCGCGCCAAGACCCACTTTCTTGCCAGCATGAGTCATGAGTTAAGAACGCCGCTTAACGCCATCATCGGTTACTCAGAATTGATGGAGGAAGAAGCGGGGGAAAGCGGATCGCAAGCGTTCGTGCCGGATTTGAAAAGGATTCAGCTAGCCGCCCGCCATCAGTTGAATTTAGTGAATGACATCCTCGATTTCTCGAAAATCGAGGCCGGGAAGATGACGGTGTTTATGGACGAATTCGACTTGAGCAAGGCGATGGAGGAAATTGCCGCCATGGTGCAACCGCTGGTGGCCAGAAGAGGGAACCGCTTTGATCTGGGATCCTTTGAGCACCTCGGGCGGATGACCTCGGACCAGACCAAGGTGCGTCAAATCTTGCTTAATCTGCTGAGCAACGCGAGCAAGTTTACCGAGAAAGGGATCGTTGGACTCGAGGTGGAGAGGTTGCCCGCCTTGATTGGGCCCCAGATCGGAGCGGTTGGCGAGCTACTTGGGACGACCACGCCGACGAGGGATCTGAGACAAGTCGAGCGGCTGGTTATCAAGGTTTCAGACACAGGAATAGGCATGACTCCCGAAGAGGTGGGCAGAGTGTTTCAACCCTTCACACAGGCTGATGTGACGACCCATGCGCGGTATGGGGGCACGGGGCTTGGCCTCGCGATCAGCAAGAAGTTTTGCGAGATGCTGGGGGGCTTCCTCGTTGTCTCCAGCGAACCGGCAAAAGGATCCACATTCACCGTCACCCTCCCTGTCGTCGCACCCTCGGCGGACGAGGCCACCGTTTTGGAGAAACCTGAGATGTCGGATTTAGGGGTTTAGGTTGCTGCTCGCACCATTCCAATTCCCCTCGCTCTGACTCCTACTCACGTAACGACGTGCAAACCGATTCGCATAAAAGACCCGACATACCAATGGCACTCTTCGTAGAATGCCAGATGAACCAGTCAGTGAAAATCCTCCGGGTGTGTGACGCCAAAGTAACCTCGAGGCGGCATAATCTTTGTGAAAGCGACGTTCGC
>CAMBEJ010000052.1 GCA_945865375.1 Akkermansia muciniphila | reverse complement strand
TCTCGTAATCGTAATCGTAATCGTAATCCTATCCCGGGTTTCCCTCGTGCAACCGGTAATCGGAGTTTGCCTTTATCAAGGCGACCCGCATCGAAACGACGCTCCAGAGGCGGTCTTTTCCTGACAGAACTTCCTCCCCAGAACATCGGGCTTTGGCCACGAGCACATCCAGGGCAGCGGCACTTTCCAAAGCGGAGCCACGGGCGTTGTCAAAGGGTAAACCTCCAGCTTTTCGTGGTCGAATCGGCGGTTCATGGGATTACGATTACGATTACGATTACGATTACGATTACGATTACGATTACGAGTAGGAAACGCGAGCACGAAAAATCTGAGATGCACCCTTCGGCGTGCGGGCGTCTGATGACATCAATGGATGAACATGGCATCGCCATAGCTGAAGAATCGGTAGCCCTCGCTGATGGCCTCGCGATAAGCGCCCAGAACGAGGTCGCGGCCGTCCGTTGCGCCGGGGTTCGCGAAGGCGCTGACGAGCGCCAGCAAGGTGGATCTTGGGAGATGAAAATTTGTGAGGAGCGCATCCACGACTTTGAAATGAAAGGGCGGATGGACAAACAACCGGGTTCTGCCCGAGCTGGCTTGGGGCGTGTCACCCCAGAGGAGCGCGGCGCTTTCAATCACGCGAAGACTGGTTGTGCCCACCGCGATCACGCGACCGCCACGTCGTTTGGCATCGGAGATGGCCTCCGCAGTGTCGGCTGGCAAGTGGTAACGCTCCTCATGCATGACGTGGTCCGAGAATTCCTCGACCTTCACGGGGGCGAACGTTCCGAGACCCACGTGCAGGGTCACGAAGCGAAGGGCGACACCCTTTTCGGCGAGGGAAGTGAGGCAAAGTGGGGTAAAGTGGAGCCCGGCGGTCGGTGCGGCCACGGACCCCGGTTGGGAAGCGAAAACCGTTTGGTATCGGTGGAGATCGTTGTTGTCAGGGCGATGACGTTTGATGTACGGAGGTAGGGGGACTTCCCCGATGCAGTCGTCCTCAAGCGCCGCGAGCATCGAGCGTTGTGGCTCTTTTCTGTGGGAAAAAGCCATGTGACAATGCCCTTCCTCATTTTTTTCGAGAAAGGAAGCCCGCCACTCGGTGGCCGACTGATCCCGGGTTAGAATTTCGATAACTCCGCCTGATTTTAAGCGTTTGGCTGGCCGAGCCAAGCACCACCACTCGTTTCTCTTGGTTTCCTCGAGAAGTAGGAACTCGACTTCTCCACCCGTGGCGGAGCGGACACCGCGAACTCTGGCAGGGAAGACCTTCGAATCATTAAAGATGAGCAGATCCTGCGGAGAAATCTGAGACAACAAATCGGGGAGCAGGCGGTGGAGGCACTGCTTTGATTGGCGATTCACGATCAACAATCTCGATTCATCACGTTGAGGCAGAGGATATTGTGCAATGAGTGTAGGAGGCAGAGAATAGTCGAAGTCGCTGGGTCGCATCGCGGATCGTCATGTCAGAATCAGTGCGGTGAGAGAAGAGGGAGAGGGTGTCAGACAGCGCGGCTTGTGGAAAGAAAAGGAGCACAAAACCGAATGTTAAACAAGCCATTTAAACAACTGTTTAGCTTCCGTTTTAAAACCGCAAACGAGACACAGACAAAATTATTCCGTTTATGCATTGACTGGTGGGTTAAAGGGCGTAGAAATGCCTTGAAATGCTGAACAATGTCATGAAGTGCCGCAGTTTGGGACAAACTCTGGTTGTGGAGTAGCCCCGTTATGGCCGCCAGTTCTAAATCGATCGTTTACAGCGGCAGATTCCCGTTTGCGATCGATGACAAAAGAAGAGCGCAAGTTCCGAGCAAATGGCGCACTGAAGACCCTGAGGCCGAGTATATGATTGTGCTGTGGCCTCATTCGGTCGGGAAGTTTTTGAGAGTGCTGGACATCGACGGTCGGGCGCGCCTCGAACGACGGATGGACGAGATGGATCGTGACGATCCTAATCGGGATCGTTTTCATCGATTGCATGGAGGCAATTCCGAGGTGGTGAAGCTCCACGGCGGACGGATCACATTGCCTGGCTGGCTCGCTGATGAGGCGGAACTGAAAGACGAAGCTGTCTTGGTGGGCGTGTTCACTTGTTTTGAAATTTGGAATCCAGAGTTGTTCGCAAAAAGCCGGATTGCGGACAGCGACGCGACAAAAAACGTTGTTCTTTCGTTCTAACCATCACTCACAAAACTCTTCGCGAAAGTTTCCTATGAACCTTCGTAAACTACTGACACTCGGCAGGAGCTTCATTGAGTTCGGCGACCGGACTGGTCGCTACCGTATGGGGAAGGATAACCTTTTGCCCGCGTTTGGCAATAGGGGGACTGAAATTCCAGGGATATCTGTGGGGCAGGGGGCGTCGCCCACGGCTCAACGGGAGAAGAACGCAGCCGAAGGACTCTTGAGTCAAGTGAAGGTGGTTCGCAACGACTTGAATGACGCGGGGGTCGAGGTTCTGCCATTGCGGCGGCCGCCAGCCCCGGGGAACCAGAGGATGGCATTGCCTCCCCAGCCGAGTGAACCGCCTGTCGTGGTCGATCAAAAACAGGTGCCGGTGTCATGAAGGCGCCGACTCCTCAAGAACTCAGGAAAGCCTTTGCTCGTGGACGCATTCATTCATACGCCAGTCCTGATGGCGGAGGCAATGGAGATGTTGCGGCCGAGGCCTGGGGGGCGTTACGCGGACGGAACCGTCGGTGGGGGTGGGCACGCGGAGGCCCTCTTGAGGATGTCCGCGCCGGACGGGAGGGTCTTCGCGTGCGATCGAGATGGGGAAGCTATTGAGGCGAGCCGTATTCGGCTGGGTGGGTTTGATGATCGATTGGAGCTTCGGCGGTGCAATTTTTCGGAGTTAGGGGCTTGGGTGCCGGACGGGGTGATGGATGGAGTGATATTGGATCTGGGCGTGAGCTCGCCGCAGCTTGACTGGGCCCGGCGCGGGTTCAGCCTGAATAAGGATGGTCCGTTAGATATGCGGCTGGATGATCGTCAGGATCTGAGGGCGATGGATATTCTGGAGCAATGGGATGAGCGGGAACTGTCGAGAATATTTTTTGAACTGGGTGGTGAACGCCACGCAAGACGCTATGCCAGAGCCATCGCGCAGCGGCGCGGCACACTGAAAACAACCATGCAATTGTCTCAGTTAATCGAGCGGTCCGCAACGGGGGGATGGAGCCCGATTCATCCCGCAACAAAAGTGTTTCAAGCCTTGCGAATGGCGGTGAATGACGAGCTGGGTTCCTTGGAGCGCGGGTTGGCGGCAGTCTGGAGATGCCTTCGGGCAGGGGGTCGGCTTGCTGTGATCGCGTTTCATTCGGGTGACGATCGGCTAGTGAAGCATTTTGGGCGACGGCTCGAAAGAGACTACGAGATTCCGGCCGACGCTACTGAAGATGTCCCCGAGCTGCGGCGTCCGAAAAGTCCGGAGTTAAGGTGGGTCGTGAGGAAGGCGATCCAACCATCGGCGGAGGAAGTGGACCACAATGCGCGAAGCCGGAGCGCCCGGATGCGGGTCATGGAAAAATTGGCCGCATGAATTTGAAATTTGAACGGCGGAATTCCAGTGTGTGATGATTTATTCTACAAAAAGCCATGTCACAAAATCGAAGAAATCAATCGGCGGCAGTCCGGTTCGCACCCGCGTTGATAGCCATCCTTATTTGCGCGGTCCTCATGGGTGTTGTATTGGGGTACTGCTGGCACAAAAAGCAGTTGCATCTGTTGGGGCGGAAGATCGTGGAAGGCGAGAAGCGCCTGGAACAGCTGACCCGTGAAAACCGGGAGCTCGAGAAGCAGTCGGCCTATTTGAAATCGCCTGCGGTGCTGAAAACGCTCATTGCCAAACACAACCTAAGCCTGGGTATGACACAGGTCGGCCAGGTTCTTGTTTTGCCGGAGCCGAGGAACCAAAAAAGCGGTTGGCAATCCTTGAACACCCAACTGACCCAGACCCCGATGCCGGTGTTCGACCCCTGAACGGTTTTCCGGTAGCTGCGGCGCCACCTTATGAACGCCAGTCCGATTCAACTCAGGAGATTGCTAGGGATCTCGGGGTTAGTGCTTTTGGGCCTTGGCGGGCTGTGTTTCAGGCTTGTGTTCATTCAGGTGGTTCGACATGAACAGCTCGCCAAGCTCGCGGAGGGTAACACACAAAAGTCGATCGTTCGCGAGCCCCGCCGCGGTGAGATCTACGATATTCGCGGCAACTTGCTGGCCTCGAGCATCTTCGCCAAGACCGTCTGCGCCAACCCAGAGCTGTTGCTCACCAACCAGGCGATCGTCGCCAGAACCCTGGCGCCGCTCCTTGGAGTCGATCCGTCCGCACTTGAGGAAAGGTTGCAGCGTCGGACCCGCCCAAACCCCAGGAAAGACGTGGATAAGAAAGTGGTTCCGGTTGAGTACGTCGTCCTCAAACGAAAGGTCAGGGAAGAGGATTGGAGCCGGATCAAGAAAGCCATGATGGGTTTGGATTTTGGCGTCAAGGAGTCGACGCTGACAAGAAAAGGAAGGCGTTTTTATCGAGATCTTCGTACCAGTGCCATTTTCGTGGATCGGGTTGAAGACCAGCTGAGGGAGTATCCTAACCACGAGTTGGCGGCGCATGTTTTGGGATATGTCGGCATGGAGGAAGTCCTCACCGCGAGCGGCAGGGTTCTCCGATCGCAAGGCAAGGATGGAATTGAATTAATCCTCAATAAGAGCTTGGGCGGGGTACAGGGTTGGCGTGAGAGCAAAACCGACCGCAGGGAGAACGAATTACTGGCCTTTCGAGACCAGGACGTGGCTCCGCAGCCGGGGAAAAATGTCGTTTTGACTTTAGACCTGGGCGTGCAGGATATCGTGGAATCCGAGATCACGACGGCCATGCGGACGCTGGATCCGATCAGCATCGGCGTGGTGGTTGTGAGGCCTAAGACAGGTCAGATCATAGCTCTTTCTGGGAGGCCTACGTTTGACCCAAACCGCCCCGGGGATTCGACTCCCGACGCCCGCCGGAACCGGCTTGTAGCCGATACCAGTGAACCAGGATCGACGTTCAAAATTGGGGTTGTTTCCGGCGCTTTGAGCGATCATGCGGTGGCGCCCACAGATCTGATCGACTGCGAAAATGGCCGCTTTTCTTACGCGGGCAAATGGCTCCACGACACCCATCATTACGGCCTTTTGTCGGTGGAGGAGGTCATTGCGAAGTCATCGAACATTGGTGCCGCCAAAATTGGGATCAAACTGGGACCGGACCGGCTGAGGGAGCATGTCGTGAACTTCGGGTTTGGGCAGCGCACCGGGATTCCGCTGCCTGGAGAGGTCAACGGCACGGTCCATCCGTTGAATCGCTGGAGCAAGCTCTCGATTTCTCGGATTCCGATGGGGCACGAGGTGACGGCGACGCCGTTGCAGACCACGATGGCGGTGTGTGCCATAGCCAACGGCGGGCGGTTGATGCGGCCGATGTTGGTGGAGCGCATTGTGGACGACCAAGGAAACGACGTGGCTCGCTACAGTCCCCAGGTCGTCAGGCAGGTGGTCTCGCCCCACGCCGCGAAGCAGATGGTGGAGGCTTTAAAAATGGCCGTAGGCCCGCACGGGACCGGGGTGAAGGCGGCGATGGAAGATTACACGGTGGCGGGAAAAACGGGCACGGCGCGCAAAGCGGGCAATGGCGTGTACCTGACCGGGAAGTACTTCTCTTCCTTCATCGGATTCCTGCCGGCTGAGGATCCGCAGATCTGCATCGGAATCTTCCTGGACGAGCCCAAGACAGCCGGCAACGTCTATTATGGGGGCCAGAGCGCCGCTCCGATATTCAAAGCGATCGCGGAGCGGGCCGCAAATTATCTGAACATCCACCCATCGCCCAAGCCTCCCCCGGGGGCTTCCCTTGCCGTGGGCGGCGTTCCGGGTGCCGGGAGCAGCCAGCACTAATCAACGCTCACCGATGACACCCAGGACTCTCGATACCATAGCGCGTGCGTGTGAGGCTGAGCTGGACGCATCGGCCGGCTCCATTGTGGCGCGAGGGCTGTGCACCGACTCCCGACAAATAAAGGTCGGAGATATGTTTGTTGCCCTCTCGGGCGACCGTTTCGACGGTCATGCTTATCTTGCGGAGGTCGCAGCCTCAGGGGCGGTCGCTGGGTTGGTCCGTCGAGGATGGAAGGGCGTAGGGGCCCCCATGCCGCTGCTTTTCGTCGACGACCCACGCGCCGCGCTTGGCCGGTTTGCATCGTCCTACCGCATGGAACATGACCCCTCTGTCATCGCCGTGGCGGGGTCCAATGGCAAAACCACGACCAAGGAATTCCTGGGAAATCTGCTCGCGCAGGCCGGGGAGACTGTCTGGAGCGAGGCGAGCTTGAACAATGACATCGGAGTCCCGTTGACGCTCTTGCGGATGGACGCGGGAACACGGTTCCTGGTTTCGGAGGTGGGCACCAATCATCCTGGGGAGCTGGCACTGTTGTTGAGAATGGTTCGGCCCCGCACAGGCATTCTCACGAGTCTTGGCCGCGAGCACCTGGAGCATTTTGGCAGCGTGGAAGGGGTCGTGGAGGAGGAGGGCTGGATCGCGGAGGTTCTGCCTCCCGATGGTCTGCTGGTCGTGAACGGCGATACGCCTTGCGTGGATCGCGTGATTTCCCGGACAAGCGCGAAGGTGGTCAAGGTTGGCTTCGGTAGTTCTAACGACTGGCGGCTGGCAAACTACACGTGCGAGACAGACGGAGCTCGCTTTCGCGTGGAAGGTCCTTGGGAAGAAAGTTCCGGGGACTACCGAATTCTCCACGTGGGTCGGCATCAAGCAGTCAACGCTGCGTTGGCGTTGGCCGTCGCGGCTTTTGAGGGGATGGACCGGGCGGCCATTCAACGAGGTTTTCTTGCATGCTCGCCCGCCCCGATGCGATTGCAGGTTTGGCGGTCGGGAGGAATACAAATTCTGGATGACGCTTATAACGCGAATGAGGAGTCCATGACAGCCGCGTTGGAAACTTTGGGAGAGATGCCCGTCAAGACGCGGCGGTTGGCGGTCCTTGGGGACATGGCCGAGCTGGGTGAGCATTCGGAGGCCGCCCATCGGGCGGTCGGCATGCAGGCTGCGAGGCTTGGAGTGAACCATCTCTTTGCGGTCGGCATGATGCGGGGTTCTCTGGCCGATGGGGCGCGTTCCGGGGGCCTGTCGAGCGTGAGCGAATTCGGCGATGTCGCCGAGGCGGCGAGCGCTGTAAAAGCCTTCGTGCGGGCAGGTGACGCGGTCTTGATCAAGGCTTCCAGGGCTTCCAAGCTCGAGTCTGTGGGGAAGGTTTTGCGGGAATTCTTGAGAGCCAACGAAGTCACAAGGACGGGCTCCTAGCGTATGCTTTACTACCTGAGCCTCTCCTTGTTGGAACGTTGCGAAGGCACGCAGTGGGAGGCGACGCTTTCGGGTCTCCGGGTCTTCCGCTACATCACCTTTCGAAGCGCCGGCGCCGCGATGACTGCTTTGCTGTTGAGCTTGTGGCTTGGGCCGCGGATGATCGTCTGGCTCAAGGAGCTTAAGTTCGGTCAACACTACAAGGATAAAGCCGAGGAGACCGGCAATTTGAAAGCCAGGGTTCTCGACAAAAAAGGGACGCCGACAATGGGGGGCTTGTTGGTGGTGTTGGTCCTTGATTTGTCCACGCTTTTATGGGCTCAATGGAACTCGTTGATTATTCTGACCCTGCTTTCGTTGGTCGTGCTTTCCGCATTGGGATTTTATGATGACTACCTCAAGGTCACGAGGCAAAATAGTCGGGGCGCCAAGTCCCAGGCCAAGCTCTGGGTTCAGTGCGTGCTGGGTGGTTTCATCGCGCTTTATCTTTGGTGGATGCCTGAGACGCGGCGGATCGTGACCGACGTCATGGTTCCATTTTACAAATATCCAGTCCTCCAGGATTCATTGTTTGCGGGGGGGTTATTGGTCGTGGCGACCATTGTGGGGAGCTCCAACGCCGTCAACCTGACGGATGGCCTCGATGGGCTGGCGACCGGTTGCACTTTGATTGTCTGCTCCGTTTTTTTGGTTTTTACGTATGTGGCTGGAAACGCCCGGTTTGCCGCCTATCTGCAGGTGCCGATGGTACCGGGTGCGGGCGAGCTGACGGTTTTTACGGCGGCACTGTTTGGGGCTTGCCTCGGTTTCTTGTGGCATAACTGTCACCCTGCGGAGGTGTTTATGGGGGACACCGGCTCGTTGGCCATCGGAGGCGCTCTAGGCATCGTGGCCGTTCTCATCCGCCAGCCCTTTGTGCTTTTCATTGCCGGGGGTGTTTTTGTTTTGGAGGCCCTCTCGGTCATGCTCCAAACAGGGTGGTTCAAATACACCCGCAAGCGCTACGGCACCGGACGTCGCATTTTTTTGATGGCCCCTGTCCACCATCATTTCGAGCATCTCGGCTGGCCCGAATCCAAGGTCGTGACGAGGCTGTATATTCTGGGGGTCTTGTTTGCGGTCATCGCTCTCAGCACGTTGAAGATTCGTTGACCATGATCTCTCCCCACCAGGCTTTTCCTTTTTGCTTTCAACACGCGCCCCACCGCAGCCCGGCTGCCCGGGAGCCGTTGTCTAGACTTTCGTTCCGGAGGTGGTGTCGGAGAACCCCCGGTCCGAGAAAATTCAACCCGACGGACACCACTCCAATCCCAATCCCAACCCCTCTGACATCCGCCCTTGAAACGGGCACTTAAACGCCATGAACTCGACTACCAACGACCCCAATCAATCCCAATCGCCCCTAGAACAACAAGGCAGGAAGCGATCCCACATCCGGATCGTCGCTTTCATCGTCGGCCTCCACGTTGTTTTTTTGGGTGGCATGCTCATTCAAGGATGCAAACCTGGTGAGACCGCCAAAACCCCGAACGGAAACTCGACCCTCGCGACGAACGAAGGCGGGTTGGCGCAAGAGAACCCGAGTTACTACAAGAGCCTCGATCCAGCGTCAAACGGAGTCGCCAGCCAGGGGAATTATCCGGCACCCGAGGTGGGGGCGTCTTCCAACGCGGTGGCACATGGGCCGCAGCCGCCTGTGGTCGAACCATCCAATCCGCTTCCGGCACAGGCCGCTTCAGAGTATGAAATCAAGGCGGGAGACACCTTCGCAAAAGTCGCCAAGAACCATGGAGTGGGAGTGAAGGCCATCCTTGCCGCCAACTCGGGAGTGGACGCGGCGCGGCTGAAAATTGGTCAGAAAATTCAGATCCCCGCGACACAACCCGCATCGAGCGACCAGGCGACCCACAAGGATGGCACCCCGAAGGGGACGGCCATGAAATTGGACAAGCCGTCGCCCGGGAGTTCGGGAGATTACAGCGTGAAGCCTGGGGATTCCTTGATCAAGATCGCCAAGAGCCACGGGATCTCGGTGAAGACCCTCAAGTCTGTCAACGGCCTGAAGACTGACCGGATCCACGTTGGGCAAACGCTCAAGATGCCAGCGGCGGCCGCAGCGGTCTCAAAGGAAACGGCTTCAGCCCCCGGCACTCCGGCCACCAACTGATTTGAAACTTGCCATTACATTGATGGTGGCATCGGTCGCGTCTCTGATGGGGCTTGGGGTGGTCATGCTCTACAGCGCAAGCATGGGTGCCGGCCTCGTGCAAAAGCAGATGATCGCCATGAGCCTTGGGCTTATGGGGTGCTTCCTGGCGATTGCCGTGGACTACCGGCATTTGAAGCGGTTGTCGTGGCCTTTGTTTGGGTTGGTCGTGATCCTGTTGACGCTGGTGTTGGTGCCTCATATTGGGGTCAAGGCCGGAGGGGCACGGCGGTGGTTGAACTTGTGGGGGTTTAGTTTTCAGCCCTCGGACATGGCAAAATTGGTGTGGGTGATTTGTCTGGCTCATTACGCGGATATGAACCACAAGACCATGAACGAGTGGGTGCCAGGGGCGGTGGTGCCCGGAGCTGCCAGCTGCCTGATGTTGGGCTTGGTGTTCTTCGAGCCGGACTACGGGACCACCGCGCTGCTGGCGGCGGTGAGCGGGTCGCTGCTGCTCATGGCCGGATCGCGCTGGTGGCACATCACTCCGCCGGTGCTGCTAGGAATCGCTTGCTTTGCGGTGGCGGTTTACAAGGACCCAGTTCGAATGCAGCGCGTGATGAGTTGGTGGGATCTTGAGTCGACGAAAACAACCACTGGGTATCAGGTTTACCAGTCGATCATCGCCCTCGGTTCGGGTGGGGTTTGGGGTTTGGGACTGGAGAGTGGACGGCAGAAACTCGGGTGGGTGCCTGAGCATCATACCGACTTCATTTTCTCCGTGATCGGCGAGGAGATGGGGTTGCAGGCGACATTGGGTGTCGTGCTGGTGTTCGCGGTGTTTGTCTGCAGCGGGACCTATATCGCTTGGAGGGCGCGTGACCGGTTTGGATTTTTGATTTCTGGCGGCCTCACCTTGCTCATTGGGCTTCAAGCCTTGATCAACGTGGGTGTGGTGACAGGCACGTTTCCAAACAAGGGGCTGCCCTTGCCTTTCATCAGTTTTGGGGGGTCTAATCTGGCCATGATGCTGACGGCTGTGGGCATCATCTTGAGCGTGGCTTTGCGCGCGCCATCGGACGTCGAGGACCGACCCCGGGCCCTCAGTGACGCCCGAGACAGGAGCGATGTGACATGATGTCATCCAGCCCTCCTTTTTACGTGATCGCGTGCGGCGGGACAGGCGGACATTTGTTCCCCGGAATCGCGGTGGGCGAGCGGTTGATTGAAGCGGGTGCCCGGGTCGCCCTGGTGGTGTCCCGCAAAGAGGTGGATAAGAGGGCGGTGAGCGCCGTCAGGGGAATGGAAGTCTGGACCCTCGAGGAAGCTTCTCCGAGCCGGGGTTCACCGGTGCGATTTGTCCGGAGCGCGGCGGGTTTCATCACCTCCTTTTGTGATTTGCGCCGACGGTTCAAAGCGGAGAAGCCCCTCGCGATTCTGGCGATGGGAAGCTTCACAAGCGCTGCTCCGGTGGTGGCCGGACGGTGGATGGGCGGAAAGGTGTTTCTTCATGAGGCGAACGCGATTCCTGGACGCGCGACCCGGTGGCTCGTCCCTCTCGCGAATGAGGTGTTCGTCTACTTTCCTGGAGCCGCCGACTTGCTCCGGGGCAAAACGGCGCGGGTCGTTGGGATGCCGGTGCGTCCGCAGTTCGAACCCTTGGATCCGGGTTCATGCCGGATCTCCTTTGGCCTGTTGCCTGGGAGGCCTGTTTTGTTGGTGATGGGTGGGAGCCAGGGCGCCCACGCGCTGAACCGCCTGATGCGGGAGGCGATCCCTAGCCTGGTGAAGAGGTTTCCTGAACTGCAATATCTGCACCTTTCAGGGACGGAAGATCTGACGGTGGTGGCCGAGGCCTACCGGGCCGCCGGCGCGAAGGCGGTGACGCGGCCGTTTTTGACGGAGATGGAGTGGGCTTTGGGGGCTGCGGACGTGGCGCTCAGCCGGGCCGGCGGTTCTTCCCTCGCGGAGTTGGCGGCGATGGGGGTTCCTTCGATTCTGATTCCGTATCCTCACGCGTCGGACGATCACCAACGCGCGAACGCGCTTGCTTTTTCGAGGAGTGGCGCCGCGATCCTCCTGGATCAAGCCGACGCAACGCCCGAGCTTCTGGGCGACCGTTTGCAAGCCCTGATTGGGTCTGGATCCATGCGCGAGCCAATGAGGAAAGCGCTTGGGCCCTGGCATTATGCCGGGGCGGCTGATGCGGTGGCCCGTGCGCTGCTGGACCTGAGCGATCCCACTTGGAGAGCCTCCGCGTCCGCAGTCTTCAAGAACGCCATTCGGGGGGAGGCCGACGGCGCTGCGTTTGGCTTGAGTGCGGAGGAGGTTCAACCCCGGCTAGGGAGGTTCGAATGAGCTCCATTTCTAGTTTTCTGACGGAGGACAATCCGTGCGCTGAGGAGGCGTGCGAAACACTTTTTAGAGGGTTGAACGGGGCTTGTTCAAAGGAGACATCAATCCGCCGCCACGAGCCTCTGGCGAAGCGCACGACGCTTCGTGTGGGCGGTTCTGCGGATGTGTACGTCGAACCGGCCACGGTGCATGATTTATGCCAGGCTCTCAGGCTCTGCCGGGAAGCCGGCGTTCACTGGATGCTCCTGGGGCGCGGATCGAACCTCCTGGTGCGCGATGGCGGAGTCCGAGGTGTGGTGATTTGCCTCGCGGGCGGGGAGTTTGTGGGTGTGAAAAGCATGGGACCCATGTTATCAGCCGGCGCCGGAGCAAGACTCAAACACATCGCGGTGGAGGCAAGGCGCGGAGGGATATCGGGGCTGGAGTTTCTTGAAGGCATCCCCGGCAGCGTGGGAGGGTCGCTTCGAATGAATGCAGGCGCTATGGGCTCAGCGACATTCGACTGCTTAGAGTCGGTTCGTGCGATGGATCGGGAGGGGCTTGTCGCCGTCCACACCGCATCCGCGCTCGATCCCGGGTACCGTCATTGCGGGTTCTTCGACGACCACATCGCTCTCTCGGCTGAGTTTCGAGGGCGCCTTGCTCCGATGGCCGAAATCGAGGCGCGCATGCGGGCTCTGAGTTCGAAGCGGTGGGAATCCCAGCCGGCCGCGCCCAGCGCGGGCTGCATTTTTAAGAACCCTGCTTCGATCCCGGCTGGAAAATTGATCCAGGAGTTGGGGTTGAAGGGCACAAGAGTCGGGGGCGCGCAGATTTCCGAAATGCACGGCAACTTTTTTGTCAACGACGGCAGCGCAAAGGCGCGCGACGTCTTGAGTTTGATCGAGTTGGTTCGCGAGAGGGCGTTGAATGAGCGCCAGATCCACTTGCAGACGGAGGTTCAGATCGTTGGAGAGGAGGAATCTCCATGCGAGTGACGGTGATGCTAGGTGGGCCTTCGTCCGAGCGGGAAGTGTCTCTGCGTTCGGGAAGAGCCGTCGCTGAAGCGCTCCGGAGCCGGGGTCATTTTGTGATGGAGCTGGATCCTGTGCATCCGGGATGGCGCTTGCCTGATGGGACAGACGGAGTTTTTCTAGCGTTGCACGGCACGTATGGCGAGGACGGAACAGTGCAGCGAGTGCTTGAAGAACTCGGGGTGGCCTACACAGGGTGCGATGCGGTCTCCAGCGCCATCGCGTTTGACAAGGTTCTTACCAAGACGCGCTGTGAGCAGGGTGGGGTGCGCACCGCGAAACACGAGGTGATTCGTTCTGATAACGCGCGCTTTCCATCTGGATGGGACTTGCCGGTGGTGCTCAAGCCGGTGAGGCAGGGGTCCAGCCTGGGCCTCCAATTTGTGGACCGCGCGGAGCAGTGGACTGCATCGTTGAGGGATGCTTTTCGGTATGACGGGGAAGTGCTCATGGAAGAGAGGGTTGTCGGACGCGAGGTGACGGTGGCGATTTTGGGCCTGACAGCCCTCCCCGTGGTGGAGATCAGACCCAAGCAGGGATGCTACGATTACTCTACGAAATACACCCTCGGACAGACCGACTACCTCTGTCCGGCCCCCTTCGACGACGGCGTGACATGGGGAATCCAGCGCGCGGCGCTGAGAGCGTTTGCCGCTGTCAGCGGACGGGACTACGCACGAGTTGATATCATCGTCACCGAGATCGGTGCGCCGGTTGTGCTCGAGGTGAACACCCTGCCGGGCATGACGCAAACCAGCTTGTTTCCCAAGGCTGCGGCGGCTGCTGGAATCGCGTTTCCTGAGCTCTGCGAGCGCATGCTGTCAATGGCGATGGAACGTCCTGGCTTGCGGGTCTCGCGAACGTGAGACCCTGGAACTTGATCTTTCACCCAACTTTTGATGCCTCGTTTCACGTTCAATAAAAATAGAATCCGGCGTTCGGACCGCGACAAACTTCTCGAAGTTCGCCTGAGGTCCTCCCTTGTGCGTGCCCAGCGGTTCAAATCGGTGGCCACCACTCTCGTTTCTGCCTTCGTGGTTATAGCGGGACTGCTGCTGTTTTGGCGCGGAGGGGAGTGGGTCGTAGACCATATGGCTTTTGCCAACGACGATTTCACTATCCGCAGGGTGGAGATTCAAACTGACGGAGTGATTTCTGCCGAGCAGATCCGGCGATGGTCCAGCATCGTTGTCGGAGAGAATCTTCTAAAAATTGATCTGCGGGAGGCGCGCCGCGATCTGGAGCTGAACCCGTTGATCGAGTCGGTGTCGATGGAGCGGGTTCCCCCGAGCACTCTGCGCATGTCGGTTGCGGAGCGGGAACCGATCGCGCGGGTTCGCTGGTATCATTCGGATGGCCCAGACCACCGGCTGATCTCCGATAATTTCGTCATTTCGGAATCGGGCCATGTGATGCTTTGGTCCGCCTTTGTCGCGGCGAGCGAACCGAATAGCCTTGATCTCGAGAGCCTGCCCGTTCTTGAAGGGATCCGCGACAATGAGTTCAGACCGGGACGACGATTGGAGAGCAGCCAGGCATTCGCGGCTTTGCGTTTGATCCGCCGTTTTGGCTTGTCCCCGATGGCCGGGCTGGTGGATCTGGCTCTGATCGATGTCTCTTTCCCCCGAGTGCTCGTGGTGACGACAGCGCAAGGCCATGAGATTACTTTTGGAGTTGAGGAACTGGATACCCAACTCGTTCGGTGGCGCGTGGTTCATGAAGCCGCGCTGAGAGGGGCTCGATCGATCGCATATTTGGATCTCTCGGTAACGAATAACCTGCCGGTTCGCTGGCATGACACGGCTTCGGCGGCGGCCCCGCCGAAACGGGTTGTGAAACCTTCGCGCTACAAGAAAAAACATGTTTGACTCAAATTCCATCGTCGTTGGTTTGGAGGTAGGCACTTCCAAGGTGTGTGCTGTGGTGTCCGAACTGAACGAATCGGGCGTGCTCGGCGTGATTGGGATCGGGCAGTCTCCTTCGCGGGGTGTGCGCAAGGGCGAGATTGTGGACTCGACCCTCACCTCAGAGGACATTCGGAATGCCATTGTGGATGCCGAAAAGATGGCGGACGCCGAGGTGAGGAGCGTCTTCCTGGGAGTCAGCGGCGCTCATGTTCACGGCTTCAACAATCGCGGCGTGCATCCCGTGGTCTCAGCGGATAGAGAGATTGGAGAAGAGGACGTGAAGGATGTTCTCAAGAACGCCAAGACGATCAATATTCCCTCGGAAAACCACGTCATTCATGTCATCCGACAGCATTTCAGCGTGGATGGGCAGGGAGGCATCCAAAACCCTGTTGGCATGCTGGGCGCCCGATTGGACGCGGCGGTGCATGTGGTGCATGGGAATTTCAACCGACTGCAAAACGCAGTGCGCGTGGTGAAAGGGCTTCAGCTTGAGGTGGAGGAAGTTGTCTTCACCGGATTGGCCTCTGCTCTCGCCGTTTTGAGCAGCGAACAAAAGGAGCTGGGAACCTTGGTGATCGATCTTGGAGCGGGAACCACGGAGTATGTGGTCTACGCGGACGGAGTCGTGCGTTATAGTGGCGTGCTCGCGATCGGCGGGGATCACGTTTCCAATGATCTGGCTTACGGGCTGAAAGTGCCGCTAGGGCGGGCTGAGCAGCTAAAGATTAGCCGCGGTTCGGCGGTTGTGGAGGACTCTCTGAAGGGGCAGACGTTCAATCTTCCCAGTGGCCACGGGTTGCCTGAGAAAGTCATTAATTCTGAGCATCTGTGCCGGATCATGGTCATGCGCTTGGAAGAAACGTTCGAGCTGATTCATCAGGATTTGAACCGTTCCGACGCGATGGAATACTTGCGCGGAGGAGTCGTTTTGTGCGGGGGCGGGTCAAACGTCCCGGAGATCCAACGCCTCGCGTCACGGGTCTTTCAGCTCCGCGCGACGATCGGCATACCGGGCGCCGTCGGCGGTATCACGGACGCCCTCGAGAAGGCCGAGTTCGCGACCGCCATCGGCCTCGTCAAGTTCGGCGCGTTTCAGCATCGAAAAAGTCGGCTGAACCAGACGCGCCGCCGCAGTTGGAAATCCAGCTTGAGCCAACTGTTCCGGCGCGCCTGAAGGGTGCATCCTTCCCATGTGCGATCACTCTAAGACCCACTTTTCCTCTCCCTCGACCTCTGCCTTCCGACGGGAGAAGGTGCCCGCTGGGCGGGTGAGGTCCGTGCGCCCGCGTCAATGTCGGCAGTGTCAGAACTTCTCACGTTGCCGCCGACCTGTGGATGGGAGGGGAATGAACCGGACGGGCCTCCGCATCCTGGTGGTGAAATAAACCGAGTCAATGGTTATGGAAGAGAATAAAACAGTGCCTGCCTCCTCAAAAAAGGAACCGGCTGAAGACGGCGGGGTGGCTTCCTCTGCAGGGGCATTGGCCGTCCCGAAACGGTTGAAGATGGTCGTGATGGGTGTGGGAGGCGCCGGCGGGAACTGCGTGGCCTCCCTGTCGAGGGAGGCACTGGAGGGCGTCGGGTTGGTAGCGCTCAATACTGCGGTGACGCCGAGGATGCCGGGCTCGGCGTCCTCGGTGGCGGAAGTTCAACTGGGATCGACGACCACGCGAGGCCTGGGCACGGGCGGGGATCCTGAGGTTGGCCGCGCTGCGGCTGAATCGACTGGGGTCCGGTTGAGGGAGCTTTGCCAGGGGAACGACATCGTGATCATCCTGAGCGGGATGGGAGGAGGCACCGGCACGGGCGCGGCCCCAGTTGTGGCACGTGTCGCCAAGGAAATGGGTGCTCTCGTCTTGTGTGTGGTCACCACGCCATTCTCGTTTGAAGGAACGCGCAGGCAACGACAGGCAGCGTGGGGGGTGGAGCAGTTGAAGGCCGTTGCCGATGCGGTGATTTGTTTGCCAAACCAAAAGTTGTTGGGGCTGGCCGGTGAGGAAGGACCGGTGTTGGAGGTGTTCCGTGTCATCAATGAGATCCTGGCCGAGGGAGTTCGAAGCCTCTTCCGCATGCTCACAAAACCCGGGATTATGCACGTTGACTTTAACGACTTGTGCAGTGTGCTTAAAGGCCGCCACGCGGAAAGTTCCATGGCGTCCGCGCAAGCCGGGGGAGAAAATCGGGCGGCCGATATCGTGGGCCAAGTGGTTTCGAGCCCTTTTATCAATGGAGGCCAGGCTCTGCGCGAGGCAGATGCCGTTCTGGTTAGTTTTGTGGGAGGATCGAAGTTGTCCATCGCCGAGGTCAATCGTGTCATGGGTCCGATCCAGGAGTATTGCGGAAATGCTCATGTGTTTGTGGGAGCTTCCATCGACCCCGACTTTGAGGACCGGCTCGCGGTGACCTTGATCGCCTCCAAAGGCGGGCGGTTGGGGGTCGTCCTGGACAGCGCTGCGGAGGGCGCGATGGGGCGTGAGCCGACACCGGGGGGTGAGGGGTCCTTCGATGTGAACAGGGACACGAGCGACCGGTCGGTGAGCTGCACGACTCCGTTTGGGGTTCCAGGAGGGGGGGCGGAGCTTTCGATGGAAAAGCGCACAGAAATCCTGAAGGCGCAGGAAGAAATGGGTGGCAAATCGATGCGGAATGGGCGGCGCTTGCGACAATCTTTACTGCCACTTGAGATCGTGTCCCGGGGTCGTTTTGAGAAGAGCGAACCAACCCTGCACCGGGGTGAGGATCTGGATGTGCCCACTTATATCCGGCGCGGCGTCTCTCTCAATTGACTATGGAACCGAACATAGAACCACCAAACTCCTTTCATCTGCTGTCGGCGCAGGGGTGGCTGGAGCTTGGGAATCTGGACGAAGCGCGAATCGAGCTAAGCCAGGTATCCCCACGATTTATCGAGCACCCCTGTGTGCTCGAGTTGCAGTGGCAGATTTTGGCAAAAGAGAGGGCTTGGGACAAATGCGTGGCTCTGGCGGCGGTGCTGACACAGGCCGCGCCGGACAGTCCAGCAGGCTGGGTTCACGGCTCGTTCGCGCTCCATGAGTTGAAAAAAACCAGTGAGGCGCGCGACAACCTGTTGGTCGCGACGCAACGGTTTCCAGAGGATCCTTTGATTTGCTACAATCTCGCTTGCTACCAATGCCAGTTGGGAGCGCTGGATGAGGCAAAAGAGTGGCTGCGAAAGGCCTGCCAGCTTGGGAACGCAAAGCAATTCAAAAAACTGGCGAGGGAAGATCCTGATTTGCGACCTCTCTGGCAGAGCGGGCAAGAGTGATGCGGAGGAGGCCCGTGGGGCGAGGCGTCCTCATCGCGACGTCTCTCCCCCAGCGGCCACCCGGCACGGTTCCTGGAATTTGAAGAGCCAAATTCAGACCTCAGCAAATGGGGTTGAAATCGCAATCCGGAAGAGGACCTTCAATCCCTCCATTTTTCGTAATCGTAAAAGTCCTCGTCATCCTCGGGTGTTACCCTTGAAATAGAGGGGAGGATCACGATTACGATTACGATTACGATTACGATTGCGAGCAGGAGCAGGAGCAGGGAATTGGAGGTGCTCGAGAACAAGGCTGAGCAGGGTCGTTTGACTGAGTTCAGAGGTTCTTTTGCGGCATTCGCGACCTCCACTCAATCGACGACTTCAAGGATAAATATTTCCATAGTTTTTTGATTGATGAAAAAATGCATCGAAGCTTAATGTAGAGCACTCTGCACCGTCCTATGAGATTCGCTTTACATTCACGCCTGGATGCCGCATTCCCGCTCCTCGGTGGTCGATCGACCGTTTTGTCTAAGGGAGGCCGGCATGGGTTCACCCTTATAGAACTGCTGGTTGTCATCGCCATCATTGCGATCTTGGCCGGGATGCTTCTTCCGGCGCTGAGCGCCGCGAAGGAGAAGGCCAAGCGCGCGAGTTGCGCGAGCAACCTGCGGCAACTCGGCATCGCCACGCATGTCTACGCTCTGGACAACAGCGACAGGGTTTTCACCGGCATTCGGGATGGGGGCGATTCTTTCCTACTGAGCATCTCCTCCTTGATGTATCAATCCATCAGCAACACCTACGGCGACAAGGTTTTTGATTGCCCGAATGTGTATCCTCTTTCGCTGCCGGGGATCACGGACAAGCCCACTGGCCGTTATCAAACCGGCACCGGCTTCTACATTGGCTACCACTATCACGGCGGGCGAAACATGTCGCCCGCGGCCGGGTGGCAATCGGCCATCAAGCTCACCGACATCCCGATCCTTGTGAACACCAACGCTCTGGCTGAGTCTGAGCGAATGGTGCTGTTCTCAGACATGAACAGTTGGGCGGCCAACGGGGTAGGGGGCTACAATTGGGTTACCGCGCCACATGGCAGGGCCGGACCCATCAAACGAAATGGGTTCGTCTATCAATACCCGCTTCGGGATCCCACGACCGCCCGTCAGGCTGGTGCCGCCGGGGGCAATGTGAGTTACCTGGATGGTTCAGTGACCTGGAAGCGGATCAATCGTATGTACGAAAAATATTGGACCTACACGGGCGACGGAGGCCATCGCGGTGCTTGGTGATCCACAATCCTCGTTCTCTGTCATGACGCCCGTGTTGTAGCTGCTGCACCACCCTCGGCCTGGAGGAGTTCGAACTCGTTTCGGTGGTCAACAAACTCGTCACAGACGTGGAACCGATCAACCGGCGCAACGGGAATCTTGTGATTGTCCCAGATCCTGCTGCGCAACCGATCACTTAGGGATACCGCGGGTTTCAAAAAGCACCGGAATTTTCTCTTCGATTTCCGTTCTAGCGCGTGCTATAAAAAGTCCATGAACAGTTTGTGCCTCAATGCTCGCCGCCATTCATCCTGGCGTGCGTTGGGTTGTCTTGAAGTTTTAGGGCTCACGCTCTTATTCATTTCGTCATGGGCTGCCCGGGGCAGGGGAGGTGAGGCTTCTGCGGCGTCAAGCAGCGAGACTCCGTTGACGTTCGAACAGCATGTCCGCCCGATCCTTAAGGCGCACTGTTTCGATTGTCACGGCGAGGGCGATCGGCTCCGCGGCGGACTCGATCTGCGGCTGAAGCGATTCATCGTGCGAGGAGGTGAATCGGGGCCGGCGCTGGTTGCGGGCCAACCCGAGGCGAGCCGCATTTATGAGATGGTCAGCTCTGGCAAGATGCCCAAGCGGGACCGCAAGCCTTCCGCAAGAGAGATTGACGTCCTGAAACAGTGGATAGCAACCGGGGCGAACACCGCAAAGGATGAGCCTGAGACTCTTGCGGAAGGAATGCAGATCACAGCCGAGGAACGTGCTCATTGGGCTTTCCAGCCCTTGCGACGGCCTGCGGTGCCCACGCTGCGCGACCCACGCATCCGGAATCCCATTGACGCTTTTCTGGCGGCCAGCCAAGCCACAAAGGGTCTCGTGTTTTCAGCGGATGCATCGGCTTTGACCCAGGTGCGCCGGGCTTTCCTCGGCCTCTGGGGATTGCCGCCAACACCCTCTGATTACGAGGCGTATGCCCTGAACACCGCTCCCGACGCTTACCCACAGCTCCTCGAACGTCTGTTGCAATCCCCCCGTTACGGGGAGCGATGGTCGCGGCACTGGCTCGATATCGCGGGTTACGCCGATTCGGATGGCTACACGAACGACGACACTCCGCGACCGTACGCCTACAAGTTTCGCGACTACGTCATCCGTGCCATGAACCAGGATTTGCCGTTTGACAGGTTCGTCATAGAGCAACTGGCGGGGGACGAACTTGCGTTGTCCAGGCATCGCGATCTGGAGACGGCGGCGCAGGACCCGGTAGCCCGCGAATGGCTCATTGCGACGGGTTTCTTGCGCATGCCCGCCGATGGCACCTCCAGCGGCGGAGTGGACCAGGACACGGCACGAAACCAAGTTGTTGCGGATGCGATCAAGATCGTTTCGACCTCGTTGCTCGGCTTGTCCGTGGGTTGCGCCCAGTGCCATGACCATCGTTATGATCCGATTCCTCACGTCGATTACTATCGACTCCGGGCGGTGTTCGAACCTGCCTACGATTGGAAAAACTGGCGCAGACCCTCCGAGCGCCTGACATCGCTCTACACCAGCGCCGATAGAGCGAAGGCGGCGTCCGTTGAGGAAGAGGCATCCAAGCTCGCCAGAGAGAAGGAAGCGAAGCAAACCGAGTTCATTGACGCCGCCCTCAAGCAGCATCTCGAGAAGTTCGATCCCGCGCTCCGCGACGGATTGTGGTCGGCTTTCAAGACACCGCCCGATAAGCGGACTTCAGACCAAAAGAAACTGCTGGCCGATAATCCCAGCGCAAACATAAACGCTGGCGTGCTCTACCAATACAATCAGAAAGCGGCAGATGAGCTCAAGGCGATGGATGCAAAAATCACAGAAGTCCGCGCCCGCAAACCGGTGGAGGATTTTCTAAGCGTGCTCACGGAACCTGTCGGCCTGGCACCGGTCACGTATCGATTCCATCGAGGCGATCCCAAGCAACCCAAGGAGGCGATTTCTCCCGGCACACTGTCCGCGCTGAGTCCGATCGGGCATCCACCTGATCTGTCGTTACCGTTGGAATCGCCTCCGACATCGCGACGTCGGCTCGCCTTTGGGAAATGGGTCACGAGCGCGAGCAATCCGCTCTTGGCGCGGGTGATTGTGAACCGTGTTTGGATGCATCACTTCGGGCGCGGCCTCGTCGGAACGCCGGCGGATTTCGGCCTCCAGGGCGAACGGCCCTCCCATCCAGAGCTGCTGGAATGGCTCGGTTCGATGTTTGTTGCTCCGGCGAGTGACGATCCGAACAACCCTGGCCTGGGCTGGAGCTTGAAGCGATTGCACCTCCTCATCATGACTTCGACCGCTTACCGGCAATCCTCCGGGCGTCAGGCGGCGATGGATCAGGTTGATCCCGAAAATCGTCTGTATTGGCGCAAGCCTGTGCAGCGACTGGACGCCGAAGCCATTCGCGATTCGATCCTCGCCGCGACCGGCGCGCTGAGCGACCGGATGTTCGGGCCACCTGTCCCAGTGCGCGAGGATGCGTTGGGACAGATCGTGGTGGGTGTTGACAAGAAGGAAGGCGACAACAAAATGCCAGTGGATGTCCCGATGGGCACCGAGGAATTCCGTCGCAGTGTTTACATCGAGGTGCGACGGAGCCGCCCGCTGGCGTTCTTAAACGCATTCGATGCTCCGGTGATGGAAGTGAATTGCGAGCGGCGAACGAGTTCCACCGTCGCCCCTCAATCCCTGATGCTGATGAACAGCGATTTCACGCTCCAGCAGGCGCGGCTTTTCGCGGACCGACTCCGCCGGGATGCGGGCCCGTTTCGGGAGTCGCAGGTCCAGAGGGCGTGGTGCCTTGCTTTTGGCCGAGCGCCATCACGGGAGGAGTTTCGATCCGCGCTCGAGTTTTTGGAGGGGCAGACCGGACACATCAACTCCCAGCCAAGGGCCAAGCCGGCTTCGCCCGAGAAAGGCGACGCTCAAGTCAAAGTGTCGCCCGAGGAGCAGGCGATGCGGAGTTTTTGTCAGACATTGCTCAGTTCGAATGAATTCCTGTACCTGGATTAACGCCGCATGAAATCTATAATGCACCATTCGCGCCGACAGTTCCTCGAACGAAACGCGCTGGGCATCGGGAGCGTCGCGCTCGCCTGGATGCTGAGAGAGGACCGGCTCCTAGCGACTCCACCCGCCGTGCCACGCCAACCGCAGTCGTTCGACCTGAAACCAAAGCTTGCCGTCCGTTCTGGTGGCGCTCGCGCGATGATCTCGTTGTTCATGCACGGCGGGCCGAGTCACGTGGATCTTTTCGATCCCAAACCCGAACTCAGCCGGCGCAGCGGCGAGGATTATCCGGGCGAAATCACCTTTAGTTTTGTCGATCGTGCGAGCAAGAAGCTCTTTGGCAGTCCTTGGCAGTTTCGCAAGCACGGCGACTGCGGGATGGATGTCTCGGAACTGCTGCCGCATTTCTCCCGCATCGTCGATGACGTGTGCCTGATCCGTTCGATGCACACGGACATCAATGGGCACGAACCTTCGATTTGGTCCATGAACACGGGACGCGCGCAGCCCGGCAGACCGGCGCTCGGTTCGTGGATCACCTACGCGCTCGGCAACGAGAGCCGGGATCTTCCCGCGTATGTGGTCTTGACCGATCCGGGGGGCCATCCCGTCGATGGGGCTCGCAATTGGTCGAATGGCTGGATGCCGCCGCTTTTTCAGGGCACGGTTGTGCGTGCGCGGGAACCCCGGATTCTGAATCTGGATGCGCCTTCGTTTTTGCGGGGTGAACTGCAAAGGCAGAATCTCAATTACCTGGAGAAGTTGAACCGTGAACATCTGGCTCGGCATTCTGGCGAAGACGATCTTGAAGCCCGGATCGCAAGCTACGAACTCGCCGCGCGGATGCAGTTGGCCGCCAAGGAAGCGCTTGATCTATCCGGCGAATCAGAGGCCACGAAGAAACTCTACGGACTCGACGACCCGATCACGAAGGAATACGGCACCCGATGTCTGCTGGCGCGGCGGTTGGTCGAGCGTGGCGTGCGGTTCGTTCAGCTCTTCGTCAACGGCCAAATCTGGGACAATCACGAAAACATCCGGAAAGGGCTCGCGGATTGCTGTCGGAAGACGGATCAACCCTCCGCCGCCCTCGTCATGGATCTCAAAGCGCGCGGGCTCCTCGATACCACTGTCGTCCACTGGGGCGGAGAAATCGGGCGGCTTCCCGTCACGGAAAACCACGGGGCAGCGGAAAAGGCTGGGCGCGATCACAACGGGCAAGGATTCAGCGCATGGCTTGCCGGAGGCGGCATACGTGGTGGAACAGTCTACGGAGGGACGGATGAGTTCGGCCACAAAGCGGTTGTGAATCCGGTCAACCCGAACGACTACCACGCCACGCTCCTGCACCTCTTCGGATTCGACCACGCCGAACTAGCATTTCATTACAACAGTCAGCAGCAATTATTGACCGATGGGAAACCGTGCCGCGTGATCCATGAGATCCTCGCCTAGGATTCGTGGATGAGTATCACGCCATAAGTTTCGTCAACAACTCGCCCTCGACATCAGTCAGACGGAAATCCCGGCCCTGGAACCGGAAGGTGAGCTTCTTGTGATCGAGACCCAGCAGGTGCAGGATCGTCGCATGGAGGTCATGCACGTGGGCGGGATCCGCGACAACGCCGAACCCAAGCTCATCCGTTTCGCCGAGAACCGTGCCCGCCTTGACCCCACCCCCTGCAAACCACATCGAGAAAGCGTCGACGTGATGGTTGCGTCCCGTCTTCTCTCGGCTTTCCCCCATGGGCGTCCTCCCGAATTCACCGCCCCAGATCACCAAAGTATCCTCGAGAAGACCGCGTGATTTGAGATCCTGCACCAGAGCGGCGCAACCTTGATCCACATCTCGGCAAACTTTCTCAAGATCCGTTTCAAGGGTTTCTCCAGGGCCGCCGTGGCTGTCCCAATTGGCGTGATAGAGTTGCACAAAGCGAACCCCCCTCTCAACGAGCCTGCGGGCGAGCAGACAATTGCGCGCAAAAGAAGGTTTGTCTTCCTCGATTCCGTAGCGCGCGAGAGTGGCCTGGCTCTCTCCGGAGATGTCGATCAATTCAGGCGCGCTCGATTGCATCCGGTAGGCCATTTCGTAAGCAGCGATGCGTGTGCTGATTTCGGGATCACCCGTTTCCACAAGGCGGACCAAATTCATGCCGCGCACGGCTTCGATCGTCCGGTGCTGGCGGGTCGCACTGATCTCGTCGGGGGTGCGCAAGTTGAGAATGGGATCGCCGCTGGATCGCAAGGGGACGCCCTGGTACGTCGTGGGGAGAAAGCCGCTCGCCCAGTTCACAGCGCCGCCCCTCGGGCCGCGCGGGCCGCTTTGCAGCACGACGAAGCCAGGCAAATCGCGCGACTCGCTGCCGATGCCGTACGTGACCCACGAGCCCATGCTCGGCCTGCCGAACTGCCCGCTGCCAGTGTTCATAAACAGTTTGGCAGGAGCATGATTAAAAAGATTCGTGGCGCACGACTTGACCAGTGTCAAGTCATCCACGCGGGACGCCATGTGCGGAAATAATTCGGATACCCAGGTGCCCGACTGGCCGTGGCGCGAGAACTTGCGTCTGGTTCCCAGGAGGGTCGAACGTACCTTGAACGACGAGTCCATAAAGGCGAAGCGCTTCCCTTTCAAATAGGAATCTGGAATCGCTTGGCCGTTGAGTTCGATGAGTTTAGGCTTGTAGTCCCAGAGCTCGAGCTGAGAGGGCCCGCCCGCCATGAATAGATGAATGACGTTCTTCGCGCGAGCCGGGTGGTGAGCGGGCTTAGGGACAAAGGGACCGGTCGATGCCGAAGCCGCTGCCTGGCAACGGCTCCCGCCATCCATCAGCGACGAGAGGGCGATGCCCCCAAGGCCCATGCCGCAGCGGCTGAAAAAATGCCGACGGGTGAGAAATTGCAGCCTTTCATCCATCGCAGTTTCGGGTGCTCTCATACGTCATTCCCTCGTGATCGTCTCGTCCAGGTTCATCACCACGCGCGCGAGTGTCGTCCATGCGGCGAATTGCGCGGCGTCCAGACCGCTCGGGCTGTGGATGGAGCGAGTGTTCCCTGTAACAATGTTGAGCTCCTCTAATTCAGCCCCCAAGAGGGTTGTCAAGAGTCGGTCCTCCTCGGGCGCGGGGGCGCGGGAAACGCAGAGTCGGAAGGCGAAAGCCAGACGTTCGGCGTCCGTGGAGCCGCCCTCGCGGAGGATCCGCGACGCGAGCTCTCGAGCGAACTCATAGGCTGCGTCATCGTTCAACATGGTGAGGGCCTGGAGAGGAGTATTGCTCCGGAGTCGCCGCGTGCAGGTGCTGAACGAGTCCGGCGCGTCAAACACCGAGAGCGCAGGATGTGGCGTGGCGCGAAAGAAGAACGTGTAAAGGCCCCGCCGGTAACGGTCCGAACCCACGCTCGGTTTCCACTCGCGCTTCACTTGGCCCAGGCTCATGACGCCGTCAGGCTGCGGAGGAAACACCGGAGGCCCGCCCACGCGATGGCTCAAAAGGCCGCTTGCCGACAACCCCACATCGCGGACGATCTCGGCATCGAGACGCAGCCGACTTTGGCGCGCTATCAATCGATTGTAGGGATCGATCCCGTTCAGCTCCGGCCTCACGCGCGACGATTGGCGGTAAGCCGTGGAACAGACGATCAGACGATGCACCGACTTGAGACTCCACCCCTTGGAAACGAACTCCGTCGCGAGCCAGTCCAACAGCTCGAAGTGGGACGGCGCAGCGCCTTGAGAGCCAAAATCGTTTTCAGTTTCCACAAGACCCTTGCCGAAGAATTGCTGCCAGACCCGGTTCACGGTCACGCGCGCGAGCAGTGGGTTTTCCGGAGAAACCAGCCAGCGCGCGAAGCCCAACCGATTGGGCGGTTCGCTGGCAGGGAAGGGATGCAGAACGGCGGGCACACCGGGCACCACAAGTTCGCCTAGGCGCGTGAAGTCTCCTTTCACGAAAACCTGAGTCTGCCGTGGCTGGGGGAGTTCGCTCATCACCATAGTGGTGTCGACCCTAGGCTTCCGCAGGCGCTTCCTGGCAAAGTCAGCCTGATGGTTTTTGTTGATCGCCGCCTGTTCCACAAACGCGGCAAGCACGATCCGCTTCTGCTCCACCGTCCGGAGTTCGAACCCGACATCAAATACGGTTCGAACCTGCTCCGTTTGAGCCTGACGCTGCAAGGGAGTCATCGATCGTTCCCATGCCAGCATCCGCTCCCAGATG
Organism: Akkermansia muciniphila; assembly: GCA_945865375.1. Lineage (GTDB taxonomy): Bacteria > Verrucomicrobiota > Verrucomicrobiia > Limisphaerales > F1-80-MAGS106 > F1-80-MAGS106. The sequence goes on along the minus strand of CAMBEJ010000052.1, from coordinate 6,761 downwards.
GACGCATCGCTCGTCGGTAACAAATGAATCACGGACGTGATTTCCGCCTCGATTCGCGCTGCTTCTTGCACATCGCTGGGCGGGGCGAGCGCCATGTCTGGCTCGTCGGCGTTATTAAAAAAAGCGAACAACCTATAGAACTCCTTCTGGGTGATCGGGTCGAACTTGTGATCGTGGCATTGAGCGCATCCAATCGTGAGCCCGAGGAATGCGCTTCCTGTCGTCGCTACGCGGTCGAACACGGAATCGGTTCGGAACTGTTCTTTGTCAATTCCGCCTTCCTGGTTGATTTGCGTGTTTCGATGAAAGCCCGTTGCGATCTTCTGCTCGAGCGTCCCTTCTGGCAGGAGATCGCCCGCGAGCTGCCACACCACAAATTGATCGAAGGGCTGATCCCGATTCAGCGCCCTGACGACCCAGTCTCGATAAGGCCAGATGGAGCGGGGCGCATCAATGCTGTAGCCATTGGAATCCGCATACCGTGCTATGTCCAGCCACCAACGCCCCCATCGTTCGCCGTGGTGCGGCGATTGCAGCAGACGCTCCACGAGCCTTTCGTAGGCATCCGGGGCGGGATCGCTGAGGAATCGTTGAAGCTCCGCCGGCGTTGGCGGAAGACCCGTGAGATCGAGGCAGACCCGACGCGCCAGGGTGATCTGGTCCGCCTCTGAGGAAGGCTCGATCGTTTCCTTCTCCAGGCGAGCGAGCACAAATCGATCGATCGCGTTGCGTGGCCAATCGGTTTTCTTCACGTGCGGCAGGCCGGGTCTTTGCGGATTCACAAAGGCCCAATGCCTTGAAGCGGCGGCTTTGAGGACCTTCGGGCTTTCGGCTGCCGCGATGGGGAGCGCCGTGGCGAGGAGAAAGCACTCAACCCATTTATGGATTAAGCGCGGGATAGGCATGCAGGACACCCTACATGGTTCGGCGGCCACATTCAAAACAGTTTTCTCGCGAATTTTTTGTGACGCGAAAACGAGGCAAGCGTTCTCCTGCCAAAGCCTGAAAGCGAACCCGACCAAACCGAGAATGATCACCGTGGCTGACGCGGTGACGCTCCACGGATGGCGCAGCGACCCGATCCACGCCGCGCGGAGCGAGTTGGCGGGTTTGGCCAGAATCGGTTCATGATTCAAGAACCGCTCCAATTCCTCCGCCAACTGCCTCGCGGAGTGATACCGCCGCTCCGGCCCCTCCGGTCATCTCCCTGCCGTCGCCGGTGGAGCCGGGAATCAGGAAGCCCTTCACGTGCGGCGCGAGATGTGTCAGACGCGCGTTCAGACGCGCGTGGTCGAGGGCTTAAGCTTGCTCATGGCGGCTTTGATTTCTTTGCGCGGTGGTCACGGGGCGTTTTACCCGTTCACCGATTCCTCCTTTGGCTCGGGCAGCCAGCGCGTGAGGACGGCGCCGACGAGCGCGTAAGCACCGGCCACGCACGCGCCGACCATGGCAATTTTGGCCGGGCTAGGCGGCTCGGCGGTCGAGAGCGTGATGGTGAACCACGCGGCGGCGGTGCCAATGACGCGCCCGCCGATGTTGGCGGCGAAGCTTTCGCCCGTGCCGCGCAAATGCACCGGGAACACCAGCGGAATGTAATTACCCCAGAAGCTGAACTGCGCCACGACCAACAGGCCGGCGATGAAGATGCCGAGCTTGATCATTTGAAGAGAATCAGGCTGCGAAAGCGCGCTCGCAATCCACCAGAACAGCAGTGGCACGAAGATCAGCGCCGGAATCTGGAACACGCGCAACAGCGTCCGCCGGCTCAGAATTCTCACCGCCAGCACGGCGAGCAGGAAGCGTCCGACCAACCCGCCAAGCTCCTGCCACAGCGTTACCTTGGCCACGGCTTCGTCACTGGCGTTGCCGCCGATCTGGCGTTTGCGGCCGGGCGTCAGCTCGGGCTTGCCCTGTTCCTTCGCCTCGGCCACCGCCTTGCCCACCGCCGCCTTGGCCGTCGCAATCATCGCCGGATGCCCGCGTTCGGTGGGCGTGCCGACGGCCTGCGCGCCGAGGATTTGCGGCAACTGCTGGATCGCCCCGAACGCGAGGCCGTAACTCGCGGCGAATACCAATGTGGTGAGGATGGTCGTGCCGCGCAATTCCGGGCGGAACAACTCCGCGAGGCTCGGACGCTTGAGTTTGCCCTCGGCCTTCTTCTTCTGCCAAGCGGGCGATTCGGGCAGAAACGGCCGGATCAGGATCAAGGGGAGCGCGGGGATGACACCCGAGATCAGCGTATAACGCCACGCCTCGTGTTCGTCGTGGATCGCGGGCAGATCGAGCGCGAGCTTGGCCGCGAGCACGTTCGCCGCGCCGACCATCAACCCACCGAAGGACGAGAACGCCTGGGTATAGCCCAGCACCTTTTCCCGGCGTTCAGGGTCAGGGAACAATTCCGCCAGCCAGGCCACGGCGGCGACGAACTCGACGCACACGCCGATGAATACCAGGCAGCGCAGCACCAGCAGATGGGGCAACGAAGTCGCGAAGCCCGCCGCGCCCGCCGAGAAAGCGTAGAGCAGGATGCTGTAGGTCAACACGCGCCGACGCCCGAACAGGTCGGTGAGATACCCGCCGAGCAGGCCGAAGACGCCGCCCGCGATGGCGGGGACGAAAAAGAGCAGCCGCGCCCACTCGACGTAGTTTTTTCCGCCGGGTGCCCACAACGTGACGGCGTCGGCCTGGCTCATACCTGCGGCGACCATCTGCTGGATCAGCGGCGCGCTCAACGCGGCGATGGCCGGCTTGATGATCAGCGGGAGCATCAGCAGTTCGTAGATGTCGAAGGCGAAGCCTATGGAGGCGATGACACAGACCAACCACTCAGTGGTGGTGAGCTTTTTTTTCCCGGAGGGAGATGAATTCATTGGCGAATTTTGGACCGCGGGATGGGAAGATTCAACAGCGAATTAACTGATAGGAATTTGCTTTTGCACCCACAGATCGAGGTAGATGGTCCCACGATTTCAGGTCAATGAAATGCATTCCAAAGTCCATTCCAGCAGTAGGTCGCACGGAGAAGCTTCCGAAAGTGGATTCAGACCGGAATTCCCACCCTTTGCAGGCAATGAAGAGGGGTCACATCTCACAATTCAACAAGTGAGCCACCGCTTTCATTTGGGATTGCTCGGTGCGGTCGCTTTGCAACTGCTGTTCATAGCGTTTGGTGTTCGTCGCCACTACGCTGTAGTTCGGCAACCCTACCGCTGCCGCCAGTTCCTTCAGCTTCAGGCCCCCAGAGGGCGTCCCAAATGCAGCACCAAGTCCCGACCGCGATCTTCGTGCCTAACACGGAATTGATACCACTTCTCCCCTTTTACCCGTTCAACCGCCGCGATGACCGCCGCCAAGTCCGGACGCACTTCAATCAACCGCCGCGCTCCCCTTTGCTCTTGGGTATCCCCGGATAGGAACTCCACCGGTAGGCCCGCAACTTTCTCATCCGCTCCCGAACCTCTTCCTCCTTGGGCGCGGGCGATAAACCCATCCGTCGGACTTGCTGATCATGTTTCCCCAGCCCCAACGTTTGCATCCTCACTGGATTCAGATGTCCAGACGCTGTAGCTGACGTTCAACCATTGCACCGCACGGCTCAGATTCGGCTCCCTCAACTCTAAGAGCAGGTGATAATGGTTGTCCATGAGCACAAAACAGCGCAGGCGCAAGCGAAAGCGCCGGACGATTTCAGCCACGATCTCCAGGAAATGCGGCCGATCCGCGTCGTCACGGAAGATGGCCTTGCGCTCGTTACCGCGGGCAGTAACAGGATTCCAGCCCCCCATTTTCTCGATCCGCAACGGTCGGGTCATAACTGTCAGGCTTATCCCACTCGCGTCATGTGTCAATTGTTTAATTGTGAGATGTGACCCCTTGATCTTACTCTCTCCCGCCGGGAGAGGGCGGGGTGAGGGAGAGCGGTCGAACTTTCCACACTCATTTTGCCGGACGTAAACCGTCGTTGGTATTACTTCACCAGGTTTTCCTGGAAGAACAGGATCGTCGCCAGGAACTGAAAGTCCGCGTTCTTTTTCTTCGCGAAGCCGTGGCCTTCGTCCTTGGCCATGAGATACCACGCCGCACCGCCATTGTCGCGGAGGGCTTTTACCATTTGTTCGGCTTCCGTCACCGGCACGCGCGGGTCGTTCTTGCCCTGCACGACAAACATCGGCTTGGAGATTTTCTTCACGTTGTTCAATGGCGCGGTGCGCTGCATGAATTCGCGCATCTCGGTCACGCGCTCGTCGCCGTATTCCACCCGGCGCAGATCACGGCGATACGCCTCCGTCCGTTCCAGAAATGTCACGAAGTTTGAGATGCCCACCACATCGACGCCGCAGCGCAGCCGGTCGTTGAAATGCGTCATCGAAGCCAGCGTCATGTAGCCGCCGTAGCTGCCGCCCATCACGGCGACGCGTGTGCTCTCGAGGCCCGCGTCACGCTGAATCCAGTCGATGAACGCTCCGATGTCCTTCACCGAGTCCTCGCGCTTGAACCCGTTGTCGAGCGTGAGGAAAGTTTTTCCGTAGCCCGCCGAGCCGCGAACGTTCGGATACAGAATGGCGACGCCCAGCTCGCTCAAGTAATAATTGTTCCGCGCCTGGAACGTGGGCCGCGCCTGTCCTTCCGGCCCGCCGTGAATGTTGATGATGACGGGTCGCTTGCCGGGGAACTTCCGCGCGTCCGGTCGGTGGAGAAAACCGGAAATGCCCAGCCCGTCGAAGCTCTTAATCTTCACCAACTCCGGCTCGACGAAATTCTCCGGGTTCAAACCACCCGTTTCGCTTTCGGTCCAGCGCTCGACTTTGCCGGTCTTCACGTCGGCGGAATACACGTCATTCGGCGATTTCGCGGAGGTGAGATTGAACGCGAGATCGCGCCCGTTCTCGTGCCACTCCAGGTTGGACACCGTGCCGAGCGGCAGCTTCGGCGCGGGGATTTCCTTGCCGCTGCGCGTGTTCAGCAAGTGCAGCACGCCGATGCCGTCCTCGTTCGTGACGAACGCGAGGAGAGAGCCATCGGGCGAAATTTCAAAACTGTCCACGTCCCAGTTGATGTGCGGCGTGAGAATGGTTTCCGTTTTGGTCGGCAGTTCCATTCGCACGAGGCGATGAAACTCCGCGCCCTTGTCGGTGGTGAAATAGACCGCCTGGCCGTCCTTCGCGAAACGCGCGTCGGAGTAAGCCATCTTCTCCGCGCCACCCTTTGGGGTGAGCAACTCCTTCCCGCCGGTCTTCACGTCGGCGAGGTACAGGTAGCTTTCGTTGATGGAAAGGTATTCGCCGACGAGCAGCTTTGAGTCGTCCGGCGACCAGTCACTCACCGCCCAGCCACCACCGTTTACTTCGCAGACGAGCCGATTGCTCGACGGATCGGCCGGATTTATCACATGAATGTCGCTGTCCTTGCCAGTGCGGCGCGTGGAGGTGTAGGCAAACCATCGGCCGCTCTTCGACCAGCGCGGGCCAGAGTTGCGTGATTTGCCGTCTGTCAACAACGTCGTTTTTCCGTCGCTCAAATCGTAGCGGTGAAGTTGATAGAACTCGCCGCCGCCGGCGTCCTGCACGAAGACGAGGAACTCGCCAGTCTTCGGGCGAAACGACGCGCCCGCCACCGGCTCCGCGCCGAATGTGAGTTGACGCCGCGCGCCACCGGGCAATTTCACGAGGTGCAACTGGGCCGTGTCCGCAAAGCGCGTCGAAATGAGTAGCTCGCGCTTCACCGGATGCCAGCTTTGCAGACTGGCCGCGCGGAATTCGAGATACCGCCCCACGTCTACCTTGAGTTGCGGCGGGAACGCGGGCACGCCTTCCACGACAAGATTGTCTGGAGTTTGGGCGAGCGAGAGCAAAGCGGAAGCAAAGGTGACGGCCATCGACACGGCAGCGCGAGCAGGGCGGATAGATTTCATGGCGGGGATAACTGACAGGAATTTGGTTTCAGATCGTAGTTCCACGATAGATCTTGGAGATGGATTGGAGCAAGAAAGAACGCTGAAAACACGATGGGAAACGGAGATTGACGCCTTGGTGATCCCTCGTGGGCCGTCGACGGCCCACCGAGGGGATTGATCCTCACATGATCCTCGTCGGAAAGTAGATTCAGAGCGGAATTGCCATATGAACTGGTCGATGCTTTGCACCGCCGCCAGCACGAACCCGCCCACCGGTCCGGGCTTCATTTCCGAAACCGGCACAGCCTATCAGCGCACGATTCTGGCCCGCGACACCGTCTCCGTCGAACAGGCGACCAGCCCGCGCTTCGTGCGATTTACTTTGGTCTGGAATTAAGACTCTCAGGGCATCTAGCGCGTCCGCCAGCCCAAGCAAAGTAGAAAGGCGATGCCGACAAGCCAATCTTCATTCGAGAACTTCACGGTAGCGTTCCTCATGGACAGGCTTTCCTCACTCCATGAGACCCCCGCCCGTCAGTCGCCACGACCGCTTAATCAAATCCTCTCGTCCTCTTCAGGTTCTTTTTTTAACAATTTGTCGTCCCCCACGGCATTTGAGTTCTGGCCTTAAGAACGCAATCCATTCCACTCAAAACAGCGAAGAACCTATCTCAGCGCCATTCAGGTCTGAACCTGTTGGAGAAATAGATCTGATAGCCCGGCGCTCGGACCTGGAGGCACCTGTCCCGCAGCCCTCAATCCCGCACTCGCTGACTGAAGCATGAAACCGACTCATTCGAACGCCGCTCCCCCCTCTGTGCTCTCCAAAACTCTGCGCTAAAACCCCCGGATCGGCGGGGGATTGTTC
>CAMBEJ010000051.1 GCA_945865375.1 Akkermansia muciniphila | reverse complement strand
CCACAATCCGGAGTTTCAGCTTGGCACCACCGGTTCAAAGAGTGCGGCGATTCTCTTCTGGAATTCCTCCGCTTTTTTCTTTGGATCCTCCGCCTTTCTGATGGGTCTTCCCACCACAATATAATCGGCCCCCTTCAGAAAGGCTTCCTCGACGTCGACAGTTCTTTTTTGATCATCGGCAACGTTGTTCTCGACGGGGCGTATCCCTGGGCTCACAATGAGGAATCGTTCACCCAGCTCTGTTCTCAGCCGTTCAGCCTCCAGCCCAGAAGAAATCACTCCACCACAGCCCACATTCAAGGCTCGGCGAGCTCGCGAGAGGACGAGATCCGCCACGTTGCAATCAAACCCAAGGTCGTTCAAGTCGCCTCTGTCCAAACTTGTCAGAACCGTCACGGCTAATATCTTCAGATCACTCCCGCTCTCAACGGCGGCGCGCAAGATCCCTTCATTTCCATGAACGGTTGCAAAAGTGACCCCGCGACCCTTGAGTTGTGCGACCGCCAATTTGACAGTTTCGGGCACATCGAAGAACTTGAGATCCACGAACACTTTTTTCCCCGACGACTTCAGCCATTCGATCAGCTCGTAATAACCACCGGCCATGAAAATTTGCAGGCCGAGCTTATAAAACAGCACACTGTCACCCAGTTTCTCCACCAAAGCCTTCGCTTCATGGACGGTGGGAACGTCCAATGCAAAAATAAGGCGCTCCCTGACCGGGATAGGCTTTCCCGACAAATATTTTCCGTGTGTCACTTCTGAATGGTTTCAGAAACGGCGGCGTATGACAACTATTTGTGTTAGTGCGAGGGGTGAGAATCAGCTCCTTAAAATACCGATCGCCGGTTTTCAGCCGACTGCGGTTGAACAGGGTCAAAGAAGCAAAGTTTCCGACAAAGGGGCCGGGACGGGTCTGGGCCCGCCACCAAAATGTCCAAACTCCAGGGGCCAGAGGCCTCCGCGACTGGCAGACCGGGAGGTCTACCCCACTTTGCCGACCAAAATGCGAACTGCTGCTGCTGGTTTGGCTCAAGTTGACACCGTCAAACTCAACCTTTACGGTGGCACGCCATGAATGCCTTGCTGGACAGCTTGGTCGAGATCATCCGCCGAACGTCCGCGGAGATTCCGGACGACGTGCAGCGAGCCATCCTCGCAGGGTTGGAGGCCGAAAAGAAGGGCACCATCGCCGAGTCTGCCATGAAGATCATCGAGCGCAACATCACGCTCGCGAAGCAGAAGTCTCAACCCATCTGCCAGGATACGGGCAGCGTTTTGTTCCATGTCAACGCCCCGGTTGGATTCGATCAAATGATGTTCGAAGAAACGGCCCGGCAGGCGGTCACACGAGCGACGGTTTCCGGGTATCTGCGCCAGAATTCCGTGAACTCCCTCACTGGGGTAAACGATGGCACGAACGTGGGCCCTGGAGCGCCTTCAATACACTTCCATCAACACCGGGAGCCGCACCTGGAAATTCGACTTATTCTGAAGGGAGGTGGCTGCGAAAATGTGGGGGCACAGTACTCGTTGCCCAATGAGAAGCTGAAAGCCAACCGCGATCTGGACGGATGTCGCAGAGTGATTCTTGACGCCGTGCTTCAGGCTCAGGGAAAAGGGTGTGGTCCGGGGATCCTCGGCGTGTGCATCGGGGGCGACCGGGCGACCGGCTACGAGTTTTCAAAACACCAGTTTCTGCGATTCATCGAGGACCGCAATCCGCAACCGGAGCTAGATGCGTTGGAGCAGGACATTCTCAAAACAGCCAACGAGCTCGGCATCGGCCCGATGGGGTTTGGTGGCAAGACCACCCTGTTGGGCGTGAAGATCGGTGCCGTCAATCGGGTCCCCGCTTCGTTCTTCGTGAGTGTCAGCTACATGTGCTGGGCTTATCGACGGCAAGGCGTTCGGCTTGGGTCCGGAGGGGAAATAGCCCAATGGCTTTACTAAAGGGAATTCAAGCCGTTCTTCCACTCACGCGAATGTTTCCCACAAAAGCGGTTGTTTTATGATCCCACTCACGGCTCCGTTCACGGAAGAAAAAATGCGCTCGCTCCGGGTCGGTGACGCTGTTGCGATCTCAGGAGTTCTCTTCACTGGTCGCGACGCGGTCCACAAATACCTTCACGAGGGGGGTGCCTTGCCTGCCGGGGTGACCCTGCTCGACGGGATCATCTATCACTGCGGCCCTGTCGTGTTGAAGGATGAGAAGGGCGATTGGAAGGTTACGGCCGCAGGCCCAACAACCTCCATTCGCGAGGAGCCTTACCAGGGCCAGATAATCCGCCAGTTTGGTTTGCGTGGCGTGATCGGCAAAGGGGGGATGGGGGAGCGCACACTCCAGGCCTGCAAGGAAAATGGTTGTGTCTATCTGCATGCCATCGGAGGCGCGGCGCAGGTTTTGGCCGACTGTGTCACCCGCGTTCTGAACGTCTATTTCCTCGAAGAATTCGGTTCGCCGGAGGCGATCTGGGTGCTTGAGGTCAAAGACTTTCCCTCGGTGGTCACCATGGATTCTCACGGGCGCTCGCTTCATCAGGAGGTGTTTGCCCATAGCCAGGCTGAGCTTGCCAAACATCTTTAGACCTTGAGCCCTCCCATCAACAAGATCCATCCGGAAACGGCACCGACTCCGGCGGCGAAAACGCGGGCACTCATCGCCAATATCTGCGGCGCATTCATAGGCAAGGAGAATGTCGTGACCCAAGCTGTGCTGGCCCTGATCTCAGGGGGGCATGTGCTTCTTGAGGATGTTCCCGGCCTGGGCAAGACCCTGCTCGCCAAAGCCGTGGCCCAGTCCGTCTCCGCGGAGTTCAAGCGTGTTCAGTTCACCGCCGACCTGCTCCCGTCGGACATCACGGGCGTCACCGTGTATTCTCAAGAGCGCCACGATTTCACCTTTCGACGAGGTCCCATTTTCACGAACATCCTCCTGGGGGACGAAATCAACCGCGCCACTCCACGGACTCAGTCCAGTCTGCTCGAGGCCATGGAGGAACATCACGTCACGGTCGACGGAACGATCCACAGGCTGGATGCCCCATTTTTCGTCATCGCCACGCAAAACCCCGTGGAGCTGGAGGGCACCTACCCGCTTCCATTCGCGCAGATGGACCGGTTCATCGTCCGATTGAGCATTGGTTACTTGGAACGATCCGCCGAGATGCGCATGCTGCGGCAACAACAGCACCACGATCCACTTGCCCGCGTCGAACCTGTCATGGATTGCCCGGGACTGCTTGAGATCCAAAAAGCCGTTCAGGATGTTCGGCTCGACGAGTCGCTCGTGGGTTATGTGGTGGATATCATCCGAGCGACGCGCCAATCTGAGTCGCTTGAGTATGGTGCGAGCCCTCGTGGGAGTCTCGACTTGCAGACCTACAGCCAGGCAACTGCTTTTCTGGCGGAGCGCGACTATGTGCTCCCTGACGACATCAAAAGCGCCGCACGCCTAGTTCTTCCCCACCGTCTCATCACCCGAAAGGGAACGCGCGCCGTGAGCGTCAGCGCGCGGGCCACCATCGACCATATCGTGGATTCGGTGCCGGTGCCGGTCTGATTTCTTTGAGCGATGAACATGCGCCGCGAAATACAACAACGCCCCCGGTCCATCCTTCGCTTGTTCCCAGCAAGGTGGGGCGAGACCCCCGTGGAGCCCTGATGTTCAATCCCACCCAAAGGCCCTAGGATGTCACCATGAGAATTGCTGAGCATGAACGCTACACCCAATTTCACGGAATGGGCCTTGTTCGCCCTGGTTTTAGGGGTGTCAACGGGGGTTGTGTTATGCCGGTCACAGGCGACGCCCCCGATGCGCAAGCGACTCGTAGGGTGTGTTCTGGCAGTCCTGGCATCCGCGGCGTTTCTGGAGTGGCACTCCCTTGAGCACTCCGATGCGCAGCGACGGTTTGAGTTGACGCTTCCCACCACCGGCCGCCCGGGCGGCTATGTTTCCTCCGACACTTGCCGCTCCTGTCATCCCGATCAGTACGCGAGCTGGCACGGCTCATACCACCGCACCATGACCCAGCACGCGGGCGCTGAATCGGTGCAAGCCGACTTTCAACGCCGCACCCTCACTCTCGACGGCGAGGACTACCGGATCTGGCGTCAGGACGACGAGTTCTGGACTGAAATGCCGGATCCGGAGTGGAAAGAGAGGGCGCGAAAGGGGGTGGTGTCTGGATCCCCACCGCGCCTTTCCAAACGCATCGGCTTGCTGACCGGTTCGCATCATATGCAAATCTTCTGGGTTCCTGGCGCGGTGGGCAACCAGCAGCTCATTTTCCCTTTTGCCTGGTTGATCGCCGACCGTCGTTGGGTTCCAGTGCATACAACCTTCCTGCGTGACCCTTCCCAGCCCCCTTCCATGCACGTCTGGAATGTGAATTGTCTCAAATGTCATGCGACTGGGGGGCAACCACGGCCTGACCGATCCATCGGCGGGCTGAACACGCGGGTGGGAGAATTGGGCATCGCCTGTGAAGCCTGCCATGGTCCCGCTGAAGATCATGTTCGACTCAACCAGAATCCGGCCCGTCGTTATGCGCACCACCTCAAAGGTCGGGGTGATGATTCCATCGTCAACCCGGCGCGCCTTTCAAAGGACCGATCTTCGCAGGCCTGCGGCCAATGTCATGGCATCAAATGGATCCCCGCCTCCGAACGATTTAGCGAAGAAGGCTTCCGCTTCCGACCGGGCCAGGACCTGGCCAGCTCGACGCCTATCGTGCGGCCTTCAAGGATCAAGGAGCAGGCCTTTTTGCAGGCGGGACTGCGACAGAACCCGAACTTTTTTGATGAACACTACTGGGCGGATGGGATGGTGCGCGTCTCGGGTCGAGAATTCAACGGCACTGTGGAATCGCCGTGCTTTGAAAGGGGAGAGATGAGCTGTCTCTCCTGCCATTCGATGCACAGCCCGCAGAGTTTTGACGACCAACTCGGTCTCGGAAAGCACACGCAGGAAGCCTGTTTGCAATGCCACTCCAGCCTGCGCGGCCAGGTTGAATCGCACACGCACCATAAGGCGGGGTCAAGCGGCAACGAATGTTATAACTGCCACATGCCCCATACCACCTACGGCCTGCTTAAGGCGATCAGAAGCCATCAAATAAGCAGCCCCAGCGCGACTGACAGTTTCAAATCGGGCCGCCCGAATGCGTGCAACTTGTGCCACTTGGACAAGACGCTCGAGTGGAGCGCGACTGCACTTCGTGATTGGTATAAACAACCCTATTCCAGACTCCCTGATGAACACACCACGACAGCGGCCTCGGTCGTTTGGGCTCTGAAAGGCGACGCGGGCCAGCGTGCCCTCATGGCATGGCACTTCGGTTGGGAACCTGCCAGGATCGCCTCAGGCTCCACATGGATCGCCCCCTACCTTTCCGAGTTGCTCGACGACCCCTATTCAGCCGTGCGTTACATCGCGAATCGGTCGATCAAAACGCTGCCTGGGTTCAGGGCGTTCGACAGCGATTATGTCGGCCCGGCCGCCGATTGGAAGATCAAGAAGGAGGCCGCGTTGCAGATCTGGAGACAGCACATGATTCCAGAGAGTTTGGTGGAAAAACCATCCGTGTTGCTTTCGCCAGATGGCCGCATCAACGAAGACCGTTGGAATCGCCTGCTCGGCCAACGCAACAACCGATCGATGGATTTGCAGGAATAACGGACGAACACTCATGAGAGATCCAGACAAACCAACCGATCGGACCCGGCTGCCCGGAGCATCCAGAGCCACCAAAACGCTGTCCGAATCGAACACCACGACGCTGAGCTTCAAACACCTCAGATGGGGCTGGTGGTCGTTGCTGGTGTTTCTCTGCCTCGGAATGCTGCTGGAGGTGTTGCATGGGTTCAAAGTTGGCACCTATTTGAACGTCAGCGCCGCGCCGCGCCGACTGATGTGGACCCTCGCGCACGCGCACGGAACCTTGCTGGCGCTTGTGCATCTGGCATTCGCCGCCTCACTCCCGCAAGCCCCTCAATGGGCCGGCCCCTCAAGGGCCAACGCCTCCGCTTGCTTGCTCGCGGCAGGGGTCCTCCTTCCCGCCGGATTCTTCTTGGGTGGCTTGTTCACGCGAGGCGGCGATCCTGGGCTTGGGATCCTGTTGGTTCCATTCGGTGGCTTGCTTCTTTTGCTGGGTGTTCTCTCGACCGCCCGGCAGTTCCGATCACGGTGAGATGAACTCCAGAACTCCGACTCAAAGGGAACGGGGCGCAGGGGCAGGGGGCGAATGGGACGACCCGCTTAGGCGAGTCGATTCTGGTTTTCGTTTGAACATCCCGTAATGGTGCTTAAGGCGTTCGATGTAGGCTTTGTCTTGAAGCAGCACCGATTGAAACAAGCTCAGGAATGAATGCGCGTATTTCGATTGAGGATTGAGCGGGTCGAGCGACGCACTCCTTATCTCGTGCGCTCCCTTGGCATCGCCGTGAAGCCATTCAGCGTAGAAGGCGACGCTCTCCCATCCGTAGTTGATGGTCGCGAGGATCTCATCGGGTTTATCCTCAGCTCGCACTTGGAGGAGCACGCGCCGACAATCGCACTTCGGGTCTACGCAGTAGAGTTCCAGGAAACCAAAGCTCCCCGCCGGGAGTCCCCGCTGCGGGTGAGCCAAAGTGATCACGCGGGTTTCACGGGCGGCCACGTCAGGGAAGCGGCTAAAGAAGGGGGACATGTTGGCAAGTGCCATAAGTTCTGATGAGGTTGAATTTTGTAGCCTCGATGTTCTCGTGCCCGTTCCGGCTACAGTTCGCAGGTTTCACCCAGGGCCGGCAATAGAGGGGTCAGCCCATGGCGCTGGGTGAGAAGGGAGGACAGGGCACTTCGGGCGCGGTCTTCACCGTGGGTCAGAACCACTCGGGGTTTCGAGGGTGCCAGGGATGCGAACCAGCTCAGGAGATCGCTCTGTCCGGCGTGCGCGCTGAAACCACCCAGCGTATGAACCCGCGCCTTCACGGGGATCCTTTGGCCAAAAATCGTCACTTCAATGGCCCCGTCCACCAGCAGACGTCCGAGCGTTCCGTAGCTTTGAAAACCCACAACGATTAAATGAGTCTCGGCTTTCGCGAGGTTGTTGCGGAGGTGGTGCAAAATGCGGCCTGCGTTGCACATGCCGGCCGCGGCCATGACCAGGCACGGGCCGGGGACGTCGTTGATCTGTTTCGACTCTTCCTGGGTCGCAGTCATCTTCATGGTGGTGAGATCTTGCGCGAGCGGTCTTTCCTTGAGAAACGCGACCATCTCCTCGTCAAACAGTTCCGAGTGCCGCGCGTAGATCCGCGACGCCTCAATGGCCATCGGGCTGTCCAGGAACACGGGAAACGGATCGACCAGTTTCTTCCTGAAAATCCACGCCATCAAGGTGGTCAGCAACTGGGCGCGGCCCACAGCAAAAGTCGGCACCAGGACCTTGCCCCGCTCCGCGACGGCCTGCTTCAGGGCTTCGACAAATTCGTCCACCGTGTTCGCAAACGGCCGGTGGTCGCGATCGCCGTAGGTGGACTCCAGGAAGACCATGTCCGCATGCGAGAAGGTTTCGGCATCGCGCAGAATCAGCGCGCCTTTGGGACCGATGTCACCGGAGAACACAACTTGGCGGCGGACTCCATTGTCATCGACAAACAACTGGATGCTGGCCGAGCCGAGCATATGGCCCGCCTCAATGAAACGGACATGAATGCCGGGCGCGACCGAGACCAAGTCGACGTAAGGGACGGGCTTGAGTTGGAGAAGAATTTTCTCGACGTCCGCAACCGAATAAAGCGGTTTAAAAGGCGCGTCGTCGGCATGGAGACGCTTGCGATTGGCCCGCTCGGCGTCCTGGGCCTGAATCTTTCCGGAATCACGCAAGATCAAACCCGTCATCTCGATTGTGGCGGGAGTGGCGAAGATGGGGCCGCTGAAACCGGCCTGAGCCAGCAATGGCAAGCGGCCTGTGTGATCGAGGTGCGCGTGTGTCAGAAGCACTGCGTCGAGTTGCGCCGCGCTGGCGACGAACGGCGAGCGATTCAAATCGTCCGCCCTCCTGCCGCCCTGGAACAGGCCGCAGTCCACAAGCAGCCTGGCCTGCTGGGTTTCGACAAGATACGCCGACCCGGTCACTTCTCCACCGGCGGCCCCGAGAATCGTGATTTTCATGGTTTGGTTGTTTTGTCTCCCTGCGAGTTATCGCAGAATAAATAAGATCGCAGAACCGGCCTTCATGGGGCAGGCTTTCGAGTCAATGACCTGTGTTGCAATGGTTATCGCTGCGTTCGAGCGTTGGCATGCCTGCGGACTGAGGCTGCCGCCGCGTGCTCCCGCCGCAGTGGTTCTGGCGCTGACATTGGCTGGCGGAACAGGTTGCCGCAAGTCTGATTCAGCGCCCCCACAAAGCGAGGCCAAGATCCCGACCACGGCACCGCTCATGCCCACTCCGGCCTTGGGGGTTGGCGGCCAGGATTCCAATCTGGTTGCTGGGAGTTCTCCAGCTCAAAGTCTACCGCCGCAATCCCTCACCCCAACGAACATTCCAGCACTCGTGACACTCGCCGCCGACCCGGATGAGCTGATGAGATGGCATCAATCCGGAAGCGATTTGATCCAACGGCGGCGGTTTGAAGAAGCGATCTCAGTCTTTCAAAAGGTGCTCCAAAAAAAGGCCGATGACGAAGAGGCCCACTTCAATCTTGGATTCTGCTTCGCGAGACTCACGCAGATGGACCAAGCCTTGCACCATTATTCCGAAGCCATTCGCATCCTGCCGGAGTATGCCGAGGCGCACAACAACCTGGGCAACCTTCTGGCACGTCAGGGGCATGTGGACAAAGCCATGGAGCATTTCAAGGCGGCCATTCTCAATTCCCCGGAGAACGCCTCGGCGCACAACAATCTGGGCACGACCCTAGTGCGCATAGGAAGAATCCAAGAAGCCATTCCTAGCTTCGAAGAAGCGTCGCGTCTCAATACGAATTACGTCGAGGCGCACTACAATTTAGGCAGAGCCTACCAGACTCAGGGCAGGTTTCAGGAGGCGATTAGGCAATACGAGCGGGCGGTCCAAATCGACCCCTCCTTTGAGTACGGGAAAAGCGCGCTGAAAAAAGTGCTGGATCAGCGAAAGATCGCACCCTGACTGCGCGCCGAGTGTTCCAATAATTTGTAAACTCGCAGGGTTTCGGTGGCGCTCCAGGCTTGCGCGTCGCAGCCTCGTTGCGTGTGGGGGGCGTCTCCGTCCAAGATCTCTGGAAGCTGCCCCACACAACCCTTCCCAAGAAGAGCCGATGTGCTGCCAAGATACGATTGAGCCGCCGCAATCGCGTGCGGTGTGAATTCGTAGGCGCGGGCCAGCGCTTCACAGAACGTGGGGAACGGCCAGACCCATGCCGTTCCGTTGTGATACGCGGGTTTGCGGCGCGTGTCTTCATCGCCCTCGTATTGCCCCCAGTAAGGCGAACTGGGGTTGTTCAACAGGGCTCCGTCGGGAGCCATGATCGCCAAAGGCATGGACACTGGCCGAGGCGCCAGGGAACGCAGCGCACCGGGCACCACTAGAAAACGCGCAGCCGCTTCGACCGTGCGACGGGCGCGCTCGCCAGAAACGAGGCCCAGGCTCACCAGAAAAAGGCAGTTGGGTCGAAGGGCGTCATCAGCAGGCGACGACCGCGCCGGCTGGCCCGGCTTCGCGGCCAGATGATCCGCGAAATAACCCGCCTCCTCCATCCAGTAGTAAGCTGACACCGATCTCTCGGCCACCGCCGCGATCTCAGCCCACGGGCGCTCCACGGGGACCACGCCAAGCCGGGCCAGCAGCCGCATAAGCCGTATCCACAACGCCTGGATCTCGACCGGATACCCTTCGCGGGGTGTGCCCGCAGGAAAGTTGGTGTCCATCCATGTAAAATGAGAAGGGCTCCAGATCAGCCCGGAATCGGGATCCATCCTTATCCCATTGGGCGTGCCATCAATCATCCCGCAGGCGATTTCGCGCAGCACATCCACCACCGTTCGACCCTGCGCGTCGATAGCCACGTTAAAAGGGGGTTTGACGGATCCCTCCTCATCCGCGCCCCAGCCCATCGCCAAAGCCAGTTCTTCGCACACAATCCCGTACCACAAGGGCGCGTCGGATGTGTCCCTGTTAGAGGCGTCCTCACCGTGGATGCTGTTGGGTAGGGTGCCTCGATCCACGAATTTTCCGAAAACTCGAAGTATCTCCAGGACTGTGTCATGCATCCCAGCCGTGATGAGTCCGCGCGCCGCAATGAACGTGTCGCGCCCCCAGTCCAAGAACCAGGGATACCCCGCGATGACCGTTTTTCCGGTGCCACGACGCACGACAAAGGCGTTGATCGCCACCCGCACGGCCCTCTCGAAATCCTGTGGCGCAGGGTCTGTCCAGGGCAACGGCTCCTCGGGTTCAGTCCAACGCGCATCGAGCTCCGCCGTGGCTGTCAGAACAACCGGTCGGCCGATCTCGAGCGGGCACTCGAACCACCCCGGGCTATACGCATCTCCGGAGACCTCCTGCCCACGCGTCGATTCCACGGGGTGCGGAATCCCGTCGCACCACTCAGGCTCGGCGTGGTACTGGCCGCGATCGCAAAAAACTCGAAGCTGACGGTCGGCGGCAGGTGTGAACTCAAACCCTCCACTCCCGTGCAACGCCTGTGTGAACGTTCTAAAATGCCGATCCGATCCACTGTTGTGCGCGGTCTGAGAATGGAAGCTGCGATCCTCAATATCGAAGCGGCAGATGATGGAAATAGGTCCGCGCTCAATGGGGTCGGCCGTTGTTTCCTCCTGGGTCGGAATTGACAGAACAAAGCGCGTCGTGTTTCGACCAGGAATCATTTGTGCCTGGAGCCGGATGGGTGTCACGAACCCATCGCCGGCGTGTGCCTGAAACACCCACTCGGCGACAGGTTGCGCAGCAAATGAGATCAGATTCGCGGCAGTCAATTGGGAGAGGTGATTGCGGGCCATCGCCCACAAACGGATGCGCTTGACAAAGACATGTCGATCCACGGGCACGCAGGGATGTAAGTTGGCACCCAACACGCAATCGTATTTTGACCGGATCGAGCCAAGATCCAGCGCCATGCGGGCCATGCCCCCAATTCCGTTCGTCAGGAGAACCACCGACTCACGATCCTTGCCCGTGAACTTTGCGTGCGGCGTCGCCGTGGCCCCCAGATATCGAAGGGTGGCGGCGTGGCGGATAGCCCCTTGAGAAAAACGGTGAATATCGAGGCGAACCTCTCCCTCATCCGCCGCCACCGCAGGAGGAACGAAGGTCACCCAGCCCCGGCGCGTTTGAACAGACTCCAACCGGATTGTCCGGCTCCGGGTCTGAAGCGAAGCTCGGAAGGGGTGGGGATCGGATAGCAAGACCCAGTGTTGATCGGGCACCAGCATGACTCTCGAAGTATCCGCAAGGGTCCACGCCACGACTGGCTCGTAGGCGGAGGAGCTCGGAACCGTCCGCAATGCCTCCATCAAATCCACAAGGTCGGCCTCTCCATCCAGGGTTGTCACACGCCCCAGAAACGCACGCGGATCCCGATCCACAAGATCCGCGAGATCCTGCCAATCGAAGGACCCAATCCGCTCGGGTTCAGCCACGGTCGACAACGCTTGGATAGCCGCCGCCGCCTGGGCTCGCGCGCGCCGATAGGCTTGCCCGGTAGGCCCACTGGTCTGCTCGTAAAAAGCCAGGCAAACCACCTCGCCCGGCCCAAGCTGGAGCTCCACGGAATCCAGACCAAGCGTATGTTTGAAACACCGTGGGGCCTCGATGAGATGCCGGGCTGGAAAAGCTGAACCCGGGCCTGTCATCCGCAGGTCCGCGTAGTCCACATCGAGCGTCTGCACGCGCTCCACATCCAGGTTCGCAACCACGAAGACCGTGTCGTGGCCGTCGGCGGACTCCCGCTTTAAAGCACACACGGAGGACGCATCCGGGCTGAATCGAGTCACGCGAGCTGAGTCAAAAAAACACGGGTGATTCGACAGCAGTTGATTCAATTCCGCGAGCGCTTCCTCGATGTTGTCAGGGTTGCCCCAGGACAGGCCGCCGCATTGGTGAACCCGGATCTTTTCCTTCGCCAGCCATTCCACGCCACACGTGATTCCGAACGCGCCGTTGAGGCTGCTCAGGGCGCTCAGCCTGTTCCTGAGCAATGACCATTCGCGACCCTTCGAGGCGAGACGGTCGTTGTCGTGTGTCTCGCTGTAGTGGACGAGCGCGCCCACCCGTGCGCTTTGTTTAATGCAGTGCGAAAGGTAGCCTGCCACCTGCACTCCGGAAAACTCCTGGAACAGCTCCGAGTAGGCCCACTGCATTCCTCCAATCGTGAGCAAAGTTTCCGTGTCGTCCCAACCGCCTCCCAAGCCTTCCAACAAGAAGACTGTGTTGGGAAATTCGTCACGAACCCGCGCAATAATGTACATCCAGACCGGGGCGGGCACTTTGTAACCCGCGTCACAACGGAACCCATCGGCTCCCCGTCGGCACCATACCAGAAGGGCCTCCGATAGTTCATGCCACAGCGCGTGCGCGGCCGTGTCCAACTCCACAAGATCTTCCCACACCGTCCCCCAGGCTCCGGGACTGGCGAAGTGTCCGTCCGGTTCCTTCAAAAACCAGTCCGGATGCTCCTCGTGCAGGGTCGAGTTCCACCCTGTGTGATTGATCACGATGTCCAACAGCAGCTTGCCCTCGTGCTCGTGAACTGCATCGGCAAGCTCGATGAATTGGTCGATGGCGGTGGTCTTCTTGTCAAATTCCATCAGGGCCGGATCGATGGCGGTCAAATCTAAGCAGGCGTAAGGGCTGCCGAACCGGCCGAACCGTCCCGAGGTCGTCGGCGTGGGGTTGATCGGCAAGAGGTGCAGCGTGCGGCAGTGAAGTGTCTTGAAGATGTGGGGGAGTTCGCGCTTGAGATCCCGCAGGGTTCCAGAAGGGGGGATCACGGTGTAGCCCAGGCGGTCCAGAGTTCTGGCCTGCTCCTCCGCAACGGGGGCCTGTGCGCCCGGCAGGCTTTTGCTCTCCCCAAAAAGTCTCGTGAAGGCACAGTAAATCGTGTTAGCCGTGCGGATCGAATCAGGATGCACCGCAACACCGGCGTTTGCACCCTGCGGCCAATGCTGACGTCCTTGCGGGTCCACCACAAAGGCCTTGGACTCGAAATACCCGACCTCGGCGAGCGCCAAACGCGCGATCCACCCTGAGCGTGTTCTGTGCATGGGCACATCACGCCAGAAACCTCCCAGCCCGGGTTTGGCACCGGAATAGGTCTGAATAGTCTCGGTTCGGAGCCGCGCCGCGCGACCCAACTTGGTTCGTAGATAGGCATTCCACCCCTCCCCCTGTTCGGACCCGGGCTCGAACTCGAGTTCAAACTCGATGGAATCGCCCACATAGCGCACCGTTCTTGAGGCGCAGGCCGGTGTCATCAGCAGTCTTGGCATCATAGTCGCAACCCCAGTGTGCGGGCTCCCCATCGGCTTGACGAGACGGTTTTGCAATTGGTTTTTTCCCCCGAGCTTTCGGGATGCCGGCGGGCCCTGATCAGAGCGTGCCCCCCGAGATCTGACTGACAACAGAGTTCAGAACACGCCCCGTCCTCTCCAAATATTTAATGGAGAGGGTTCGGGTGAATTCCTCGGCAGCCGAAATGAAAACAAGACTGACCAGAGTGCCTTCATACCCAGTTCCGACGAGTCGTGCTCCTGAACACGCTCCAGATCCTCGCGCTGCGTCGTAGAGCAGTTCGATCTCCGGGGAACTGATCCCAAAGAAATCTCGGGAACTCTCATGACTTTGAAACAAATAGCGCCCGAATTGCTGCAAATCGAACGCTTGCAGCGCTGACTCCGAAGCCACCACGCGCTGGACCTCCCCTGCGATGTGATAGGCGCATCGAAACAGCGTATCGTTCAACCTGTGCTGATTGACTCGAATGTAGGGAAGGTCCGCGCTCCTCAGAAACCTCAAGGCAAGCGCCTTGGCGGCGTCCCGACATTCGGCTCGTTTTGTCTCGGCCAAAAGCATCGTGTCGTCAGCCCTGGGGTGCGTTTGGCAGAGGACCAACGCGGCGGTTCCCGGCATCGGATGGTGGGTCACCGTTTCATGGAGATGATCCAGCAGCACCGCTGTGAAAGGTTTCGCAAAAAGTGGCGTGACATAGGCCAGAAGATCCGGGTTATCCTCCGTCTCAAGACTGGCATCCCGACAAAGGCGCGCGACATTGAGTTTTTCCTTCGCTGACAACGCGGGCAGGCGGCCCCGATGATCTCGTTCAGGAGGATGCATAAGACCTGAGTCCGTGAGGCGAAAAGGCTGCAACTGGCGCATGGCCAGCACCGTTCCCAGAGGCACCAAGGCCTGTGATCCAGGGCTGGCGATGAGGGGTAGCGTGGCATGAAAAACAGCGTTAAAACCCCTGAAACTCATGCCCCGCTTGCGCAATGCCGCCAGGACACTCCTCACCGGCCTGACCCACTCCGGGCAGTCTTTCAAGGAGAGATTGGTGATCCAGAACGCGTGCTCCGGCTCCTGCTCGCCAACCGCAAGGCAGACGCGGCCATCCGCGCGCGGCGCGACCGAAATCTCAAGCCCTTTGTCCAGCCCAACCCCAAGAGCCAGACCTCGCGCCACCGACGCGTAACCCCCAAGCAGTTCCACCGATCCAGGCACGCGCAACGTGTGCGTTGCCGGACAGTGAAATCGTCGGCGGAATACCTTTTCAACCTCAAGCATCTGTCACCCCATCACAAAGCGAAGAACTAAAAGTTGAAAGTTGAAACTTTAGCAAGGCCGTGGAAAAGAACGGGTGCTGACGAAGCAAATGCCCTCCACGGACCTCGTGGGGCAGGTCTGGCTCAGAACTCCTGAACTGGCGCCTTGGACTCAGGCAAGGAAATGCAAACGCAAAGTTGTGAAAGAGGCCTCGTTCCGACCGATGATCCGGGATCCTGAAATCCCGGATCACTGAACGATGCGGGTGACGACGAAGGTCACGGTGTTGTCGCTCATCCCGGAGCAGCGCCCTTCGAAGACCACCTTGTCTCCCGCCTGCATCAACGTCACCTTGCCCAGACGCTCGCCTTCAGCCACCATCCGCTCTCCGCTTCGGGTTGCGTACACTTTGCTGTAAACTTCAGGAGGTTTGATGACACACACCACGCGGACCGATTTCCCAGGAATCCGGAGCAGTGCGTGGTAGGCGCTGACAAACAAATCTTTATCCAGTCTGTCCACGACCCCTTCCAGACGGAACGCCTGCTTGCGATACCGCGCCTCGGCAGTTCCGAGGTCTTGTTTGAAGTGCGCAGCGAGATCTGCGGCGTCTACCAAATCGCCTTTTTTGAGCGCGGGGAGACCCGCTGCGGGTGCCACCGGTTTTTCCGGAGTGGCTTCGCCACCCAAGGCGGCAAGGTTCTGACGGTATTGCTCGGTGGTCTTTTGAAGCGCCTTGGACTCGTCGCGCGTCTGATGGAGCTCACCCCTCAGCTTTTCAAGCTCCGCGACTTTGCTCCGCAGCAAATCCAGTTGAGATGTGGGGCTGAAACTGGACCACGGAACGCGCTCCCGCCCTCCATCGTGCCTCACGATCACGTGATCCGACTCGACCCCCACCACATCCGCGTTGCGAAGCAGTTTCCCGGAGAGCGTGCTCACGTCTCCCGCACGCGATGGCACCAGGACCGCACTCAGGGCAACAACCATCAAAGATAGCTTCAATGACCGCAGAAGTAATCCGCACAGGCTTGATTTCATGAGGGTAGGATTAGGAGTTTCGACGGAAGCGGTAAAGCCGAAATAGTGGGAACGAGACAACCGGGCACGTCGAGTGCGGATTGGGGAGGATCCTGGGAGCCCAGGGCTGATTCAAGAAACCAACGAACTTCCCATGAACTGTCGCCCTAAATGTAGCGCAGACTCCCAAGTCTGCTGTATCGCAGGTTTCCAAACCTGCATGCGCTCGACGGTGGAGGGACCTCCATTTGAAGTCGAACGCCCCTCTGATGTTCGTCGCACGGGCCGACTTGGAAGTCGGCGACACAGCAGGTTTGGAAACCTGCGCCACCGCAACAAAGCCGGCTGGAAGCCAGCGCTCCGCTTTCTTCAATCAGCCCTGCTGGGCGCCAGAGGGTCACGGAACCGGCAGACCTGGAGATTTGCCCTACTTTGCCCGCGAAAATGAGAACTGGTGCAGGGTGTCTCAAGCGGGCAGCAAATTCCCGGATCGAACCGCCCATCGGTGCAGATCACAGCCGAGCTCGCGCGGCCAGTTTTCCTGAGTGCATGTCATGAAGACCTGGCCACGGGCTTGGTGTGAACGCTCTAGCAGCGGGAGCAGGCCTCCGCGGCGCCTGGCATCCAGTTCCCCCATGACATCATCGATGAGCAGGATGGGTGGAACTCCCAGAATCAGGGTTAAATACTCAGCCTGAGCCATCTTCAAGGCGATCGCCAGCGTCCGCTTCTGGCCCTCGCTGGCAAACTGGGCTGCGGATTTATCGTCGAGCTGAAGCTGGAGTTCATCGCGATGCGGGCCGACCAGAGTGGACCGATAGGCCCTCTCCCGAGAGCGGGACTGTGCCAACTCCAGAGCGAAATCCTGTTTCACCCCCGGAACATACTCCATCCGGAATTCCTCGGTTCCCCCCGAAACCTGCGAGCACGCCATCCGCACCAGAGGATAAAGCTTGGGGATAAACTCGCGGCGCAGGCCGAGGATCTGGACCCCCGAATCGATCAGTTCAAGGCTAAAACTCTCAATGGCTCGTTCATCGGCGGCACGCTGCTTGAGCAGCGCGTTTCGTGAGCGGAGGGCCTTCGCGTAACGCTGCAGCAGCCCGAGATAATGCGAGTGAGTCTGGCACAACAAGAGGTCGACGAACCGCCGACGTTGCCGGGCAGTCCCTTTGACAAGCTGCAAATCCTCCGAACAAAACACGACCGCACGCAGCACGCCCAGATACTGCGACATCTTTCGAACTGGTTGTGAATCCAACGAAAGCCGCCGTTCTCTGACCGACCAGAAAAGTTTGATATCGTGCTCCTGCTGGCTCGTCAAGCCTGCCCCCACAAAATACCCAGCCTGACCGTGGCGAACAAGCTGGGCGCTTCCGACACCGCGAAAGGACCGCAGAGTGGCCAACAAATAGATGGCTTCGAGAATGTTGGTTTTTCCTTGGGCATTGTCGCCAACCAACACTTGGAACCCCGGCGAAAACAGGGCGTCCAACCGCGCGTAGTTGCGGAAGTCACGAAGCCTTAGCCGGGCAAGATGCATAGCGCTCGTGTCAAACCCTCACGGATCGGACGTCCGTCACCCTGCTCGGGGTCGCTGGAAACACCCGCGCCACTCAAACGGATTGGTTAATGGATTCTCGTCTCATAAAAGCGCGGCGGAACGTCCAAGCACGCCCCTCGCGGCTGAGACCATGCCACAGCGCCTCCCCAACGCCAAGCGTCGCTTTGCCGGATCTTTCGACCGGGCAACCAGGAGGGTTGGCCGCATTTCGCATGAGCCTGAGGCGAGATGGGACTGTTGGAGCGATGGCGCGATGGGGCGTCCCCGACCGCGAGACTATGGAACTGGGGAACGCTTTTTCTTTGTTTCAAAGCTGCCTTGTGGCAGTATTTCCCATGACCGTTCAACCTACGTGTTCCCAGTGACTCCCCCCCTTCAATCGGTGCCAGCCACTCCCGGCAACAATCGGCGCCCCGCTCGCCGCCCTCGGTACTCCGGGAAAAACCCGCGAAAATTCCATGAGAAATACAAGGAACTGAGCCCAGATCGTTACCCCGGGACGATCCAGAAAGTCGAGGGTGCAGGCAAGACGCCCGCCGGGATGCATCGCCCTATCTGTGTGGAAGAAATCCTGAAGATCTTGGACCCACAACCAGGATCCAGAGGCGTCGACGCGACCCTGGGCTACGGCGGACACGCCTTGCAAATCCTTGAACGTTTGAAACCAGGCGGCTTTTTGTTGGGTTTGGACACCGATATCCTCCAGCTTCCCCGCACCGAAGCGCGTCTGAGGGCTCTGGACTTTGGTCCCGCGATGCTCGAGGTGGTGCAGACAAACTACGCCGGCATCGATCGTTTGATCGCGACACGGTGGGCGGAGGGTGTTGATTTCATCCTGGCGGACCTGGGCTGTTCCTCCATGCAACTGGACGATCCCGATCGAGGTTTCACATTCAAAAGCCATGGCCCGCTCGACATGAGGATGAACCCGGGAAAGGGACCCTCCGCAGCACAGTGGCTCGCGACTATCAAGGAGGACAAACTGGCCCGGGCCTTGCGTGAATTCGGGGATGTCCCTGGTGCCGAGGCTGTGGCGCGAACTCTTTGCGAAGCCCGAAAGATCAGAGCGCCGCAAACCACGACCGAGCTCACGGATCTGGTATGCCGTGCCCTTCCATGTTCCAATGGGCACACTCCAAAACCAAAGGATCCCGCTGTGGAACCCGCCATACGAAGAGTTTTCCAAGCGGTTCGCATCGCGGTCAATGACGAGTTTTCTGCTCTCGAAACATTCTTGCGAGTCGTCCCTGCCTGTTTGAAACCAGGCGGTCGCCTGGCCATTCTCACCTTCCATTCAGGCGAGGATCGACGCGTGAAATCCGCCTTCAAACAGGGGCTGACAAAAGGGGTTTACTCCACGATTTCCAATGACATTCTCCGTCCGTCTGCGGCGGAGATCCGAAGCAACCCGCGTGCTTCCAGCGCCAAGCTGCGATGGGCCATCCGCGGGCCGACGCCAGCGGTGGTGGTTGCGAACGAAGCGTGCGCCTCTTAAAAATTGTCCATACCCGACTGTGCCCCACAAAATGGGTTGGAAGGCATTTCAGGGACGTTGCGGAAAATCAGGAGCTCAGGATGGTTTTGTAATCGGGCGGAGGTTCGCCGTAGCCTTGTTTGCGGCGTGCCATCGCGGGGGCGATGATTTCCCCGCGAACTTCAATTTCGGCTTTGAAAATGTCCCGCCAGAGTTGCTGTGTGTTCTCCAGGTAACGATTGGGTGATTCCTCATCAAATCCGGGACGAAACAAGTCGACCGCATTTTGCAATTCGCGCTTCATTTCCTCCGCAGTCGGATGCCCCGTTGCGGCGATGACGCGCCGGAAAGCTTCGAGGTCCTTGGGCGCAAGGCGGTCGAGCTTGCCGATCAAAATGTCCAGAGGATGCGGCAGAGTGAGGCTGACGTTTCCGAGTTCGAATGTCTTCGCGCGGTCACGCCAGCGAGGGCTGGTGCGGAAGCTCAACTCGAAGCCCGCTTCCAAATAAAGAGCCCCGCCGTGATCCTTGTCCATTTTGTGCGCGCGAACAATCTCACGGAGGTCCTCGTCGTCATTGGAAAAGAGATCCACGTCACCGCTCAACAAGGTGCGGTCCAGCGTCAGTTGGAGCGGCGCGGAACCGTAGAGCGTCAATCTCAACCGGCGATCCGGCGGTACCAGCGCGATAAATTTCCTCAGAAACTGGCCAGCCGGCGCCTCCCAGTCTATTTCACCGCGCCACCAGTTTTCGGTCGAGGTCATGCTTGCGGGAACCACCGAGACAGTAAAGGGCCTGCTGAATGAGTCGATTTTCGACTTCTGGATCCTTGCTCAACCGCCTCGCCAAAGCTTGGTCGCGTGGACGAAGGGGTCCGGCCATCTTGCGGTAAAGCAAGCGGGCGGCGATGCGGGATTTGCGCCAGCAACGCTCTTTGGAACTCGTTTGATTCATCCATCGCAAACATTGCCAGACTTCGAGGCCTGGGTCAATTCGCGATTCTTGAACCCCAGCATTTCAATTGATGAACACGCGGGCAACTATGTCTGTCCCCACACCGTTATGCCGCACGCGGGCAGTCCCCACACCGTTATGCCGAACCGGATGGTCTGATTCAAACATGGCTCGGCACCTATGCCAGTCGGCACCCCGAAACCGGAGCACTCCCTAGCGCCACCGTCGTCCTCGACGCCGAGACCACGGTGCAGCCCGACTCCATCTTGCGCCGCCTGCCCGAACACGGCGGACTCAGCCGCGTGAACGAAGACGGCTACATCGTCGGCCCGCCGGAATTGATTATCGAAGTGGCAGCCAGTTCCGCTTCGATCGCCCTGCGGGACAAACGGCGTGCCTACGTTCGCAACGGCGTGCGCGAATACCTGGTCTGGGTTGTGGCTGAAGCGCGTCTGGAATGGTTCTGCCTCGAAGACGACGAATACCGCCCGCAGTTGCCGGATGCGCAAGAGCACCAAGGGACAGACAAGCCATCCACCACCACGAAACCATCGGTGCCCGCATTGGCCACAGTCACGCTGCATTCACGGCCGGCGGGAAGTTGATACTTGCCGAGTGATTTCAGGCGGTTGCCGGTGCGCTGGTTCAATTTCACGACGCGCGATTCGCCCAACACCTTCACCGTCACGGGAGTGTTGCTCGCGCGGGCGCTGCGTTCGTCCAGTCGAGAACTTGCTTATCAGCGAGCAGACGGGCGCGGAGTTTCGCGTAGTTCACTTTCTGCACCGGAATCCTTTCGTCGATGGCAATGACGGCCGCCGTGGTGCAGGACTCGGCGAGTATCATGAACACCGGTTCCATGCGGATCGAACCGTAGGCGATGTGCGACGACGCCATGCACACGGGCACGAACAGGTTTTCGCACTCGCGTTGCCTCGGGACGAGCGAGCGGTAAGAAATCGGATACGGCTTCATGGGCGGCACCTGAACGTCGCCTTCGTTCTCGGCGCTGCCATTCTTCACGATGCGCTGGCAGTTGTGTGAATCCATGTTGTAGGCGGCGAGGCCCACGGAGTCGGTGATGGTTTCCTGCGCGCGGCAATTTTTCTCGGTCATCACGTAATCGGAAATGAGCCGGCGTGCTTCCCGCACATAGAGTTGGTTCGGCCAGCCGCCAGTCTCGGGAAACTCGTCTTTGCACGGCCCCCATTGCCGCATCTCGCGACGCATCGTCTCCGGCACGCGCGGACTGGTCGCGAGATAGGTGATGAAGCCGCGGATGTATTCCTCATGTTCGCGCGCGATCCGGTCGCGCGTGGCGTAATCCGCTTCGGTGTAATCATAGTTCGCGCCAATGAAGTCCGTCGAGAAACCCCCGTTGTTGTTGATGTCGGTCTTCTGGTTCGGCATCCAGATGGGATTCCAGAATTGCCACAGCTTCGGGCTTTTCCCGCTGACCACGAGCGCGTCGAGATAACGCCCAAGCAGTTCAAACTTCCGCGGATCGTAATTCGGTGGTGGCGCGACCGGCGCGCGGTTCTCCGCGTTCGTCGTAAAACAAAGCCGGTAGTTATAAGCCTGCACGCGCTTGTCGCCATCGCCGGGCGTGCCGCCACCGCCCGACTGAATAAACGGCAGCAGCCCGCTGCTGGCGTCGCCAGGCTTCACATACGGATCGACCGACACCGTGAACTGGTGCTTGGGTGTCTCGCGGCAAATCCCGTTCAACGTCTCCCCATACGTCGCGTTCGACTCACGCCCGACGTGATACGACACGCCCGCTTTCGCCATCAAATCGCCTTCGTACGTGCAGTCGATGAACATCTTCGCGCGGAACACGTTGCCGTTCTCCATCGCGATTTCCGCGATGCGCGCGCCGTCCATCTTCACCGACCTCAAGCGTTGCTGGCGCAGCACGCGCACGCTGGCCTCCTTGAGCCAATCCTCATACACCGCGCGTGCGACTTTCGGTTCGAATGTCCACATCGTGGCGTCCGTGGCGTCGAGGTTGGAGGCGGAAGCCTGGCTGCTGAGGCGTCTGCTGAAGTAATCGGCGCGGCGGTCAATGTTCCACGATGCGTCCTTCGCGTAATGCTTGGCAATACGGTGATAAAACTCACGCGACAACCCGCCGATGGCCGCCTTGTTCCCGATGTCCGTCGCACCAAGTCCGCCGGTCGTCAATCCGCCGAGATACTTGCCCGGTTCCACGAGCACCACACTCTTGCGGAGATTCTTCGCCTGAACGGCGGCGACGATCCCGGCGGAGGAGCCGCCAAAGACGCAGATGTCGGTTTCAATGAACTCGGCGCGCAACGGGACGGCGGCCAAGGCCAGGGTGAAACAAACGCTCGTCAGCATCGTGCGGGCATTTTTGTGAGCCTTCATGGATTCAGCGATTGAACACTCGGCAGCGTGAAATTGCAATCGGCCTGTGCGCGATGCGTTTTTGGCGAACCGGATCGGGTGTTCGAGGTCGAGTTCAAGTAGGTCCAGAGTTTTGCCCAGGCCTTGTCGGTGACCGTGGGTGTGACCGATGGAGCCACGCGAACCCTGGAAGTGTCTTACACCCCCGCGGTTGTCCACTGCACCACCGCCTTACCCTCGGAACTCAGTAAAACGACCGTGTGTAGCCTGAGGCTCGAGCCACTCCAATTCCCCGCTCCTAGTCTTAATCGTAATCGTAATCGTAATCGTAATCCACCCCTCTGTTTCAAGGGCAACACCCGAGGATTACGAGTCAGATTACGATGATGATTAGGAAAAATGGAGGCATTGAGGTGGCGCGCCCAGATCACGATTTCAACCGGTTTTCCTGAGGTCTGAGATTTGGAGTCACACGATGCGACTGAGAAGGGATCATGGGGAAATCGAATTCAACCGCTTTTTCGGTGGTGTGAGGCGACGCCGACTCAAGGTATGACCACGATGCGGAAGAACATTTTGGGACTGGCCTCAGGGAGTAGGGAGAATTCGGTCATGCCACCGTTGGCAATCACGCCGGTGCTGGAAGGCTGCCAAGCGCCGCCAAATAGATCCGCCCGCGCTTCGATGCGATAGTTTTTCCCCGGTTTCGTGGCGAATTCAAATTTGAGGGTGTTGCCCGTCACCACGGCGGGTTTCAGTTTCAACACATCGGTGGCGTTGTTGGGGTCCGTGCCCGCGAGGTATTCCTGCAGGGCGTTGCTGCTGCCGCTAGCACCGCCGTCGCAGGCGCTATTACCATTGGCGTAGATGCCGCCATTCAATTGCAAGCTGTGGGCCATCAGGAAAAGCCGCCCGCCGCCATTGGACACCCGACTTGTCGATCACGGCGTTCGCATAGGAAGAAGCAGCACCGGCGCAATGGACAACTTCCGAAGTCAGCCAAGGAGGCACATCGTGCTTGGCGTGCCGACTGCCGACTGTTGCCGTGGGGTGTTTACTCACGGCCCGGCGGATCTGTCGCTGCCAGCGACACGCAGACGATCTCCTGGTCGTTTCGAGCATAGACCGAACGGTTCGCGAACGCGGGATGGGACCAGACCACCGGTCGACCTGCGTCACGGTTGATAGGATCTAGCAGGTGCGCCCGGCTGATTTCCTGGTACTTTTCTGCGCTGAGCTTCGCGATAATCAAGTCGCCCTGTTCGCTGAAGAGGAACCAGCGGTTGCCGTTCTTGACGATGAACGTGTGCCCCCAACGCTCGGATTTGGCGGAGGTCGGCTCGAAGGTCTCCCACAGGCGCTCGCCAGTGTCAGACTTCAAGCAGCGGAACTGGCCATAGCTGCACGGGCCGTAGATGCTGCCGCCCTCAATCCACGGAGTGCTCATGACGCTGTGCAGGCCGTCCGTGTCTTTCTCGCTGATCTTCTTGCTCTCCCAGACCAGCGAGGGAGAATCGAGGCCCACGCGCAGCATGAGCGAGCCGTTGTAAAAAGAGGTCAAGAAGAGCAAATCACCGGCTTTTCGCGGGCTGGCGATCGTCATGCCCGAGCGGATCGGCTCAGTGGGATACGACCAGAAGACTTTGCCCGTGTTCGGATCGAGAGAGTTGACAGATTCGGGATGCCAGAGAATGAGCTGTCGTTTGCCAGAAAAGTCATAGATCATGGGAGGCGCGTAACCCGGTTCCTTGGCACTGAGCGCGCGCCAAAGTTCCTTGCCCGTGTCTTTGTCAAAGGCGACGGCGACGCTTCCCTGGCCGCCGACGAGACAGATCAATTTCTTCCCGTCCACGAGCGGATGACCGGCGAAACCCCACAGGGGGGTTTTGATGCCGAAATCCTTCTTGAAATCGCGTGACCAGATGAGTGCCCCAGTTTCCGCGTCAAGGCAGACGAGGTTTCCTTCGGCGCCCAGCGTATAGACTTTACCGTCGTGAACGGCCGGCGTCACACGCGGTCCAGAGGAGTAACTCACGGTGTAAGCGCAATCGTATTCGTGCTTCCACAAGAGGGCACCGTCAGATTCGTTCAGACAAAGCACACGTTCCGACCCGGGGATTTCGCCGCGAGCAAAGGGGTTCGATGGGTTGCTCGCGCCCTTCGCGAGCTGGCGGTCCGCGACGTAAACCCGGCCCCGCGCCACGGCCGGCCCGGTGTAGCCCGTGCCGATTGGCACTCGCCAGCGAAACTTCAAGCCGCCCGGCGGAAACTTCTCAACGATCCCGGTCTCACGCCAAAGGGCATCGCGTTGCGGCCCAAGCCACTGCGGCCAGTCGTCCCCCTGAAGTGCGGTGATCAGGGTCGCTGACAGTGCCAAACCGATAACAATCCGTAGCGGGCACATCCATTGGAAGATTTTCATAACCGAGCCTTTATACACCATAACAGATGGATGGCGACCATTTCATGGAATTGATGGCCGAAAATATTCGGGACGAAATGACGAGCGAGTAGTGCGTCTTCTCGACGGCTTTGGCTTTGGCGTTGGGACTGGCTTTTGGCCTAGTTGGCAGGATTGGCCTGCGCTGCCAACCAGGCCGGATAGGCCTCGGGCAGTGGGTCCGAACTGCGCAGGGCCTTGGCCTGGGAATGCAGGGTTTGCCAGATCCAGGTTGTCCCATTCTGCGCGGGTCCTGTTATCGCCCGAAAAGCTTCCTTGTCGTCTCGGTTCGGGAATTCACGTGCAGTTTTTCGTAAATGCTCCGGATGTAACCCCTGATCGTATTGATGCTGACATCCAGATCACCGGCAATTTCCTTATACAATCGGCCCTCGCCCAGCAAGACAAGCACCTGATTCTCGCGGGGCGTCAACACCGAAAGAGTTTGTTCGCCGGCACGAAAG
The DNA here is from genome assembly GCA_945865375.1 of Akkermansia muciniphila. Classification (GTDB taxonomy): domain Bacteria; phylum Verrucomicrobiota; class Verrucomicrobiia; order Limisphaerales; family F1-80-MAGS106; genus F1-80-MAGS106. The sequence goes on along the minus strand of CAMBEJ010000051.1, from coordinate 8,350 downwards.
AATTGCACCACCTGGCGCGCGATTTGCGCGGACATGGGCGCGCCGCCCTCATGCACCTCGCGAATCGCTTCCAAAAGTTTCGGTGTGTGGGTTCGCTTGAGAATGCCAACTGAGGTCACATCTCGACCCCAAGTTAACTCCCGCGAATGGCTTGCAAACCCTCTATTGCGGTGAGCGGGGCAATTTGAGTAAAGTTCGATCATGCGTGTGCGTCAGACAACCTTGAGTCCGTGGCTCCGCTCGTTGGCGGCGCTCGCGCTCGCGGTGTTTATCGCGGCGCAGACGATGTGCTTCATCCATTGCCATTTTGGCGGTGGACACGGCAACAGTGATGTCCAGCCTTCCTGTCACGGTTCAGCACAGACCAAGGCGACTCACGATGATCACGACGCGCCCGCGCCCGCGCCGACTGCAACTTGCTCGACGCTGAAGACGATGCTCGCCGGGGCGGACGCTCCGACGGTCATCGCGCCGCAGTTTCACACCCTTTATCTACTTGCTCCGATTTCGCTCGCGCTGGATGCGACGGAAACACAACTGAACTCTTATTTCTCGCGCCAAGCCTGGAAAGGCGATTGGGTTCTCACGCCATTGGTGTGCCTCGGTCCTGCGTTCCGCAGCCTCGCCCCTCCCTTCGTCGGTTAAGTTGATTCGACCCCGCGCCCGCGGCTGACTTCAACTTCCTCTACCGCTCCGTGTTCTGCTGTCGCGGAAGTTCTGTGTCCGCTATCAGAAATCTCATAAACAAAACCGAATGAACATATAAACGAAATGGGTTCTGCCCGCGCTGATGGCGCTGGCGCTCGAAGGCGACGAAGGCACTCAGGTTTTCAATCAAGGCGTCTTCGCCTTTGACCATGAGCGGAGAGTAGCGATCCCGCCTCGCATCGGCAATCACCGGTGCCAGGCCTCGTCGATTCAAGGCAGGGGCGGGCAGTGTAAGAGAATGAATGCATCTGGGTTAGCCAGGGCGAAAGAATCGAAAGACCGCTTCGACAACGAACAGCGAACAACCTTATGAAGACCGACCCGATTTGTGGCATGACCGTGGACGAAGCGACGGCCCTTAGCGCCGATCGCGATGCGGAGGCGTTCTACTTTTGCGGCGAACATTGCCGGAAGAAGTTTTTGTCCCAAAGCGCGCCTGCGAAAGCGGTCGATGGTTGCTGCGGTGGAGCGAAAGCCAAACCTGCCAGCGATTCCCCGGATTGTTGCGGCGGCAAAGAGAACGACAAACATCACGACCACGCTGCGCACGGCCATGAGCACGAGCGCGGCGCGGAGGAACATTCCTGTTGTGGCAACAAGGCGAGTGGTGCCACCCAGAGCGAAGCGCATCACGACCATTCCCATCAGCATCACAAAGACGCAGCAGTGACGGCTTCCAACGCCGCCAAGTATTTCTGCCCGATGTGTCCAGGTGTGGAGAGTGACAAAGCGGGCGCGTGTCCGAAGTGCGGCATGGCGTTGGAGCTGAACCCGGCTTGGAAGCCGGCGGCCAAGACCCTTTACACCTGCCCGATGCACCCGGAGGTCGAGCAGGACCATCCCGGCACTTGCCCCAAATGCGGCATGGCGTTGGAGCCGAAGACCATCACGCCCGAAGTCGAGCAAGACGATTCTGAACTGCGCGACATGACCCGGCGTTTCTGGATCGGCACGGCGCTGACATTGCCAGTCTTTATCGTGGCGATGGCGCACATTATCCCCGCGTGGAGTCATGTTGAATGGCTGAGTGGAGAGGTTTCGCGCTGGGGACAATTCATCCTCAGCACGCCGGTCGTGTGGTGGGCAGGCTGGCCGTTTTTTGTGCGCGGCTGGCGCTCACTTGTGAACCACAGCTTGAATATGTTCACGCTCATCGCGCTGGGCGTGGGCGCGGCGTTTGCCTTCAGTGTAACGGCCATGTTGTTCCCGCAGGCGTTCCCACCAGCAGCGGGTCACACGGGCAAACCTGCGATCTATTTTGAGGCTGCCGCCGTCATCACCGTGCTCGTGTTGCTCGGTCAAGTGCTTGAACTCCGCGCTCGGCGACGCACCAGTGGAGCGCTCAAGGCTTTGCTCAGCCTCGCGCCGAAAACGGCCCGGCGCGCAACTCCGAACGGCGACGAGGACGTGCCGCTCGATGCCGTGCATCCCGGCGACCTCTTGCGCGTGCGCCCCGGCGAGAAGATTCCCGTGGACGGTGAAGTCGTGGAAGGACGCACGTCCGTGGACGAATCCATGCTCACCGGCGAACCGCTTCCCGTGGAGAAGGCCGTCGGCGCGAAAGTTTCCGGCGGCACGGTGAACACCACGGGCGGCATCGTGATGAAAGCCGAACGCGTCGGCAGCGAAACGATGCTCGCGCAAATCGGGAATCTCGTGGCGCAGGCCCAGCGCAGCCGCGCCCCGATCCAAGCCTTGGCGGACAAGGTTGCGGGCTGGTTTGTCCCGGCGGTGCTGGCAATTTCCGCGCTTACTTTTGTTGCCTGGATGGTTTGGGGACCGGAACCGCGTCTTGCCTACGCCATCACCAACGCCGTCGCCGTGCTCATCATTGCTTGTCCTTGCGCACTCGGTCTGGCCACACCCATGAGCGTGATGGTCGGCATCGGTCGCGGCGCGCAAGTGGGCGTCCTCATTCGCAATGCCGAGGCCATCGAGTATCTCGCCAAACTCGACACCTTGGCCGTGGACAAGACCGGCACGCTCACGGAGGGGAAACCGAAGCTCGCTCAGGTGTTGCCGGTCGGCGGCTTCGACGAGAAGGATCTGCTTCGCCTCGCCGCTTCACTGGAACAAGGCAGCGAACATCCTCTGGCGCACGCCGTCATCGTGGCAGCCCAAGCGCGGCAGCTTCCGCTGGAAGCCGCGAAGGATTTTCAATCCACCACCGCAGGAGGAGTGGCGGGCACTGTCGCTGGACGCAGGGTGTTGATTGGCAAACCCGCCTTCCTCCGCGAAAACGGAGTGGCCGACATCGCAGCCCTCGAAACGCTCGCCGCTCCGCACCAGGCCGAAGGCGCGACCGCCATCTTTGTGGCCATCGACGGTCGCGCCGCCGGAGTCTTGACGGTCGCTGACCCCGTGAAGTCCACCACGCCGCAGGCGCTCGCGGAACTGCGCGAACTCGGCGTGAACGTCATCATGCTCACCGGGGACAATCCGCGCACCGCCGAAGCCGTCGCACGCAAGCTGGGCATTACCGACTTCCAAGCCGGCGTCACTCCGCACGACAAGGACGAGAAAGTGAAGTCGCTCAAGGCGGCAGGCCGCGTCGTCGGCATGGTTGGGGACGGCATCAACGACGCTCCGGCGCTTGCCGCCGCTGACGTGGGCATTGCCATGGGCACGGGGACGGACATCGCGATGGAAAGCGCGGGCGTGACGCTCGTGAAGGGCGACCTGCGCGGCATCGTACGCGCGATTCGCCTTGGCCGCGCCATGATGCGGAACATCCGGCAAAACCTCTTCTTCGCGTTCGTCTATAACGCGCTCGGTATTCCGGTCGCGGCGGGCGCGCTCTATCCGTTCTTCGGCGCGCTGCTCAGTCCCATCATTGCCGGGGCGGCCATGAGTTTTAGTTCTGTTTCCGTCATTGCCAACGCGCTACGATTGCGCGGCACGAAATTATGAAACGTGACTTGCCACAAAGTCCTGTAGGCGAGCTTGCCGAGTTCAAGGCGGCACTCGACGAACACGCCATCGTCGCCATCACGGACGCGCAGGGCAAAATCACCTACGTGAACGACAAGTTCTGCGCGATTTCCAAATACTCGCGAGAGGAATTGCTGGGGCAGGATCACCGCATTATCAATTCCGGGCATCATGCCAAGGAGTTCATACGTGAACTCTGGACGACCATCGGGCGCGGCCAGGTATGGCACGGCGAAATCAAAAACCGCGCGAAGGACGGTTCGCACTATTGGGTGGACACGACCATCGTGCCGTTTCTCGATGCGCAGGGGAAATCCCGCCAATACGTCGTAATTCGCACCGACATCACGGAGCGCAAGCGAGTCGAAGAATCGCTGCGCGGGAGCGAACAACGCCTCCGAGCCATCTTCGAAACGGCCGCCGAGGGCTTCATCACGATGCATGACAGCGGCCTTGTCGAGTCCATCAACCCGCAGGCTTGCCGCATATTCGGTTACGCGCCGGAGGAAATCCTTGGACGAAGCGTAGGCATTCTCATCCTTTGGATAGATCAGCAGGGTTACGACATCGATCTGGCCAACTACTTTCGCACCGGACAGTCGAGGCACATCGGCATCGGTCGCGAAATGGAGGGGCAGCGCAAGGATGGCGCGGTGTTCCCGATGGAGCTGTCGGTCAGCGAAGTCCGGCTCGGCGACCGGAGATTGTTCACCGCATTGGTCCCCGACATTTCGGGGCGCCGGGAGTTGGAACAAGCCGTGGCGACGGCGACTGAGCGGGGGACGACTGGAGGTGCAACCGCATTCCGATGGCGGCGTCGAGGTGCGTTGTTCCATGCCGAGAGCCGTCGTCGAAAGAGTTAATGTCGGATGATGCCGCGAACTACAACGCCCTCCGATTAAGAGCCACCAAACCATGCCACGCAAAGAACCAGCCACGAACTCAACCAAGCGGAAGAACATTCTGCTGGTGGATGACCATCCGCTGATGCGGCGCGGCCAAGCCGACTTGCTGAATCGCGAACCGGATTTCGCGGTGTGCGGCGAGGCCGGCACGGCACGCGAGGCGATGGAGGCGATTGCGAAACTAAAACCGGACTTGGTGCTGGTGGACATGGCGCTGCCGGACAAGGACGGCTTGGAACTTATCAAGGACATTCAAGCGATCCATCCCGGCCTGCCCGTGCTGGCAATGTCCATGCAGGACGAATCGCTCTACGCCCCGCATGTCCTGCGCGCAGGCGGGCGCGGCTACGTGATGAAGCAGGAGGGACCGGAACTGCTCGCCAGCGCCATCCGCACCGTGTTGAGCGGCCAGGTCGCGCTCAGTCCTCGCATGTCGGCGGAGATTCTGAACTCGCTCGTCGGCGGAATGGGCAAAGCTGAAGCCGGCCCGGAAGCAAAGCTGACCGATCGCGAACTCGAAGTGTTGCACCACTCCGAGGAAGGCTGGAGCACAGACGAAATCGCCAGGCGTCTTCACCTCAGCCCGAAGACCGTGGACGTGCATCGGGGACACATCAAAGAGAAGCTCGGATTCAAGACCACGCCGGAGTTCACCCGATTCGCCATCCGCTGGGTTGCCTCGCAGGGCGGGCCGAAACCATGACGACGCCTTCGGCTGCATTGCAGCCGGGAACTTAGCTCGCCGATTCACTGCGTCAGTCCCGCAGCGGAGGCCACTGCGTTTTACTTCATACGAATCGCTGTCTCCTCGCTGTAGGCGCAATCGCCTTATACCCTCGTAAGCATTTCCCTTATCCGACGCGACTTCCCGGCTCTACTCGCGGACGACTTTCCTGCCAATACCGTCGGCCCTCCAAAAGGCCATAATGGAGACGTGAATGAAAGTGCAGTTCCAACAAACTTCAACCAGGCCAAACGATGGACGAGCCCGATGAGTCCATCGCAGCGGCAGGCGCGTTCGACGCGCCGGATTCAGAAGTATGAAAAGTAGAGTTTTCGTAATCGAGGATCACCCGCTGATGCGCCGCAGCCTCGTGGACGCCATCGAGCGCGAGACGGATCTCACGGTCTGCGGTCAGGCGGAAGACGCGGATGAAGCGCTTGCCGGTGTCGTATCCGTTCGGCCCGACATCGTGCTCACGGACATTCAGCTCAAGTCGTCCAGTGGACTGGACTTCATTAAAGCGATCCGCGCGCACGCCCCGGAGCTTCCCGTCGTCGACACGACGATGTTCGACCTGCAACGAACCGAAAGGCTGGCCCTCGCTGCGGGCGCTTCGGCGTTCGTCGCCAAGCAGGACGGGCCGGGAAAGTTGATCGAGGTCCTTCGCGATGCACTGAGGAAGGACAAGGCGCGGAACGAGCGTGGGAACACGTCAGGCGCATGAGTCCATGCGCACCAAACAGATTTCGGGGCAACACACCGGTTGGCCCGATGCAAGAGCCAAAACAAACAAACAACAGTAAACACAATGAAAACAGTTAAGCACAACATGATCGGGACCGGTATTGCGATGGTGATTGCCCTCGCGGCCTGGCTGCCCACGAACATCAACGCTGCGGATGAGCCGATGAAGCCGATGAAAGGCGGTGAGCATCTGCTGATGCTCCAAGGAATCAACACGAAGGCACAAGCCGATGCTCTGAAGCCGGACGACACCATTGCGATGGTGTGCGCCAAGTGCAAGACGGTGTATGTCTCCCGCGTGAAGCAAGGGGTCAAGGGCGCGGAGCTTCTGATGGCAAAAGGCCAGCCCAAGGAGTTGATCGGCACCCACGCGTGCGCCGGCTGCAATTCCACCATCACAGTCACCGGCCACGACCAAGGCAAGGAGATGGTCCTTAAGCACAGTTGCAAGTCGTGCGGCGACGACTCCGTCTTCTGCTGCGCAACCAAGCCAGGCAGCGCCGCGACGAAAGGGATGGATAAGGAAAACAAGTAAGGCCTTTTTCACGCTGAAGCGGTGAGTGATTTCCCCCGCGTCACCGCTTCAGCTTCTTCCTCAAGCCGCTTCGTCTGGTAACAAAATCGGGGGATCTTCGAGCAAGAGAAATCGGAGGGACAGCAGAAGGTCAGGCGTATCAAAGAGTGAACACGAGATGTTCAAGAACAACGAATCAAAAACAGATGAGAAGGACTCGACGCGGTTTTCGCAAGGATGGAGCCGCATTTGCCTTGGCGCGTTGGAACCTGGCCAATCGGTCAAGGTCCACTACCGACGTGCAGGATATCATCGAGATCGCCATTGGCGGCATGAACATCATGGAGTCTGTCGAGGGCCGGGAGCCTTACCCGATTCGCGTTCGTTATCTGCGGGAATTCCGGGAAGATATTCCCGAGTTGGAGAAGATTCTCGTGCTGAGCAGCACCGGCGCGCAAATGCCCCTCGCGCAAGTTCTCACCATCAAGAGCGTCCTTGGCCCGCAGGAAATCAAAGGCGAGCGCGGCCTGCTCGTGGGCTACCTGACGATGAACACGCGCGACCGCGACGAAGTGAGCGTGGTCGAAGATGCCGAAGCGGTTCTCCAAAGCGCCGTGCGTGATGGACTGCTCAAACTTCCGGCCGGCTACTACTGGGAATGGAGCGGCCAGTTCGAGAACCAGGTTCGCGCCACGAAACGAATGAGCATCCTCGTGCCGGTAACCATGTTCATCATGTTTGTGATGCTCTACCTCGGCTTCAAGCGCTGGTGGATCGCGCCCATCATCTTCTTCAGCATCCTGGTGGCGGCGGCGGGCGGTTTCATCATGCTCCCGCTCTGGGGCTTGAATCCTTCCATCGCCGTGTGGGTCGGCTTCCTCGTTTTGTTCGGCGTCGTGGACGACGACGGTGTCATCATCTCGACCTACCTTGAAGGCCTTTTCGAGAAAGCGACCTTCAACTCGGTGGAGGACGTCGCGAGGCGGTCGTGCAAGCGGGCTTGAAACGGATGGGCCCCAGCTTGATGACGATTTCGACGACCATCTTCGGCTTGATGCCCATTTTTTGGGCGACCGGGCGCGGCTCCGACGTGATGAAACCGATGGCCATCCCGTCGGTGGGCGGCATGGTCTTGAGTGTGCTCGTGACCATTTTCATCGCGCCCTGTCTGTTCTGCGCCGTCGAGGAGTGGAAATGGAAACGGCTCCAACACCAATTGCCCATGCAAGCTAACCCCCAAAGGCACTCGCGGTTTCCGCCATGATAGATATTTTCAGCCGTCTGGGAATCGTGCTTGGGTTGGGGCTGCTCGTCGGCCTGCAGCGTCAGAGAACCGACGCGCGCCTCGCGGGATTTCGGACGTTTCCGCTCGTGACTTTGTTCGGAGCACTGTGCGCGCTGCTGGCAGAAAACTTTGGTGGCTGGACGGTGGCGGGTGGATTGGCGGGGCCGGCGCTGATTATCGCAGGTGGGAATCTGCCTCTGCTGCGGGCAGGTGAGGAACGGCCTGGCCTCAACACCGAAGTCACGATGCTGCTCATGTTCGTGGTCGGGGCTTATACGATGGTTGGCTCGCTGGCGGTGGCGATTGCGATCTGCGGCGCGGCGGCCGTGCTCTCATCTTTACCCCTGAAAAACCAGACTGAACAAAGCGAATGACTTGTGCAAACTGGGTGGATGTTGGACGCAATCCGAGTGAGCGGGCGCTGGATCAGCAAGGGGCTGCTGAAACGAATGACTACACGGACCCTCGGGCCCAATCCACCGAGACGTCAGGCGATGCTCAAAGAGTTTTGTCGGCTGTCCAATTGGTGTAATGGCAAG
>CAMBEJ010000050.1 GCA_945865375.1 Akkermansia muciniphila | reverse complement strand
GAAAATCCCGTTCGACAAAGGCCAGATCTTTGTAACGATCATGGAGGGTCTGTGCGTCGGCTTGGGCCGCTTTGAGATCGCTCTCCACGACATAACAGCCGTCCAGTTCAGCGGCGGCTTTGAGCGCCGGTTCATCCAGCGTGAGAACTGGGCGGTTGTCTTTGACGCTCAGTTTCAGCCAGTCCTGCAGCTTTAATTGTTGGAGCTTTGCAATGAGGCCTCGGCGCTGCGTTGCCACTTTGGCTCGAGGATGTTCCTTCAGAGAGGTGTTGGCTTTCTGGATCGCTGCTTCTAAAGCCTTTTCCTTTTGCTCCCGAGCTCGTTGCAGTTCTTCCTGGCGCACCGGGTTGCGGCGCAACACGAAGCGACGGCCATCGAACGTGAACCATGGGGTCACATCTCACAATTCAACAATTGGCTTACTGCTTTCATTTGTGATAGCTCGGTGCGGTCGCTTTGTAACCGTTGTTCAAGAAATGCCGCCGATCCGCGTCGTCATGGAAGATAGCTTTGCGCTTGTTGCCGCAGGCAGTGACGTGACACCAGCCGCACACTTTCTGGATCCGCAACGGTCGCGCAATGATCGGCAGCCTTATTCCAGCTTTGCTCCCTGTCAATTGTTGAATTGTGAGATGGGTGACCCCTTGGTCTTACATCGCGGGGCTGGTGAAGGAGGATGAATGAGCAGGACGGAGGAAATGAAATAAATCTTGCAATAGTCTATTTGCAAGACTAGATTATTTTTACTCGTATGGACACCATCGCCACCCCAACCACCTATTCCCACCTGCCGCGCCGAATCATTGTCGCTCGGGACAAGCGCAATCTTTCCCAGGCTGACTTGTCTAAACGTCTGGGTTTCAAGGATCGCCAAACGTTGGCCGCCATTGAAGCCGGCCAGCGCCGCGTCACGCCGGAAGAACTGGTGGCCATCGCGGAGGCCACCGGGCAGGATCTGGATTTTTTCACCGATCCCTACCGTTTGGTGGGCGAAGGCGCGTTTTCCTATCGGGCCTCCGACACGGTGGAGGCAGATTTGAACACCTTTGAGGAACGGGCCGGGAACTGGCTGGCGCTGTGGCGGCAACTCGGCCAAAGCCGGAGTGAAACCGCCAGTGTTTTGCGGCCGCGTCTGGCCATCAACGAACACAGCACATTTGAAGATGCCAAGGCAGCCGGCGAAGCCGTGGGCCGGGAATTGCAACTCGGCGACATCCCGACGGAAAAGTTGGTCAGCGCCTTGGAGCGCAAATTCAACCTGCTCGTCTTGGAAGTGGATATGCCCAAAGGGGTCTCGGGCGCAGCGGTGCAATTGGCCACCGGCGATGCCATCCTCATTAACCGCGCCGAATCACCCGGGCGCAAACACTTTGACCTCGCCCACGAATTATTTCATGTGCTCACTTGGGACGCGCTTCCGCCCGAACGGGTGGACCGGGAGAATCCCACCGGCTACAAGCAAAAGCGCACGGAGCAACTTGCCGATAATTTCGCGGCGGCACTGCTGATGCCAGCGGCGGAGTTGAAACCCCGCTGGGAAAAATTGCTGGCGCAATCGTCCCTCAAAAACACCTTGTCCGTGCTGGCGGAGCATTTTCATGTGTCGGTTGCCGCCGTCGGTTGGCGCGTCGTGGCCTTGGGGTGGTTGAAGGCGGATGAGCTGACTGCCACCGCTCCCCGGAGCGCGTCTAAAACGTCAAAAGCCGCAAGTTCCCCGCTCTTTTCCCAACGCTTCATCGAACGGATGGCTTGGGGCATTGATCGGGGCGAGTTATCCGTGAAACGCCTGCTCGGATTGCTGCATCTGGGCTTGGACGATTTTCGGGCCTGCTGCCAGGCCTATCGCGTGAAGGTGGACATCGGGCTTTGATCACCCTTCATGCCTCCCTCGCGCCAGATCGTTTATGTGGACACCAATGTGGTGATTGAGGCGGTTGATACTGGCTGCTGGGCGGCGCTGCTCAGTAAATTCGATGTTCGCACGGTGGCGGAAGTGCGCCGGGAAATCCAGGCGGGTAATCGCTTGATCAAAAGTTACGTGCTGGTGGACAAGGCCCAGTTCGACGCCAAAGTGACCGTGGCGGAAGTGACCAAGGTGCAGCTCGCCGCCGCCCAGTTACGCACCCCGCTGTTGAATCAGATTGATCCCGGCGAGCGCCACCTGTTGGCGTATGTGGCAGCGCAGGACCAGAACGCGTGGTTGCTCACCACCGGCGATCGCGCCGCCGTCCGGGCCGCCTGCGCCCTTGGCCTCGATGATCGCTTGCGGTCTTTGGAGGAACTGGCCGGCGCTTGCGGTCAGAAACCGGCGGTCGCGGATTGGTTCACGAAAAAATGGTTGAGCAAGGTGAAGACCGAATTTTTGTTGGATTCCATGTGACATGAAACGCATCCACGACTGCCTCCAGCAGGTGTTCCAGCGCCATCGCCTGGTGTTCTTGTATGACGCCACAGGTGAGTGGGCGGAGACGTTCAACGCTTACTCAGATCCAACCGCATGGTGAACCATGGGGTCACATGCGGCAACAAGCGCAAAGCGATCTTCCATGACGACGCGGATCGGCGGCATTTCTTGAACAACGGTTACAAAGCGACCGCACCGAGCTATCACAAATGAAAGCAGTGAGCCAATTGTTGAATTGTGAGATGTGACCCCTTGGTTAGGCAGCACCACAGGATTGCGGCGTTCATCCAAACAACCGAAAGAAACAAAATGAAAACACTCACGCTGTTGGCGGTCGGACTGGTCGCGTGGGCTGGCTTGGTTGGTTGCACGACAACTCAACCACCGAACGCGAGCGCAGGGACGGGCGTCGTATTATCCCCTCAGGATGAGGCAGCAGTGCGGGCGACCGTCGCCGAGTTCGTCAACACTTGGAATCATTATGACATGAAAGGATTGCACGAACTGGTGACCGAGGACGCGCTCTGGATTCTCCGTAATGGGAACGTCTGGCGAGGTAAAGCGGAGGTTTACAAGTTCTACGGCAGGGTTCTTCGGAACCCAAATGACATGTTGAGCACTGAAACGATGGAGGTGCGCTCCCTGGCTCCGCAGGTTGCGGTGGCCACGGTGAAAATGAAGGATCCGGATTTTCACACGCGCGATTCATTCGTCATGGCCAAGAGAGGCGGAGCTTGGAAGATCGTGCATTTCCACTCCACGACGATTCATCCCGATGTTGCGAAGAACGACCGCCCTGACTTTGGAGTGACGAGATGATGCCGCCACATCGCGCTCGCCCGAACTGAACCGGATGGGGCCGTTACACCAATGACGTTGCGAGGACACCGAACAATCAAAGGTTCCACGCTGCGTATGATCGCTCGCTCGACTTGAGGCGCTTTTGACCGGTTTAACCGACATCGTATTCTCATCTCACACCTTACAGAAGAAAAGCCGGCGGAAGGTAACAGGTCAATAAATGCTGTTTGCTCTCCGAAGAGATTACCCTAAGTTGGCTGACAATTATGCGCCGCATGGATCCAGTGAAACCGACGGAGGTGGACCTCCTGGCGGTGGATTTACTCATCGGACTGGAGAAGTTTTCGGCCGCACGCCATATTGTGTTAGGAGGGTATTTCGCGTTGAAGCATTACTGTGACTACCGGGCGACCCACGATGTGGGCGCCTGGTGGTCGCGTGATGCCGGTGAAGCGGAGCGCCAGGCCGTGCGTGTGGCGCTTCAGTCTGTCCTGGCGGGAGTGGCACACCGACGCGGATTGGCCTTGAACCGCCGCCAGTTCGGCGACACGGAGTCCTGGGAATTTAAGCAAGGCGGCACCAAAATTTTTTCGTTTCAAATCGCTTCACGGACCCTTCAGTTGGAAGCGTATTTGCCAAGCCCCTGGCCACCTCTGCAAATTGAGGGCCTGTCCGACAATGTGGCCTCGAAGATGAACGCGTTGGTCCAGCGTGGGGCCCCGCGCGATTTTGTGGATGTCCGGCAATTGACGATGCGCGGTTTGGCGACGGCCATCGAATGTTGGGATTTGTGGCAGCGAAAGAACCCGGACCTCAAACTCGCCGACGCGCAGGCGGAGGCGGCCCGCCATCTGCAAGCGTTGGAGCTGCGACGCCCGCTGGACTCGATTGCCGAGCCCGCCGAACACCGGCGTGCCGCCGAAACCCGCGACTGGTTCAGGACCCATTTCCTGCCGGGATCATGAAATTGGACCATTCCGTTTACCCTGATTTGGATGAGCCGCCTTCCGATCTCCAAACGTCGGCGGACAAAGCGGACTACGTTCACCGTGTCTGCGGCCAATGGGACTATGGGATCGTGCCAGAGCCGGAGACCTTCGGGTTGTTCGCAGGTTGGCGCGAAGTCTTCGACGCCTTCCCGATGGATCATTCGGCGGCCTATCATACGTTTCGCACCCGGTTTGGCTGGCCGCGGGTCCCTGGCCGCTTGCTGCGGGCCAACTATGAGATTTACGATTTGCAGGAGGGCCGTACCGACCCGTGTATGGATTGGATTTGAAACCGTTGGCCGCAACGAGCGACATGGTCCTCACGCTTGAACGCGAAAAGATCTCTTGCCCTGTCGCGTCCCAGCAACCAGTTTGTGGCCGCCCATAAAGGGGTCACCCATTTTACGGCGGGATCAAGGTGCTGCTGCTGCAGATGCCTTCTCCCGGCGTTGACCTGCTGCTGACACCATACGGACAATCGTCGCCTTGGACATTGCTGTGGACCTTCATGGGCTATTCACCCGCGTATCAGATCTTCGCGGGCACGGTGGAAGTGATCGCAGGACTGCTGCTGCTTTCCCGGCAGACGAGCACCTTGGGCGCGCTGGTCGCGGCGGGCGTGATGGCGAATGTCGTGATGATGAATCTGTGCTTCGAAGTGCATGTGAGGCTCTCGTCGATCCACCTTCTGCTTTTCGCTGCTTTCCTGGTTGGAGGAGACCTGCGCCGACTGGCCAACGTGTTTGTCATGAACTTCCCGACCGGACCAGCGCCCCAAGTGCGCCTTTGGCCCGGGGGATGGATTGGGCGAACGACGGGAGTCGTAAACCTGATCATTGTGGGATGGGTTATGTATGCGAGCCTTTCCCCGGTGTTTCAGGATGCGCTGGAAGTACGCAGCGCGACGAAGCACGAGTTTGCCGGTTTCTACGAGGTCGAGGCCTTCACGCGGGGGGGCGAGTTCATTCCGCCACTCCTGACCGACCCGACACGCTGGAGGGCGGTGAAAATTGGCCACTCTGGCAGCTTCGGAGCGCTCGGCATGAACTACCAAAGTCTCCTCAAACACCAAGACAAGAGCATCAAGAATGTGACGATTGATTCAACTCACGGCCATCTTCACGATTAGCCCGAAACCTCAGCCGAACGGCCCGGCGCCAGAGCCCATCGTGATGGCCTACACCCGGGCGGCCCCGGATCAATTGCAACTCAGCGGAAGGTTCGAGGGTGCGGAGATTTCGGTCACGCTCCGCCGTCTGCATGAAAAGGATTTTCCACTAACGAAGGCCAGTTTTCGATGGATCGGCAGATGAAGGATCCGCGACAATTGCGCGACGACGGTGTCTCCCGCGGTGCAGGCAAGTCCGCTCGGCACCAAGACGGGCGGGGTGGTGGTCAAGAATACTGACAAGAAAAAGAGCCCCCTACTCTGGCAGGAAAAGATCCCACACTTTTGAGCGTCTCGCTTTGCCGGACAATCCCTCGACCCACAAGGTCACCGTGAACTCGCCACCGCGGGTGTAGCGGTGTTCGGGGTGCTGCTCGGCCGATGTTTGACCATCTCCAAAATCCCATTTCCAGGACGCAATCGCACCCGTGGACACATCCCGAAATGCCACACGACGTTCTTTTAAGTTGAGGATCGAAAACGACCACAGGGCCTCAACCGGTTTTCTCAGAGCAGCCTCCAAAGGCATCAACCGAAAGGCGCATAAATCCGAGGCGTCCCCGTACATCGTGGTCTTGTGCGAGAGGTTCCAAAACGATTTGAAACGCTCGGCTTTTTCGTCGTCATAATCGAGCACCGACCACGAAAGACCGATGAGCGCGTTCTCCTTTAACTGGGACACCACCGCGCGTGACGGACCGTCAGTGGGCGCGTAATCGAAGGGCGTGATCCAAAACTCGAGCACATACCTGCCGCTTTGGCCAGGCCGGAAGCTGTAATTCTGCGCCGCGTTGGCATAAGGCAGGTCCTTGATCCAAGGCTGGCAACCCCATACCATCGCCCAATCCTTGCCCTCCGAAGGGGTGAAGACGTGATAATTCTGGGCATGAACGCCGTGAAAACTGAAATGCGCATCGTCCGGCTTGTTCTTCCACAGGGGATGCATCTGTTTGATGAACGGTCCGCCCGAAAGGTCCCCATCCACGACTAGCTCGAAGATGTCATTGTGCAGATCCGTTCGCGCGAAGTCCCAGTAGTCGTCCGACGCTTCGTAAAGAAAGTAGAGCTGGTTCAACCCCTTCACCCAGCCGACACGAACGCGCACATCCAAATCGGCGCGGTTGAAATTGGTGAGACGCCCGCCAACGGTGTCCGAGAGCTGATCGATCCCAATCACGTAAGTGTCGGGAACGATTGCCCAATCGTCCACCTGCCCGTCGATGCGCGGAATTTTGTCGGGTGGAAACTGGAATATCTTAAACTCGACTCCCGGTCGCTCCAGCGCCACCGCACTGAGGATTGGGCAGAGGTGCAGCAGCAGAATGCCGGTCGGGAGCCATGAAAGTTTTGAGCGCATGCGAGGATGGGTTCCAGAGAATCAAAGCATGGGAGCCTGATCTCTTCAACCGATCATTCGAGGCGGATTCGGCCAGTGCTGATTCAAGACAATCAGGATAGTTTTTTGGCATCGAAAGTCGGGGTGACGATGGGCATGGAGGTCTGGTTGTGGGGCACTTAATTGGGTCCCCGATCGGAACTCTGGGTTCCACACGACGCACGACCAGAGCTTCAAAACGGACGGCTCCTCCTGCTTGGGCAGCAAAAATGGTTTTGACGTGCCCTCATCCAATTATAATTCGAGGGGTTTGTCGGGCTTTTCCCGCCATTCGTCAACGTCATCAAACCCATCTCCGCTTTCTTGAATCAGCCCTGATCTCAACGAGCTCGATTTGCAGGATTGCATCCACGGGAGGATTGTGTTAGGATCGCATCCGAACTTGATGCGTGCATGAGCTTTTCGCTAAAGACCGGCGCCGGTTCGCCACTTGGGCTGACTGATACTCAGCAGCGCGCGCTCATGACTCTCCTAGCCGACGAGGACCCCTACGTCGTCAGCACTGTTCGAAATAAAATTCTGTCTTGCGGAGAATCCTCCCAAAAATGGTTGAGACAGAACGCGCTCAGCTCTGATCCATTGCTGCGCCGTCGTGTTCGGGAGATTCTCGATGAACAGGACCGCCAACGTTTTGACAATCAATTTCTTGGGTTCTGTTTTAAAGAAGGCGAGCAACTGGACCTGGAACGAGCGGTGTGGCTGATGGCCCAAACTCGCTATCCGCAGGTCAATCCTGCAGGCTACGCAGCAGTGCTTGATGAGATGGCAGGCGAGATCCGTCCACAACTCGATCCGCTGACACCACCCAAAGAGCAGCTGGCGACGGTCAACAAATTCTTATTTCAGACCCGGAATTTCAGGGGCAATGGCCATAGTTACTACGACGAAGAAAACAGCTACATAAACAAGGTCCTCGACCGCCGTGCCGGCAATCCGATTGGCCTCTGCGTGGTTTACCTGCTGCTGGCTCGGCGCCTCAAGCTACCCATCGTCGGCATCGGTATGCCCGGTCATTTTCTTTGTCGATACCAATCGCCCCGGGACACGCTATTCATCGATCCTTTCAATCACGGCCGTATTTTGTCCAAGGCGGAGTGCGTCCGTTATCTTCTCCAAACCAGCCACGGTTATCAGGAGAGTTTCCTCGCCCCAGTCCTCCCCCGTCGGATTATGCTGCGCATCTGCTCCAACCTGCACCAAATCTATCAGCGGAGCAAAAACGTCCCCGAAACGGATCGTCTCCAGCGTTACATCGTGGCCCTTGCCAACTGATTCTGTGTCGGCTCTGGAATAGCTTGTTTTTGCACCCTGCTTTGCGTAGCTCTTCAGGCTGACTTTTGTGCCATCGGACACTCTGATCATTGTGCCGACGTATAACGAGCGGGATAACCTCCCGTCGCTGGTGGAGCGTGTCCAGGAGTTGCCGGTACAAGTGGATCTGCTGGTGGTCGATGATAATTCACCAGACGGCACAGGAATGGTCGCGGACGCTCTCGCCCTCAAGTTCTCATCGGTTCATGTGCTGCACCGCAGCGAAAAGGACGGCTTGGGCCGGGCCTACTGCGCAGGATTCGAGTGGGCACTGGCAAGGAACCACGAGTTTATCTTCGAGATGGATGGGGATTTCTCGCACAACCCAAACGACATCCCTGCCTTTCTCAAAGAAGCCCGCGACGCCGACTTGGTCCTTGGCTCGCGCTATTGCAATGGCATCCGAGTCATCAACTGGCCGCTGAACCGCTTGGTATTGAGCCTCTGCGCGGCGAAGTATGTGAGGATCATCACAGGCCTCCCGGTGTCCGATCCAACAGGCGGTTTCAAATGCTTCCGGCGCGGCGCTTTGCAGTCCATCGACCTCAAAACCGTGCGATCGAATGGTTACAGTTTCCAGATCGAGCTCACCCACAGAATCTGGATGAGCGGCATGCGGATCAAGGAGGTGCCCATAGTCTTCACGGATCGGTTTCAGGGCAGCTCTAAAATGTCCCGTCAAATCGTGCGCGAAGCCCTCTGGATGGTTTGGAGCCTCTGGTTGCAGAGCCACCTCAGGAGGTCCCCACCACCGCGTCCCATCGCCAAGCCGTGATTATTTAATACGCAGAGATGGTTCCTACGCAACGTTCCCAAGGCGCAAAGAACGTCTGTCTCCTCTCCTTCCAGTCATCGCACGGTGGCTGCAATAAACACTCCCAAGAAATTGATTTCTTCTTTGCGACTTAGGCTTCGTAGGAGGCTTTGCGCAAAATCCCTTGTGCACGGGCTGCGGCTACGCCAGGACACCCTTGATCAGCTCACCTCCGATGTCCGTAAGCCGATAATCACGTCCCTGAAAACGGTAGGTAAAGTCGGTGTGCCGAATCCCCATAAGATGCATCACGGTCGCCTGAAAATCGTTGGCGTGCACAGGATCGGCCACCACGTTGTAGCCAAAATCATCCGTAGCGCCCATCGACACGCCCCGTTTGACGCCTGCCCCGGCCATCCAAAGGGTGAAGGCCTTCATGTGGTGATCGCGCCCGTAGTTACCATTGGCAGAATCCCCTTGATTCATGGGGGTGCGACCAAATTCTCCGCCCCATATCAGCAGGGTATCCTCGAGCAATCCGCGCTGCTTGAGATCTTTAAAAAGCGCCGCGGTGGGTCTGTCCACAAGTTTCGATGTGTTCGTGATATCAGCAGGCAGATTGTTATGATGATCCCAACCCCGGTGATAAAGCTGAATGAAACGGACGCCGCGCTCGGCTAGGCGTCGCGCCAAGAGACAGTTGTTGGCGTAGGAAGATTTCCCTGGCTCCGCGCCATACGCCTCAATGATGTGCTTGGGCTCCTTGCCAATGTCCATCAGCTCCGGGACGCTGGTCTGCATTCGATAGGCCATTTCATAGGACTCGATGCGTGTGGCAATTTCCGGGTCGCCAACGGCTTCGAGTTTGATCTGATTCAGGTCCCTGACGCCATCGAGCAATCGCCGCCGAACTTGAGGGCTGATCCCCTCGGGGTTGTTCACGAACAACACGGGTTCACCCCCGGATCTAAATTCGACACCCTGATGTCCTGTGGGAAGAAAGCCGCTGCCCCAATACCGTGAGAGCAGCGGTTGATCGTTCCCAAATCCTGAGGCCAGGACCACAAAAGCGGGAAGCTGCTCGTTTTCGCTTCCGAGCCCGTAAGATACCCAGGCCCCCATGGCGGGCCGCCCGGCCTGCTGATGCCCAGTCTGCATCAGCGTCACCCCTGGGTCATGGTTGATGGCTTCGGTATGCATCGACCTGATGATCGCAATGTCGTCGGAAATCGAGGCGATGTTGGGCAGCAATTCCGAGATCTCAGCGCCCGAGTTCCCATGTTTTTGAAATTTGAACTTTGACCCCACACAATTCAGAGGCTGCCCCATGAGCTGCGCGATGCGCTGGCCTTTGGTCAGGCTCTCCGGCATGGGCTTGCCGTTCATCTCGTTGAGCTTGGGCTTGTAGTCAAACAGATCCAACTGGGAGGGTGCCCCGGACTGGAATAGGTAAATGACCCGCTTCGCCTTCGGCGCGAAATGCAACGAGTTCAAAGCGCCCCGCGAGTGCCCAACCGGTGCCGGCGCGACAGCGCTCGCATTCGAACGTATCAAGGACGACAGCGCCGCGACTCCGATGCCACGCGCGGCACGATCAAAAAAATGACGGCGGGTCAGGCGCGCGCAGGCCTTGTTGAAAGTGGAGAAGTCAGGGTTCATGGATTCCTTCTTATTCCTTGGTCACGGTCTCGTCCAGGTTCAAAATCACGTTGGCCACCCCGGTCCACGCCGCCAACTCGTCGGTGCTTGCCCCTGCAGCCACCGGAGCACGTCCAAGCTTGAGAACTTTTGCCGTGGCCGCTGCATCTCCGGCGTAGGACCGCCGCACATCTTCCAGAACCGCCGTGAGAATGGCCTGCTCTTTGGCGCTGGGATTCCTGCTCAACACGACTTTGATGGCGTAACGCAAGCGCGATGGGGTGTCCATCCCGCCCTCCTTTAGGATCCGCTGCGCCAACACACGCGCCGCCTCCACAAAAGTCACGTCGTTCATCGTCACGAGAGCCTGTAACGGCGTGCATGTAGTCGGTCTGCTGACGGAGCAGATCGCCCGATCTGGTGCGTCGAAGGTTTGCATCGTGGGATTTAGAACCGTCCGTTTCCAAAGAGTGTAAAGACTACGACGATAGATCTCATCGCCTTGGCCCACCTCGTATTTGTTACCGGCGAACATTTTCTCCTCCCAAAGGCCCGGAGGCTGGTAAGGACGAACACTGAGCCCTCCTACTTTGGGGACGAGCAAACCGCTCACCGCCAGCGCGTTGTCTCGCACCATCTCGGCGGGCATGCGAAACCGTGGGCCGCGTGCCATGAGCCGGTTTTCGGGATCTCTCGCGCTGTGGTCAGGTCGCACTTTGGAGGTTTGCCTATAGGTCGCGCTCATCAATACTTCCTTGATGAATCCCTTTATATTCCAGCCCCTGTCGATAAATTCGCGTGACATGTAATCGAGCAGTTCTGGATGCGAAGGCGCTTCGCCTTGCGTGCCAAACTCGTTCGCGGTATTCACTATCGGCCGCTGGAAAAAGAGGGCCCAAAATCGGTTTACAGCCACTCTGGCAGTCAGCGGATGCTTTCGATGCACCAACCATTCCGCCAGTCCCAACCGGTTGGTTCCAACTCGTGTTTCCATAGGTGGCAAGGCGCTGGTGGGAACTCCCGCCGTCACCACGTCTCCCTTGCTCCGATAGTCGCCACGCACCCGGATGTAGCTCTCCCGCGGCTTCGCCATGTCTTCCATGACCCGGATCGTCGCAATAGTTTTGTCGATATCCGCTTCGCGTTTTCTTAAGTCAGACAGCTCCTCCGCGAGCTTTCTGACTTCCGGCACTTCTCGCTCACGAAACGCCTGCCTCATCTCAGCCACTTGCTCCGGTTTGCGTTGATCCCTAGGTGCCTTCGCCACCTCGCGCAGCTTGGCCATTTTCTCGTCGCCAACATCCTTGTCCGTTGAGAAATAAAAGGCGTAGGCGCCGCCGTAGTTTACCACTTTGAGCAACAACCGGTTCTCGCCTGGCTGCAATTCCACATCCACTGCGTCCTGGTTTGCGGCCACACCGCGGTGGATGTCCTTGGACAAAACCTCTTTCCCATTGAGCCAGACCCGGAGGGCATCGTCGCTCCCAAGGTGGAGGGTGATGGACTTCTTGCTCTCAGCCTTGATCGTTCTGAAAAGGTATGTCGCCGCATTGACGCCCAACAATTCCTGGGGCTTGCCGTCTTTCCATTTCGGCTGTTTCTTCCATGCCAGCTTGCCGTCCGCGTAGGTTTTGGATGCCTCCCCATCGGTCTCGGGACCATATTCCTTCTTGAACGCCTCCCCGCCCGATCCCGCCTCGAATGGGCCCACGGTGCTCCACTCACCAAGCTTGTAACCTTCCGTGGCGATCGCTGCATTCCGAAGCTTTTGTTCCCAGACCTCCTGCGCGCGATCCCATTCGGCATGCACCCTCTCAACCTTGGCTTTGTGCATCGCCGCTTTGGCATTTGCCGCCGCGCTGGCCTTTTCCAGCGAGGCCGCCTGCTGCCCCACAGGCACCTTCACAAACGGGGGCGCGGGATCGGCGTCGAGTCCCTTCTCTGGAACTCGATTGAAAAAGTCGTAGAGCTGGTAATACTCGCGCTGCGTGAAGGGATCATACTTGTGGTTGTGGCACTCCGCGCACTGGATGGTGGACCCCAGAAACACCGTCCCGAACGTGTTCACCCGGTCCGTCACATACTTGTTCATGTACTCATCGGGATCCGCGCCTCCTTCGGTGCTCGACATCCCGTTGCGATTGAACGCCGTGGCAATCCGTTGCTCCAAGGTCGGTTTTTCCAGCAGATCCCCCGCGAGTTGTTCGGTGATGAAACGGTCGTAAGGGAGGTTCTTGTTGAACGCGCCGATAACGTAATCTCGATACTGCCACATGGATCGCTGGATATCAGCATGATACCCGTCCGAATCGGCAAACCGCGCGAGGTCCAACCACTGGATGGCCATCCGCTCTCCATAGGCCTCGGATGCCAGCAACTTGTCGAGCAGCTTCTCGTACGCCTCCGGACTTTTATCTCCAAGGAAACGGTCCACTTCCTCGACTGTCGGCGGCAACCCGGTCAAATCGAATGAGGCCCGCCGTGCTAGGGTGCGTCGATCCGCCTCGGGCGAAGGTGGCAGATTCTCCCGCTCCAGCCTTGCCAGAACAAAACGGTCGATATTGTTCCTCGGCCAGTCGGTCTGTTTCACCGACGGCACCGGAGGGCGCTCAGGCGAAATGTAAGCCCAATGAGGCTCCCATTCGGCGCCTTCACGAATCCATTGCGCGAGTGTGTCCATCTGGATCTTGCTCAATCGCTTTCCGGTTTTGGCGGGTGGCATACGATCATCCGCCTCATCTGTTGCTACCAAGTGCAGAAGCCTGCTCTTGGAGGCATTCCCGGGAACGATCGCGAAATTGCCAGACTCCAATTTGCTGGTCGCTCCAGCCCTTTCATCCAACCGAAGTCCCGCTTTGCGCTTGGCCTTGTCAGGCCCATGACAATTGTAACAGTTGTCCGCGAAAATGGGGCGGACATCGCGATTGTAGCTGACTTTGTCCGCCGCCGCCACGCTTTGCCCGATCCACCCTGCCCACGCCAGGATCGCGAGCGGGACCAGCGTGCTCAGGTGAGTTCCAACGGCAAACCGACGAGGGCGCAGCAGTGTCTTCGAAACCAGCCGTTCGCAGGCGATAGCAAAGTTTTCCGATTGGAGAACCATGTCTCAGCTTTTCCCCGCATCCCAAAACTGTCAATGCCGCATCCGCAGCCCTGAGTGCGCATCTCAGATTTTTCGTGCTCGCGTTTCCTACTCGTAATCGTAATCGTAATCGTAATCGTAATCCCGTGAACCGCCGATTCGACTACGAAAAGCTGGAGGTTTACCCTTTGACAATGCCCGTGGATCCGCTTTGGAAAGTGCCGCCGCCCTGGATGTGCTCGTGGCCAAAGGCCGATGTTCTGGGGAGGAAGTGCTGTCAGGAAAAGACCGCCTGTGGAGCGTCGTTTCGATGCTGGTCGCCTTGATAAAGGCCAACTCCGATTACCGGTTGCACCAGGGAAACCCGGGATAGGATTACGATTACGATTACGATTACGAGAAGATCCGGAAAAATCTGAGATGCGCACCAGCCCTGAGCTTGACGTGAATGCCATCCTGTTGGGTCACTCAAACTCCTTGCGGCCCTGGATCGAAGGCGCCATGTCAGGAGCTCTGATTCTAGGGGTTGTTAGAGTCAAATGACTTGCCGAGTGGACTCATTTCGAATCCATCATCTGGAGGTACCGGTCCAACTTCGTGCGGGATATCCCGAGCGCCCGAGCGGTTTGATGAAAAAATAGGGAGTTAACAGAAAACGCCTCCCGACTGCCTGGAAACGACTCAGAGATGTGACGAGAACTTCTTGAGCCGAGTCCGCGCCATGCCAAACTGCTTCTGTGGGGCTAACCGAGGTGCGGATCGACAAAGTTTTCAATAAAGATTTTTAGGGACTTGAACCGCTAAGAGGATTACATTCCAAACATCACCTGATCGACCTATGCACCGAATGCTTCCTCTCTGGGCCTGCTGCCTTCTGTGGGCAACCTCCAATGGGCTCTCCGCCGAGGCCGGATTTGTGCCTCTTTTCAAACGCAACTCGCTGGAAGGCTGGGTCAATGCGAATTGCGCCCCAGAAACCTGGAGCATCAAGGACGGGGTCGTTCATTGCACAGGCAAACCAACCGGAGCTATGCGCACGTCCCGACAATACGAGAACTTCATCCTGGAGGCCGAATGGCGGCACCTTAGCTCGGGCGGGAATTCAGGGGTGTTCATCTGGGGGACGCCCATCGCGGCGCCGGGAGTCCCCTTCCTTCGTGGGATCGAAGTCCAGGTGCTCGATCATGGCTATAATTCGAAAGGCAAAACCGAATGGTACACCACTCACGGTGACGTCTTCCCAATCCACGGGGCCACCATGATCCCGTTCGGCCGACACAACGGTCAACGCAGCTTCCCATCGGAAGACCGCAGCAAAGGCTCGCCTGAGTGGAATCATTACCGCATCCAATGCACCAACGGAGTTCTGAGATTGAGCGTGAACGGAAAGGAAGTCTCTGGAGGCGAAGAATGCGTTTACAGGAAAGGTTATCTCGCGCTTGAATCAGAAGGTGCTCCCGTCGAGTTTCGCAACGTTCAAATCAAAGAACTCCCTGCCAGCGGAGCTCCGGCGGAGAAAACAGCGCCCGAAGACATCGGCTTTCGAACACTGTTCACGGGACTTGATTTCAGAGGCTGGAAGACCAATGAGACCGCTTCCATGCGCTGGGAGATTCGAGGCGAACGAATCGTCTTGAAGGAAGGGTCGCCTGTCGCGGGCGCTACTCTGTGGACCGATAAACAATTTGGGAACGCAGACTTTGTGGTCGATTGCCGTCCATCCAAACCAAAATCTGAGACGTCCACCGTGGTGCCTTCCGTGTTCATTAGAGGCGAAAACGGCAAAGGCCACGAAATTAAATTGGAGGGGGCGGAGGCGGACAAATATTCTCGTTTTGTGATCACGGTCCAAGGCAGATCCGTCGTCATCAGACTTCATGACAAGGAGACCCAACGTTTTGAACTTCCAGGGAACACAGCCGCCACCGGATCGTTCGGATTGCGAGACAACGGAGCCCCACTCGAGTTCATGAACCTCTACTCCAGGGCGACGCACTGAGAATGCCCCACACGGCCAAGAACCGAAGACCGAGGAGGAAAACGACAAAAGGTTGCCACGATTCAGATCACGCTCTTGAGATGCAAATGACCAAAGGAAAGAACTGTCCATGAATGCCGCGAATGCACGCGAATGATATTTCAAGAGAACAACATTTCCCGGTTCCGCATTCAGATTCGCGTCCATTCGCGTGATTCGCGGGCACTCACCTGAATAGTGACGAATAAAACGATCGCACTTCTCTTCAGACCATTGCAAACCATGAAACAACCCATCACCACCCTCGCCACCCTGTTCCTTGCATGGCTCAATCTGGCGCAGGCACAGGCCCAAACGGTCGCCTCCGCACAAACCAAACTCACCGTGAAGCGTGACCTTCCCTACACCGAACCGGCCGAGCCGCGACAAAAGGTCGATATCTACGCACCCGAGGGGGCGAAGAACCTGCCCGTGGTCTTCTGGATTCACGGCGGTGGCTGGCAAGTCGGCGACAGGACCAGCATCCAAGTTAAACCGCAGGCCTTCGTGGACAAGGGCTTTGTCTTCGTCTCGACAGGCTACCGCCTCCTCCCCGATGTGGACATGGGCACCATTTTTCGAGACGTGGCCAAGTCCGTCCGCTGGGTGCATGACCACATCGCTGAGCATGGTGGCGACCCGGAGCGGATTCTCGTCATGGGCCATTCCGCCGGCGCCCAACTCGCCGCCCTGATCTGCACCGATGATCGCTACCTGAAGGCGGAGGGGCTCTCCCTCGCCCTCGTCAAGGGCTGTGTTCCCGTGGACGGCGACACATACGACGTGCCGGCCATGATTGAGACAGCCGAGACGCGGTTGCGCGTGCACGGCATGCCAATGCCCAAGTTTGGGCACCGCCTGAAATTCGGCAACCATCCGGACAAGCACCGCGACTACTCCGCGGTCACCCATGTGGCCAAAGGCAAGGGCATTCCACCGTTCCTTATTCTGCACGTCGCCGATCACCCGGACACAACCGCGCAAGCGCAGCGTCTCGGTGCGGTGTTGAAAGACGCCGATGTGCCCACCAAACTCTTCGCGGCCAAGGAAACCAACCACACCAAACTCAACGACAACCTCGGCCTGCCCGACGATCCGGCGACGAAGGCGTTGTTTGAGTTCGTTGCTGAATCGCTGAAGAAGTAAGCCGGTTGGGGACAGCCGGTTGGGGACAGACACCGTTGGCCTCCCTGAACGGACGGACGAGATCCAGTCGGAGGTCAGGAACTGAGTGGATTCCAGATTGGCTGCGTAGAGGAACAGGTTGGTGTCGGCGGAGAGAATCATGAGCCGGAGCGCTGGAGGATGGCGATGGATTCGGGGCGGAGAGCCGCCGGGTCCGTGAGGAAATCGCCGCCACAGTCCAGCGCGGGAAAGCGCCATGCCCCGCGAGGCTTTTGTTCCTCGGGGAAACGGCTGACAAAGTGCTCGGCAGCCTTGCGTACGACTTCGGCAAGGGACCCGTCCTACTGATCGGCGATCCCTTTCAGCCGTTGATAAAGCGGGTCGGGAAACTGAATCTGCGTGCGCGTCATGATGCTTCTTTTACATCAGCGACGGATTGACGTCAACAAATCCGGGTTACTTCAGCTTGTTGCGTGAAAGCGCTCAGGTGGGCAAGACCTTGTAAATCCGTGTCCATCCGTGTTCATCCGCGCTTTTCCGTGGTTCAACTGTTTTTTCCAGGTTAATCGTCGACTTGTTCCCGGCACGCCAGATCCATCTCCTCAATGGTCGCTTTGAATAGGACTGTCGCGAAGGCAAGCACAAGAGGAGTCGGGCTGGCTTTTTTCGGCAAACTGCCCAAACTGCTCGTCAACATTGCGATCATGAATTCGACTGCCTCAGGCTGCGGTCCGGATCTCATGATGAGATTGTACGCGGCCTGCGAACCCTGGTTCATAGCTTCCTTGATAAGTTGCGATTCTTTGCTGATCCCATGGGTCAATCGCTCAATGTTCAACTCGGGTCCGCGGGTGCCGATGGGCACAAAAAGAAGCCAAATGTGAATGAGAGACGGAACCAAAATCCGAAACATGCGCTCGTCAATCGAATCGGCCGTGATGCGACCGAGATCCTCAATGAGTGTGGAACCCGCAGCCCGCATTTCAGCGAGTGCGTCGGGCGGATGCTTGAACGATCGCGCTGCTCCCGCCAAGATGGTTCTGACCTCTTCCTTGGTGAACGGTCGCTGTGGCAGCGGCGGCGGCATGGGGCGACCCTGAGTTTTTTCCTGAGGAAACTCTTCGTCATCCAAATTTGCCCGAGCCTGTTTCACCGACACGGCGCGGCGCGGCGGAGGGGGAAAATTCAACTCGTCAAGGCCAAGCTCCCGAAGCATCCAGTTGACGTCGTGGTTTGAGCCCGTCCTGACGTTCCGCTCGTCACACCGGCGCACACGGGATTTCATCATCGGAATAAGCAAGGGTCTCAGTGCTGGATCCAAGGCCGCTTGCTTCGGAGTCTTCCCCGCGAATACTTCAAGCGACTCGTCCAGCCATCGGCGATCATGGTAGGCCCAGGTCGCCACCTCGATTTCCTCTTTGCTTTTGGCATTGAGAGGAAAAGGCACCTCGGAAGTGCTGACAATAAGCTTTGTCGGATTCGACAGCAACCGTGTCGGAATCAAAGCGAAATCGGGCTTGGCCAACTCCGCTGCCCTGGCCTTACCCACATCAGCAAACTTCCCTTCCAAGCCCTCGAGCATCATGCGATGGCGCGCCCGGCCAACTTCGTGCAAGGACTCATCAAACCGCACAAAATTAACTGCCAGCCAGGCGCGCATCCCGGGCTCGTCCAAAGGACCGCCGAGATGCCGGACAATCTCCAGGAGGATCTCCCTGGCATCAAACGACTCAAATTCCGGCATCCCGATCCCCGTGCCATGCATACGCCAGTAATGTGGCAGCGGATAGATCCAGCAAAGAAAGGTCCCGAACCGTCCCACCGTCGCGGCGAATGAGCGATCCCTAACAATAAATGGCTTGGGTTGCTCCGAGATGAGATCCACCATTTCGATCCGTTGATTGTCGAGGACACAGCGAACCTCAATCAGGGCCACCCGCATTTGCATCTTGGCACGAACCAAAACCCGCTCATCATTCTTAAGTCCCGGGAACCCCGCCATCTCCCAACGCTGCGCGATAGTCTGCCCGTCCGAGGTTTTTCGGAAAAAAAGTCCGCGCGAAAAAACCGCGTTCAGCGCGTGCTTCGAGTTGCTGTTGCGCGCCGCACGGATCTCGGCTTCAAGCGCGGCCTTATCCAACGCGGCCTTCACGAGCCAATCCGATGCCTTTAAGTCCACCGCGGTCTCCAAGTCGAGCAATTGGGCGTAATTTTCTGGTGCCATGGGGCTGAAAGCGCATTCCGGAGGGCAGGCATATTTGCTGCCGCGGTGTTCACCGCACTCCGCGGAAGTGATCTCATGTCCGGTGGCCGGGCACATGCGGTGTTTTGCTGCTTTGCTCATGTTAAATTCTTATCTCTTCAAAATTGCCGACACCGCTCCATCCAGCCCGGAAGGAGGGTATAACAGCATTGGAAACCGCTTCCTGAAAGCAGGCAGCGTACTCATCCGGACTGCGGAGCCGTCCCCACCCGCAACCGCACATTTCTTAAGAAAAAGGGCCGCCCTACTCAGGGCGGCCCTGGGTCAAATCGTGGTCACTGGTGAGCGATCATTGCTTCCCCCCGGCTCCCAACTTCGTCTGCCGTTTTTCTTCAATCGCCGCCTGAGCGGACGCGAGACGGGCGACAGGGACCCGGAACGGGGAGCAGCTCACATAGCTCAGACCGAGTTTATGACAAAACTTAACGGAATCAGGCTCGCCGCCATGCTCCCCGCAGATACCAAGCTTCATGCCAGGTCGTGTTTTGGTTCCCTTTTCAATCGCGATGCGCATGAGCTCACCAACCCCGGTCTGATCGATTGTGGCAAAGGGGTTCTTCTTCACAATCTCCAACTCGGCATACCCAGGCAGGAAACTCCCGGAGTCGTCCCGAGACATCCCCAGGCATGTTTGCGTGAGATCGTTAGTGCCAAAACTGAAGAACTCCGCAGTCTCCGCGATCTCATCCGCAGTGAGGGCGCCACGGGGAACCTCGATCATCGTCCCCACGCTGTAGGTCAACTTCACTTTCTTCTCGGTTTGAACAGCCTTTGCCGTCTCATGAACGATCGCGACTTGGAGGTCGAATTCCTTTTTGAATCCCACCAGCGGAATCATGATCTCAGGCTTGCACTTGACGCCTTTCTTAGTCGCTTGCGCCGCCGCTTCAAACACCGCGCGAGCCTGCATGCGCGTGATCTCTGGATACTTGATCCCGAGTCGGCATCCACGGAACCCAAGCATCGGATTGAACTCATGCAATTCATGAACGCGGCTCATGATCCGCTCAACCGGGATGTGGAGCTTTCGCGCAAGGTCCATCTGCTGCTCCTTTGTGTGCGGGAGGAACTCGTGCAAGGGAGGGTCGAGAAATCGGATCGTCGCCGGAAGCCCCTTGAGCACCTTAAATATTCCAAGGAAATCCTCACGCTGATAAGGCAGCAGCTTGGCCAGCGCGGCTTCGCGTGCGGACAGGCTGTCAGCGAGAATCATCTCGCGCATCGCATCGATGCGATCTCCCTCGAAGAACATGTGCTCCGTTCGAGTCAGACCGATTCCCGTGGCCCCGAACGCGAGCGCATTCGCTGTTTGCTCAGGGTTGTCGGCGTTGGTTCGCACCTGAAGCCGAGCGGCTTTGGAACACCAGGCCATGAGTTGTGTGTAGTGCTTGAATTTTTCGGTTTTTTGCGCGGCTTTGTTGCCGTGGATCAACCCCGCAATAATCTCGGATGGCGCGGTTTTGATCTGGCCGCCGTACACCGCACCCGAGGTGCCGTCGATCGATAGGAAATCGCCTTCGCCAAAGGTTTGTTGACCCACCGTGAGCGTCGATTGTTCGTAATCCACATGCAACCCTGCCGCCCCGCAAACACAAACCTTGCCCATCTGCCTCGCGACGAGAGCCGCGTGTGAACTCACACCGCCACGAGCGGTCAAGATGCCCTCCGCCGCGATCATGCCTCGCAGGTCTTCAGGCGATGTCTCGATGCGCACCAACAGAACCTTCTCACCTCTGTCCGCAGCCACCACTGCCCGCTCCGCGTTGAAGTAAATCTTCCCTGTCGCCGCACCCGGTCCGGCCGGCAGCCCTGTGGCAATTGCCTTGAGCTTTTTGACTTCGGCAAGGTCGAAAACGGGTGCCAGCAATTGGTCGAGTTGATCGGCAGGGTTGCGCATGACCGCAGTCTCCCAGTCAATGAGCTTCTCCTTCACCATGTCCATGGAGAACTTCAAGGCCGCCATCGCCGTGCGTTTGCCGTTCCGCGTCTGCAACATGAAAAGCTGACCTTCCTGAACCGTAAACTCGACGTCTTGAACGTCCTTGAAATGTTTCTCGAGGATCGCGCGAACCTTCAAAAGCTCGGCGAAGGATTTTGGCATCGCCTTCTTCAAATCAGCGACAGGCTCCGGCGTGCGCACGCCCGCAACCACATCTTCGCCTTGCGCGTTGATCAGAAACTCACCGTAAAACTCGTTGGTCCCGTTGGCGGGATTGCGCGTAAAAGCGACCCCTGAACCGGAGGTCTCGCCTAGGTTGCCGTACACCATCGCCTGCACATTGACGGCGGTTCCCCACTCGGTAGGAATATTGTATTTGCGTCGATAAACGCTTGCCCGATCGTTCATCCAGGAACCGAACACCGCGCCCGCCGCACCCCGCAACTGATCCCACGGGTCGTTCGGGAATCCTCTGCCCGTACGCTCTTTCACGAGCGCTTTGAAACGCTTCACCAACTCCCGTTGATCGGCGGCGGTGAGCTTCGAGTCCTCTATGTCCTTGTGATAGGTCTCGTGTTTAAAAGCGTGGATGGCCGTCTCGAACGGTTCGTGGTCCTCGCCCTCTTTCTTCTGCACCCCTAAAACAACGTCGCCGTACATCTGAATGAACCGGCGGTAGCAATCCCAAGCGAACCGCTCGTTGTGGGTCGCCGCAGATAAAGACAGCACTGTCTGATCGTTCAAACCGAGGTTCAGAATGGTGTCCATCATACCGGGCATGGAATCGCGCGCGCCAGAGCGGACAGCGACAAGAAGCGGCATCCCCTGCGCATCGCCAAATTTGCACCCCATGATCTTCTCCATGTTCTTCACGCCTGCCTCCATTTGCGCTTGCAGCTCCACAGGATAGGTCCTCTTGTGGGCGTAAAAATATGTGCAAACCTCGGTGGTGATCGTGAACCCTGGAGGAACCGGTAACCCGATGCGGGTCATTTCAGCAAGGTTGGCACCCTTTCCACCCAACAAGGGTTTCATGGTGCCGTCGCCGTCTGCGTTTTTATTGCCGAATTGATAGACGTATTGTGTCTTTTTTAATGCTTTGGCCATAGTCGATTAGTTCAAAAATACCATGCCGGCAAGTTACCGGGGGTGGTTGAAAACTCCGCGAAAAACGAGTGCGGAATTTACCAGAGACTTCACGCGTGTCAACGGCGCAGATTTCCCAGCCCTAACGCCGCGCACTGGAGGTGTGCGGTGTGATGGCACTTGGCAAACACAAAGGTCGCGTCTAGGGTTAACCAAATTACTCTCTCAGACATTATCACATTACTTTTATGAGATTCGCTAATTCCCGCCGGCGAGGATTCACCCTCATCGAATTGCTTGTGGTCATCGCCATCATTGCCATCCTTGCGGGGATGCTTCTGCCTGCGCTGGCAAAGGCCAAGATCAAGGCTCAGGGCATCAAATGCCTCAGCAACATGAAACAACTCCAGTTAGCGTTTCAACTTTACACCGATGATAATTCGGGAACGTTTTTTCCCAACACTTATGGGGGAGACGGTTGGGTCAGAGATTCAGTCGATTTCAGTGGAGGAAACCCAGCCAACTGGGATCCTCAGACCCTGCTTGACCCCAAAAGAGCCGTGCTCGGTCCCTACACAAAAGACGTGGGGATTTATCAATGTCCAGGGGACTGGACCACGGTGAAGCGCCCCAATGTGGGACAGGTGCGCCGGATCCGCAGCGTGTCGGCCAGCCAAGCCGTGGGGACTTGGACCGACGGCAAGACCCCAACTTTTGGGTACTGGCTGGATTCCGGGATGGTGGGAGGATCGGCCGCAAATCCAGGGGGAAAATGGAAGGTGTTCGCTCGAGAGAGCGATGTCATCAAGTCCTCCCAAATATGGGTCTTTACGGATGAACATCCGGCGAGCATCAACGACGGGGGCTTCGGGGTCCGGATGCCGAACAATTTGGCCGACACAAAGAGTCAAGGATGGGTGGATTATCCGGCGGGGTTCCACAATAACGCCGGAGCCTATTCATTCATGGATGGCCACGCAGAGGTGCATAAATGGATCGAACACACCTCGAAGGGCACCACTGGTCTGGGTGTCAAATCAACCGATCTCTCTAAGATTCATAACGGCAGGATTGCGAATAACCGGGATATTTGGTGGATGGCACAACGCACATCAACCCTGGATCAAGGTAGTGACCCATGGGATTAAGCAGCGAATCAACAACCCCGAAACCACTCATAAAATGATCTCACAACTCCCGAAACCCGAACCCAACCAGACTCGCACCCGCGAGCCAATTTTTGCCGCGTTCACGCTGATCGAATTGCTCGTCGTGATAGCCATTATTGCCATCCTTGCAGGCATGCTTCTGCCTTCGTTGGCTAAAGCCAAAGCCAAGGGCCAAGGGATCGTCTGTTTGAGCAACCTCAAGCAAATCCAGTTTGGCGTGAACATGTATCCTGACGATAACAGGGATTTCATGGTGAAGCCTGGAAACAGTGGAACAGAGCTCTACTCCTGGGTACAAGGGTGGCTTGACTTCAGCCCAGCCACGACCGACAATACCAACACGTCCCAACTTATTGATCCTAAAAAAGCAGCTCTGGCCCCCTACGTGCCTTCGGCGGCGGTCTACAAATGTCCCGCGGACCGTAGCACCGTGAAAATTGCCGGAAAAGTATACCCGCGCGTGCGGAGCATGGGGATGAGCCAAGCGATTGGAGGACCCGGGGGGTGGCTTCAGCCTTCCAGCTACAACGAAGGTCAAAAACGCTACAAAGCGTTCATCAAGGAAGGTGATCTTCAAGCTGCGGGTGCCACAAAAGTCTACGTGTTGCTTGACGAACACCCGGACAGCATCAACGCTGGTGGGTTCGCCAACATGATGGTCGAATCCCCCGCCACCGCACGGATCATCGATTTCCCAGCGAGCTACCATAATGGAGCGGCAGGCATTTCCTTTGCTGACGGCCACGCGGAAATCCGAAAGTGGATGGATGCACGAACGAAGGCGAAAGTGACCAACACGGGCTCGATGGCCCTGAATGTCGCATCCCCGAACAATCAGGACATGATCTGGCTGTCAGACCGAACGACGGTGAGAAACGATGGCCAGTAGCTTAACCGGCTGTGGAACCACGGATAAACGCAGCGCGGTGGAGGCGGAACCCGATCTTGACGTGAACGCCATCCGGCTGGGTCAGTCAAACTCATAGCGGTCCTGAATCCAAGGCCCCATGGCAGCAGGAGTTCTGAAGGTGCTGCGGCCAGGATGGCAACGCGCCGACGGTTCCGGAGGAATCCTCACGCCCCGCAAGAACTCTGACGTACTGCATCATTGAGCTTAAACGCACATCTGAGGCACGAATCTTAATGATCATGCGGGAGTGCAACTTTCGTTAGGTTCAGCAACGCCCGCGCCGCAGCGCGCACGCCCGCCACGAGCTCGGGAGGCGACACTGGAACCGCTTTGCCACCCCAGGCCAAGATCCAGCGTTGCACCTCGACAAGACTGGATAGCTTCAAGCTGATCTCAACGCCGCCGGCTTTTAACTCCGTCAACTTTTGAGAGGGGTGCCAGCGTTTCTCCCGAATATAATCCGATATCGCTTCGGAAAAACGGATGCGCACTACAAACTCCTTGTCACCGCTGAGTATTCCAAAGCTGTTTTTCAGCTCATTTTCAAGCGAGAACCCTTGCGGACGCTGAAAACGATTCCCCGTCAATGAAACCGACCGCATGCGGGTTGGAACGAATGTGCGAATGCTTTTGCGAAGATGGCAGTAGGCGAATAAAAACCATTCTCCGTTCACATTTGCGAGATGGTAAGGATCGACGACTCGATCCTCGGCGTTCTTCCTGCCAGGCTTGCGATAAATCAAGAACAACTGCTGCTGTTGGGCGGCGGCCCGCGCGAGCAGGTCGATCACTTCCAGGTCCAGAATCGGCTCCGCTGTCGTGCGGAATGAGAGCGTCGCATCCCAGTCGGCCCAACTAAAGGACACCGTGTCCGGCAGGGAATTCGAGATCTTTTTGAACGCGCTTACCAACGCTTTTTCGAAAGGAGTACCTCGATACTGTTGCAGTGCTTTCTCAGCGGCGAGCAGCGCAAATAGTTCGCCTTCGGTAACTTGAAGAGTTGGGAACGAACTCACAGATTCAGTATAAGTATAACCGAACCGCGAGCCCTGATAGGAAATCGGCAATCCGAGCCGATCGCGCATGAATGTCAAATCTCTATGAATGGATTTGCGCGACACCTCCAACCGCGCGGCCAACTGCGAAGAATTGGGATAGCTGCCGCTCTGGATGGCTTTGTGGATCTGGAGCATGCGCTCCAGTGGCGGGCGGGAATGATTGCCTTCGGAGTCGCTGTGCTTAACCCCGAAACGCTTGAAGCGTGTCATAAGCCCGGTCCCAAGAAAACGGGTCACTCATCCTAAACCAGCTTCGCAAGCAGTTCGTCGTTCGTCTTATTTTTCTTGAGCGCAGAAATCAAGGTCTCCATGGCTTCCACTGGGTTCAGGTCGATCATCATCCGGCGCAATTTGCGGATGGCCTCAATATTCTTGCCTGCAAAAAGCTTTTCCTCTTTGCGCGTTCCGCTCTTTGGGATGTCAATGGCGGGAAACAACCGACGCTCCGAGAGCTTGCGATCAAGGATCAATTCCATGTTGCCAGTCCCTTTAAACTCCTGGAAAATGAGCTCGTCCATTCGCGAACCCGTATCCACGAGCGCTGTGGCGATGATGGTGAGCGAACCACCCTCTTCGATCTTGCGCGCGGAAGCGAACATTTTGCGGGGGATCTCCAAAGCGCGAGCATCCACACCGCCGGTCATGGTGCGACCGCTCCCACCGTGAACGCTGTTATAAGCTCTGGCAACGCGCGTGATGGAGTCCAACAGGACCATCACATCTTTGCCTGCCTCCACGCTGCGGCGGCAGCGCTCGATCATAAAGCGTGACAGCCGGACGTGGGTTTCCAGGTCTTGGTCGTTGGACGAAGCCACGACCTCAGCTTTCACAGACCGTTGAAAGTCTGTGACTTCTTCAGGGCGCTCGTCGATGAGCAATACCATGACTTCCACATCCGGGTGATTCGTTGTGACGGCGTTCGCAATTTGCTTGAGGATGGTGGTCTTGCCTGTGCGCGGAGGCGCCACGATCAGTCCTCTGGTCCCCTTCCCTATTGGAGTGACCAGATCTATAATCCGGGTCTCAAGGACGTCCGGCGTCGTTTCCAGATTGAACTTCACCAGCGGATCGATGGTCGTCAAGTTTTCGAAACGCATCGCCTTCGTGTATTCAACGAACGGCATTCCGTTCACCTTGTCCACGTCCTTCAGTTGCGGGCTGCTGCCTCGGTGAGGAGGCTGAAGGTTGCCTCCTACCAGACAGCCCTCACGCAGAAAATTCTTCTTAATCGTGTCCGGAGTCACGAATATATCCGAAGGTTTGGGTTGGAAATGATTTTCCGACGATCGTAAGAATCCAAAACCCTTATCGGAGATCTCCAAGTAGCCGGTACCATACTCCGGCGTAGCCGCATTGCTCATAATTTGACCGTAAAAATGCCCAGAAAATCTAATCCCTTGAATGACAGCAACAATGCCGCCAGCGAATTTTAACTAGAGAGAACCGCCGTTTAGAAAATTAAGAAATCCTAAAGCAAACAGGCGATTAGACCTGGGACGACCCTGATAATGACTGGCAAATGATGCGGAACGCAACTATAAAATCGCGGCACCCACACAGATGGGTGCAACTCACGTTATCCGAGGTCGACTCCCCTGACGCGGGTATCCCGCCGCTTAACCACGCTGAAGTGACCCACGGATGACACGGATTGCACGGATGAGGAAAGGGAGCCAGGGCTGATTCAAGAAAACAGCGGATGCTCAGCCAGAGGGGCCGGAGCGCCGATTTCCAATCGGCTTGACTGCGCGACCGACGGATCGTTGAACCAAAGCCGGCTGGAAGCCAGCGCTCCGTTTTCTTGAATCAGCCCTGAAAGGGAGCTGAGAGGGGTACTTTATCCGTGCTATCCCTGTCATCCGTGGTTAACTCTTCCCATTTTGCGGTAGGTATTGTCCTCCGAACGACAACTCCCGGAAACCGTGAGTTGCACCCCACACAGATGCTCGCATCTCACATCTTCCGGGATCTTCTCGTAATCCTAATCGTAATCGTAAACCAAAGGTTTTCGGTTGCTTCATTTCAACGGTCTCTTCATGTTCCACGGGGGAAACAGGAACACTCCTCAAACCACACGGAGTGATGGTCACCATGAAATCTACCAAGTCCAAATCCAGACCGAGCGCGTCCTCCACGAACGAGCCGAAAGCCTCGCCGAAACGCGAAGCCCCCAAACCGAAGTCAAAAGCTGCTCAATCCCCTGTCGCTCCGGCGAAACTAGCAGTTGCCGGGCAAAAAGCGAGCCAGCAAACCCAGGCAGCCGGAAAACCGAAGACCGCCGCGAGGCCCCTCCGCAAATTGGAGGTTCCGGTCAAGAAACCGAAAAGCGCCACTGTCACAAAGACATCCGCAACGAAGGGGGCGACGCTGAAAAAGGTCAAACCCTCTAGGAAACGATTACCGCTCGGCGCCCCATCCTCCAAGGGTGTTGTCCCGTCCGCAGGCAAGCCCAAGCCGGATGTCCCGCACAAAGCTCCATCGCCTCCTTCCAACCCCGTTCAGGCTCTCCCACTCGGCGCAGCCAAGTCCGCCGGCTCCGCATTGCACGCGCGCCCCGCACCCCTCTCGCCCGGAGCAGGAGGAGTCATCCCCTCGAACAAGCACGCTCTTTCCGAAGGTCAGCATCCCCAACCAAAAGCAACGGTGGAAGAGCCTGTGCTCCCCAGCATTCTTTTTGAAGGAGATCCTCCCGCTCCGCCAGAAGCCCCAAAATCACCACCCAAACCGGTGGCCAACGCCGAGCCCCCAGCGGCACCCGGCCCCATGCCTGTCGATCCTGCCCCGGTCCCCATCCAATCAAGCCGTCTCTCGGGCAAGCTTCTCCTTGTCGCGCAGAACCCCGATACCCTCTTTGTGTATTGCGACATCCCGGGGTCGGCCATGGAACTCGCCCGTCTCACCGCCAGCGGCAACAAACTCTTTATCCGCATCCATCGACACATGACCCTGGTTCCATCCTTTCAGGAATCCGAATTTCCCTTGGGAGCGCACGGGGTTTTTATCCAGGTTTCGGAGTGTGGATTGACTTACACAGCGGAGCTCGGTTACTACGTCAGTGAATCGTGTCGAGGTTGGGCATCTTTGCTGACTTCCGAACCGGCCTCCACTCCCGAGCCGAAGGCTGCTGATCTGGTCCCGGAGGATCCGAGGTTTGGCGATGTGCTGTATCTGGTGCAATCAGCGATCGAAAAGCAGGTGCCACTCGTCGAAGTCGTTCAACACCTTCACCTGACCGGCCAGCTCCGACTGGATGAGCTCACAAAACTGGCTGAAGTTCCCTGGCCGACAGAATACGCGGCGATGCTTCGTGATCTCTGCCATGCCGCGAAGGAATGGAGAAGGCCAAGCTCCTTGGAGTTCCTGCGGCCTCTTCCTGAGCCGAAGCCATCTGCCGAAGGGGCCGCAGCATCTCGGTCTCGAGGAAAGAAGCCGAACCCGACCTCGCCGAAGCCGGCAGGAGCCGGAGCGCCGGGTCGATCTTCGGAGGACTCGGCGAAGGGTGGGTTTTGGTTTAATGTGAACGTGGAGATTGTGGTCTATGGTTCTACGGAGCCGGACGCCAAGGTGATGCTTGCTGGCCGTCCAGTTAAGCTGGCTCCTGATGGCTCGTTCTCCATGCGTTACTCGCTGCCTGACGGGGCTTATGGCATGAACGGCAGCGCCACCCCAGCAGACGAGTCCGAGATGAGGCGCGTCCATCTGCACTTCTCCAGGGCCACCGGGTGGGATGGCGAAGTCGGCCATCACGCCCAAGACCCTAGCCTCCTTCCCCCAGGTTAAGTCAAATGCTTCAGCCTTAGATGAAATTCAAGCGGGTTGTTACCGGTGGGGCGGCGCGGTGCGGCGTCCACGCCGGCAAAACAACGGGCGAAATTGCCACGTCCACCGAGCCATGTCGACTTCTCGAACAAACCGCTGCCATGCCGACCGCAAAGCTCCGCCTTCCCCGTCAAAAGGGGGTCTCGCTTTTGTCCTCCACGCACACCTCCCCTTTGTCCGCCAGGTCGATCATCCCCGATTCCTCGAGGAATCCTGGCTCTTTGAGGCCATCGCGGAGGTCTACATCCCTTTGCTCACGTTGTGCGAGGGATGGCGCCGCGATCACATCCCCGCCCGGTTGACGCTCTCGGTCTCGCCAACCCTTTGCTCCATGCTGACGGACCCGCTCCTCATGGAGCGTGCGGGGACCTATATCGAAACTCGCTTGGAGCTGGCGGAAAAGGAGGTGCATCGGACCGCCTGGATTCCCGGCCTCAACGAGGTAGCTCGGTATTACTTTGAATATTTCTCGGTAGCCCATGACGCCTTCAAAGGTCTCCAGAGGGAATTCCTGGAAACCTTGGCGTCCTTTGAAAACGCAGGAATCCTAGAGCTCATCACCACCGGCGCGACCCATCCAGTTCTCCCTCTCTTGAGTCGGGGCACGGGATCGGCCGAGGGACAAATCAGGACCGCGTTGCAGCATCACAGGTCTTGGTTTGGCAAATCACCCAAGGGATTTTGGTTGCCAGAATGCGGCTATTCACCCTGGCTGGATGCGGCTCTCCGTGGAGAGGGGATCGAGTGGATCATCCTCGATTCGCATGCGATTGGACAGACACGTCGTGGTTTGTCTAGCCCAGTTCAGCAGCCCGTATTCACACCCAATGGGCTCGCCATCTTCGTCCGTGATCTCCATTCCTCCGCCCAGGTATGGAGCCGCGAGTGCGGCTATCCAGGCGATCTAAACTATCGGGATTTTTACAGGGACATTGGATTCGACCTTGATGCGGACTATTTGGAACCTTACCTTCCCTGTCCCGGTCATCGCGGCTTCACCGGGCTCAAGTATCACAAGATAACCGGGATGGGGCTCGAGAAGCAACCTTACGATCCCGTGGCGGCCAAGGCCATGGTCGCAGCCCATGCCTCGCATTTCATCGCTTGCCGCTCAATGCATCTCCGGTTATTGGAACGACCGAATCAAACAGCCCCTCCACCGCTCATCCTCGCACCGTTTGACGCCGAGCTATTTGGGCATTGGTGGCATGAGGGCCCAAGTTTCCTGGATTGCGTCATGCGCCAAGTCAGTCACTCCGCGGCTCCGTTTGATCTCATGACCCCTTCACAATTTCTGTCACTTTCTCCTCCTGCGACCTCTTCGCAACAGACCACACCGTCGGCGTCGAGTTGGGGTGAAGGCGGGTATTGGGATGTTTGGCTGAACAAAAAAAACGCTTGGCTGTTTCCTCAACTTCGTCAGGCCGAAACGAGGTTCGCAACTCTGCTTTCGAAGCATCCAACTCCGGATCTCCATACCGCTGATGTGCTCCGGCAAGCCGCCCGCGAACTTCTTCTGTCCCAGTCGAGCGACTGGCCCTTCATGATCCGTCCTGATTCGGAAAATCGTTACGCAAGGGATCGTTTTCTAGGCCACATCGGGCAGTTCCACGCATGCGCTGATTGGATCGAGTCCAACAGAATGTCGAAAGCTCCAATGACTCAAAGCCAACCGTTTCCTCAAATCAATCTGGACAACTGGCGTTTGCCGTCCGTCAAATTCGCGGCGCCTCGCCACAGCGTCGCAAATAATCCTGCAGGAACGTCATCGCCAACTTGAACTCGACTTCGATACCGGACATCAGATTCGGCGCGTTGTCGAGGACGCCGTCCCTGAGGTCCCGATCCAGGGTGGCGAGGATGGACATCAATCGTCTGGCGCCCACGTTGGCGGCGCTGCCTTTGAGGGCATGCGCGAAGGCATGCATCTGGGGAAGGTCGCGAGCCTTCCAGGAGGCGATCAACCCTTGATACCGGATGGGAAAATCACTTAAAAACAAGCCTAAGATCTCGCGCAACGGATCAGGATTGGCAGGGCTAGCCAAGCTTTTGAGTTCCTCCAGCACCGCGAGATCGATGGGGGGCTCATCGAATGCGCTCTCGCTACTGGCAGCGCGCTGGGATGTCCCGACACTCGGCCCGTCTTGTGAATGAGATGTCATAAAGTCAGAATCATGAAACTCGGATGTCCATTGCGGCTTTTGGAATTTTAATGGCGACCCTACAGGCTGTTGCCGCAATTTTCCAGAAGAACATTGATTGAATCGTCCCGACTTCTATTCTAGGGCAGCGACGATGGCGGAATTCATCCATACTCTGGGACTGATCGCGGGGAACCGTTCCCTGCCATTGCTCCTGGCCGGACAAGCGCGTGCGATGGGCGTCGAGCGGATTGTCGCTGTGGCCTTTGAAAACGAAACGGATCCCGGGCTATCGAGTCTGGTGGACGAGATCAAATGGCTTCGCGTCGGTCAGTTGTCGGCGCTCATTGAAGCCTTTCATAGTTGGCATGCTCGGCATTGTGTCATGGCGGGACAAATCGCTCCTTCGAATCTTTTTGATTTGCGACCGGATCTGCGGACCATGAAGTTGCTTTTCAGGGTAAAAGAGAAGAACGCACAAAGTTTGTTCGGTGCCATGGCCGATGAACTCAAGAAGGAGGGCATTGAACTGATCTCCGCGATCCCCTGGCTGGGGCCCATGATGGCATCGGCCGGATTTCGCATTGGAGCGGAGCTCTCGGCGAGCCAGACCACGGACATCGAGTTCGGTGCTTGCATCGCCAAAGAAGTCTCCCGGCTTGAGATCGGCCAGACGGTGGTCGTCAAGGGTGGAGCAGTCATGGCAGTTGAAGGATTTGAGGGAACGGACGCCTGTTTGCGAAGAGGGGGTGAGCTCGCTGGCAAAGGAAGAGAGGCTGTCGCGGTGAAAGTGGCAAGAATAGGGCACGATATGCGGTTCGATATTCCATGTGTCGGGCCCACGACCATAGAGGTCTGCTTGGCGTCCGGAATTCAGGTCTTAGCTATTGAAGCAGGACGGACCCTGGTTCTAGAACAGGATAAAATCCGCAGCCTAGCGGTCAGAAGGAAATTCACTTTAGCCACATTCGCTTAAACTGTGAAACTCTCATACCACAAAGATTGAAGTGAATTTCGAACCCCGATCCTCGCGACTCCTCATCTGGACCTGCTGCAGCCTGGTTCTGGCTGCGCTGCTTGTGGGCCGAGGCGCACAAGTCGAGGCCCCTACGAGTACGCCCCCCGCCACCCAAGCTCGAATGAAGGCATTGTTGGACCAAATCGCGGCGGGGATAAACCCAATGAACAATCGGTTTGACAACGCTGCCCGAGCCGAGCTTCTGAAGGGAAGGCTGGAAAAAGCCGCCTCCCTCGAGGGGTCGCGAACGATCCGGCTGGACTATTCCCGCGAGCTTCTCAATGCGGGCCGTAGCGAAGAAGCGCTCAGAGAATTCAACGCGAGTGAGGAAGAGTTTAGAAAAGCAGGCAAGGAAATGGTGCGATCGGACAAAGCATTGCTGAGGCAGTTGCAAGCGCTTGCTTGTCTCCGCATGGGAGAGCAGATGAACTGTCTCAGCAACCACAACGCAGACTCCTGTATCTTTCCGATCCAAGGAGGAGGCATTCACAAGAACACGCTGGGCTCATCGCAAGCGATCACGATTCTCCAGCAGACGCTGGGCGAGTTCCCCGAGGATCTCGGCTCTCGGTGGCTCTTGAACATCGCCTACATGACCTTGGGTGGGTATCCCGAGAGGGTTCCTAGCCAGTGGTTAATCCCGCCCACGCTCTTCCAATCCAACTATGACATCAAGCGCTTCACCGATGTGGCCCCCGGGCTAGGGCTTGCGCTGAATGAGCTTTCTGGTGGCGGCATCACCGAAGATTTCGACGGAGACGGTTATCTGGACATCATGACCTCCTCCCTGGGTTTCAAAGATCAAATGAGATTGTTCCACAACAACGCCAACGGAACATTCACGGACGTCACCGTCAAAGCGGGACTCACGGGTGAAACCGGAGGGCTGAACATGATCCAAGGCGACTATAACAACGACGGACACATCGACGTTTTGGTGCTCCGTGGCGGGTGGATGGAGGAAGCGGGACGGTTTCCAAAATCACTGCTCAGGAACAACGGGAACGGAACGTTCACAGACGTGACGTTCGAGGCTGGAGTGCTGAGCTTGCATCCAACCCAAACCGCCGTCTGGTTCGATTTTGACAACGACGGGTGGCTGGATCTTTTTATTGGGCACGAATCAAGAGCGAAAGGCAATCATCCTAGCGAATTGTACCGGAACAACGGCAATGAGACATTCACCGAATGCGCCGCAGCCAATGGAATCATCGTGAACGCCTTCGTCAAAGGGGTCACTGCGGGTGATTTCAACAACGACGGGCGTCCAGATCTCTACATCTCTGTGCGCGGGCGTCCGAACATTCTCTTCCGCAACGACGGCCCGCAAGCCGTCTCCGAAGGTTCGAAATCGAATTGGAAATTTACCGACGTCGCTCTCGCCGCCGGTGTTCGCCTGCCCATCAACAGTTTTCCTTGCTGGTTTTTCGATTATGACAACGATGGCTGGCAGGACTTATTCGTGTCCGGCTACCAGATCACTGGCGTCGGGGATGTTGCCGCCGACTACATGGGGCTCCCTCACAAAGCAGAGAGAGC
>CAMBEJ010000049.1 GCA_945865375.1 Akkermansia muciniphila | reverse complement strand
CTTGGGATCACCACGGAGAAGTTCGATCACCATCTTCACGTTTTCAGGCTCCGACAGGCGTTGCTTAATCGACGATGCTGGTAACATCACCAAGAGTTATACTGTTGCCAAACAAAACTCCCGTACTTTCTTGTGGGGCAAGCGCAGGGTAAGCGTCGCCGTGATGACGCGCTTCGCTTTTCACGCCGATGCTACGCCGGAATTCTTAAGGACTGGCGTGAAGGTTCAGTCAATTCTTAGAAAATCGGTGGATCGTCAGTTCAAAAAGGAGTGCCGACCCGGAACCGTGTTGTATTCCTTGGGCCTGAACCACTCAGCGACCGACACCACCATCCCATACGTCGATGACACACCTCCCTGGGATCTGGTCGTTTCGGTGCCTGCCGACGAGAAAAACAGGCCACCAGGCTGGCGCAGGGTTGCAGCCAACTTGATCCGGTCCCCGCGCGCGGTTCAAGACTTCCACCAACGCCTGAGGCCTGAGACCTGGGAGCGGCTGCTGGAGAGAATAGAACGCGCCGTTCGAACCATCCTCGAAACAAATCAGCTCCGCGCGACGGCGCGCCGAGTGGCGGAAGTCACCCGGTTGCGCGACTGCGTGGTTCGACGCGGCCTGGAATCAATGGCGCGGCATGCTCCCCATCTTTACGTGATCGAGCGCGAGGTGAGCAGATCAGAGGAATCCGATGAGACTTTCTTGCGCACCAGACGGCGCGGCGAAACCGTTCGTGAGTCCTCCGAGCCCAGGGCAGTGATACTTTTGAGAGACAATATGGTCCGGCTTGCGTCGGTGGGGATCGCAACCCTAGCTGGTCTTGCCGCATCAGTGAGCAAAACCGCGCTCGGATACGACGGTTGGCGTGGCCTTGCGATCACAGTGGGCATTATGTACGCAGGCAGCGTCGTCCAGGCGGGCATCAACCGCCGAGCCAAGCGAAACAGCCAGAACGGGGAGTAGACTGGGCGCTCTGTTCAGGAATTAGGCCGCCAGTCATCGTTTTCCCTGCTTTCGGAGTTCCAGCGAACTCAATAACAACAGGCTTTCCACCCTTTTTTCTGAGGAGTTTGGGCGGCTTCGGGACTGACAAACTTCTTGCGGTGGCCGAAACGGCGTTCAATGATCCTGGCGATGAACTGCTTTTTCCATGCATCTTGAACGCCTTTTTACGGCCAATGCCCGAGGTCTGGACAAGTTCGCCTGGGATTTTCGAAGCGGTGATGATGCCATCCGGAAGTGGACGGTGCTGCCGCGCGGTACCAGGTCCCGATCTTTGGTGGGTTATCTTGCGCTGGCCTGCGCCGGCAAACGGCAGGCACTTGAGCTGAGCAAGGTGCTGCCGCCGTTTGCTGCGGCAGGCGAGGAGCCAATCACGCTCGAGTTTGTCATGAATCGCCAGGTGCCCCAGGAATGCGCGCCTTCGCAATGTCCTCGCAGAAGAGGTGGTTGGAAAATTGTTGCTTCCAGGGAAGTCTTGCCCCTTAGCTGGCAGGAACTGAAGCAGGACGATCCGTTAGCCAAAATGGGCAAACCTCACTTGGGA
This sequence comes from Akkermansia muciniphila, assembly GCA_945865375.1. Classification (GTDB taxonomy): domain Bacteria; phylum Verrucomicrobiota; class Verrucomicrobiia; order Limisphaerales; family F1-80-MAGS106; genus F1-80-MAGS106. Next base: position 32,585 of record CAMBEJ010000049.1, on the reverse strand, counting down.
GCCGGCAATTCGGGTTGGCTGCTGCTCGGGTATGGGCACCGGATTCGCGCCCACGTGAATACGGATTCCTTCAATTTCGCCGATCCGCATCATCGTTTGAAACGGTTCGCGTCCTTGTTCGATCCGGAGGCGCGCCTGACGGATCCGCTTGCGTTTTTGGAGCGCCTTCATCTGAAGGGTGTCCTGTACGAGAAAGGCCGTTCGCTGGGGTTCATCACTCGGTTGAACCGGGAATTGAGTGAGTTCCTGCCTATCCAACCCGAAGCCTGGCTCGAAAAGCGGCACGATTTTCGGGCAGACTGGCAGGGGCTAAACCCGGTGCAACAGACCCTGGCGACTGTGGTGTTGGATGCCGCTCGTCATCTACTGGAAGCGTCGGTGCGATGCGTGGAGCCGTTTCACCAGTCAGGGGTGCTGGTTTTGGATGGGATCGAGGATTGGTGTCCTCCGGAATCCATTCCGGGGTTCCTTTACCTGCTCGATTCGATGTTCCCAAATCTGCAATTTGTGGTGACCCTTTCCTCGCGAGGAAGAGCGAACTTTCCACCACGTCTGTCGAGGGAAACCCTTCCGGTACCCATGCCGGCGCCTCGGCCCAAGCGCGCTCCGGTGCCGCGGTTGCCGCCGGGGGCGGTGTTGTTGATCGATGTGGACAGCCAGTTGCCGAACCTCGCGCTGATGAAATTAAGCCAGCATTTCAAGGCCCAAGGCCGCAAGGTCGTCCTAGCGCGGCGGGACTCGCGGGTAACCCGTGTGGAGACGGTGTTCGCTAGCTGTGTTTTTGCGTTTCCCCAGTCCGCGAAACGGGTCGAACAGCTAAAGCACCAATACGGATCCGCGCTGCAATTGGGAGGTTCGGGGGTGGACATCAAACTCAGGTTGGCACCTGAGATCGAGGATTTGCGTGCTGATTATTCCCTCTATCCCGAGCTCGGCGACCGGGCGATCGGATTCCTCACACGGGGCTGCCCGTTGCACTGCCCGTTTTGCATCGTGCCGATCAAGGAAGGCAAGCCGCGGATCGTGAGCGACTTTGACTCTTTGCTCGCGGGAGAACGCACGAAGCTGATTTTGCTCGATGACAACATCCTGTCACACCCCAAGGCAATCGAATTGATGGAGGAAATGCTGCGCCGCGACCTCCAGGTTAACTTTAATCAAACGCTGGATGTGCGCCTTCTGACGGAGGAGACGGCCGGGTTGCTCCGGCGGATTCGCTGTTCGAACGTCCGTTTTACGCGCCGGAATTATTATTTCAGCCTGAACAACACGCGGGCCCTCGATTTGGTGCGGAGGCGGTACGAGTTATTGCAAGTGACCCAGAGGGATAATGTGGCGTTTGTGAGCATGTATGGGTTCGACACCACCCTAGCGGACGATGTGAAGCGGTTTCAATTCCTCCGCTCGCTGCCGGGTGCGTATGTTTTTGTGCAACGTTACCGTCCGGTCCTGGGCGGTCCGGAAGCCGATTTAAGCCACTTTTTCGACGAGGACGCCGAAGAGCAGATCGACGCTTTGCTGCGGATCAATTTCACGCAAAACATGAAAAGCATGGAGGTGTACTATCGTTGGCTGTGCCTCTTGTATGCCGAGCAGCGCGGACGGGTGCATCGCGGGTTGGTGGAGACCCTCTATCGCTACAACCAGCGCCACCTCATGGGCGGGTTCCTCGTCCGGTTGGAGAGCATTTGCCGAGGGGGAGAAGCACCCTGCGAAGGCGAGGCGGGAGTTCCCAGAACGAGCCGCGCCCGGAACTCTGGATCTGAATCCTGGCCATGAACTCCGCAAGGATGGGGCGAGACTTCGTCGTCGAGCCCTGATTTTGGCATCGGTGCCACAATTTCGATGGCAAGATCAGGGCTCGTGAGGGCTTCGCGCCTCTCTCCACAAAAAAGCTGCTTGTCATTTTTATCTCGATTTTTTCCGTCGATTGGCTCTGTGATAGGTTGATGCACACGCCACTCTTTCACCGCGCCACTTGTCTTTTGGGAAGTTTGATGATTATGAGCCACGCCGCTTTGTCCTCCGCCTCCGCCGCTTCAAGTCCGGTCAGCGTTTATTTTGGGACCTACACCGGCAAAGCCAGCAAAGGCATCTACCTCTCACACCTCGACCTCGCGACCGGCCATCTGAGCGATGCCACGCTCGTTGGAGAGGCCCAGAATCCAGGTTTTCTCGCCATCCATCCCAATAAACGGTTTCTTTATTCGGTGGGAGAAATGGAAAAAGGCGGCGGCGTCATCGCCTGGTCTATCGACCCCAAAAGTGGGATGTTGAGCAAACTCAACCAGGAACCTTCAGGCGGAACGGGACCGACCCATCTGGTCGTCGACCCCGCCGGCAAGAATGTGTTGGTGGCTAACTATTCAGGCGGCAGCGTGGCCTGTCTGCCGATCAACTCGGACGGAACGCTTCGTCCCGCCAGCGCCTTCGTGCAGCACACGGGCTCCAGCGTGAATCGTGGCAGACAAGAGGCTCCGCACGCGCATGGCATCTACACCGACCCTGCGAATCGTTTCGTTTTCGTTCCGGACCTGGGTCTTGACCAGGTGAAGATCTACCGCTTCGACGCCGCCCAAGGGAGTCTCACCCCTAACGACCCGGCGTTCGCGGCGGTCGCACCCGGCTCTGGCCCGAGGCATTTTGGATTTGACCCCAAGGGCCGTTTTGGATTCGTGATCAATGAAATGGTCTGCACCGTGACCGCCTTCGGTTACGATTCCAGCGCGGGCCGATTGACCGAGATCCAGACTGTCTCAACACTGCCAGAAGGGGTGGCCGTCCACCCGAGCTACAGCACCGCCGAAGTGTTTGTGCATCCCAACGGCAAGTTTCTCTACGGCTCGAACCGGGGCCATGACACCATCGCGGTGTTCTCAATCGATCCCAAAGGCCACCTGAAATTGATCGAGAATGAACCCTCGTTGGCGAAGATTCCGCGCGGATTCGGCATCGATCCGACGGGCCAATACTTGATCGCTGGCGGCCAGAATTCTGACAACGCATTCGTGTTCCGCATCGACCCAAAAAGCGGACGCCTCGAACCCACAGGCCAGAAAGTGTCCGTCGGATCCCCGGTGTGCGTCGCGTTTCTCGCCAGATAATTTCGATGAATTGTTGACTGGAGAATTGCGTCCACACCCTCGCTTATGCGAGAAACCACATTTCTAACCTGCGCCCTGATCCTCAGCCTGACTGGGTTCACCGGTTTGCGCGGCCAAGCCCCTCCTGCATCCCCCCCTCCGCGGCACGAAACCGATGGCAATTTCAGAAAGATCCTTCTCGACGAGGATCGGGAAGTGGATGGCAAACTTGCCGATACGCTGAAGGATCCGATGGAGCTGGCTGTGGCTTTCGATGGCAGGGTGTTCACAGCAGAACGCGCGGGTGTCGTCAAAATGTGGAAACCGGACACCAAAGCAACGGTGACAATTGGATCCATCAAGGTGTTCGACGGTCTGGAGGAGGGCATGCTGGGCGTCACACTGGATCCGCAATTCGCCCAAAACCACTGGATTTATCTCAATCATTCCCTTCCCGAAACCACGCACGATGGGCAGGGCAAAACGGGCATCATCCGCGTTTCCCGTTACACTTTGAAAGGTGAGGAACTTGACCTCGCAAGCGAGAAGATAATCTTCGACAATCCGGTCCAACGTGAACAGTGCTGCCATGTCGGCGGCTCACTCGCGTTTGATGCGCACGGCAACCTCTACATTTCCGTTGGGGACAACACCAACCCTTTCGATTCCGACGGGTATTCCCCTAATGACCCACGTCCAGGCCGCTACCCTTGGGATGCTCAACGGTCCTCTGCGAATGCCAACGCGCTCGCGGGAAAAATCCTGCGCATCAAACCCAAGGCCGAAGGGGGCTACGAAATCCCGCCCGGGAATCTCTTCAAGCTAGGCACCCCTGGTACGCGTTCCGAGGTGTATGTGATGGGCAACCGAAATCCTTTCCGCATCGCGATCGACCAAAAAACCGGTTTTCTCTATTGGGGCGAGGTCGGCCCTGACGCGGGACAACTCGATGAACAACGCGGTGGAGCTGGCTACGACGAGATCAACCAGGCACGCGGTCCCGGATTCTTCGGGTGGCCCTATTTCGTGGCGAACAACAAGCCCTACGCGGCTGTAGATTATGGGGCCCGTCAAAAATACATGGATGCCAAGGCAGCTCGCGAAAAAGCAAAGAAAGATGGCAAACCGGAGTCGGAGTGGCCTTCAAAAGAGGAACCCTGGATGGCCAGCGATTTCAAACCCACATTTTACGACGCCGAACATCCGGTCAACAACTCCCCAAACAACACAGGCATCAAGGACCTGCCGCCCGCCCAGTCGGCGCTCATTTATTATCCCGCCTCCCCATCGACCAAGTTCCCGATGCTACGGTCCGGTGGGCGTACTGCGATGGCCGGGCCAGTTTACTATTTCGATCCTAAATTAAAATCGCCACACAAACTCCCTGCCGAGTTCGATAGCACGCTGTTTATTTACGAATGGTCCCGTAACTGGATCATGGCTGTGAAACTGGATGCCGAAGGAAAAGTTCAGAAAATCGAGCCTTTCCTGAAGGGGATGAGCTTTAAGCGGCCGATGGATATGGAGCTGGGCCCTGATGGCTGCCTTTATATGATCGAGTTCGGCACCAACTGGGGAAATAACTTCGATTCGAAAATCATCCGGATTGAGTATGCCCCAACCCAGACCGTGAGCCAATAGGGGGCTGGCAAGGCGGAGGGGCGTTCCGGCCGAGCCAGCGCGCGGCCATTGAGACTGGGTGTTGTGCGTGGGATGGCATCCGGGTTCAGCGCCCTGTTTGTTTGAGAACTGCTGATGGCCCGTTCTGGCTAGGACCACTTCGTGGGATGGTGTGTTCTGAGCTTCCTCGAGAGAAGTTTTGCTTGAAACCTCACGCCTGGAAGTAGCCAATACCACTGAAGCAGTACAGCCGATTCTCGGCCCACAGTTTGATGAAAAAACTTTATGGTTAAAATTCCTGTCCTCCGCTGGGGTCAGCCTTACGAGAGCCTCCAGCTCGATCATGTCAATCACTTCGTTACCGGCGAAACCCTCGCCAAGGTAAGCCAGGCCAATCCTGGTCTGATGGCTAAAGACATGAAGCATGCGCCGCGTGCTCGGGGTGTGTTACGTGACATTCCGATCCGCCAGCTCATCCAGATCATGAAGAAAGCTGGCGAGCTTTACAAGGATGCCACCCTGCCTATGGGCGACGGGCAGCAGTCGCCTGATGATTTCGCCCGGCAACAATCCGCTTCGACAGGCCTGCCTGAGCACATGTGCAAAGCAAACATGGCCAAGAATCATTTCGTGCTGTCGAACATGGATCGCATCCTGGATTGCCTCACCCGCGGTCTGGACCTCGATATCCTCACCCGCGGTTACGGGATGGAGTCCCGCGGCGTGGTGGTCAGCTACCAGGCGCAGTCGCCGGTGTTGGGGCTGGTCCTGCCATCAAATTCGCCGGGAGTCCACACGCTTTGGCTGCCGGTGATACCCATGCAGATTGGGCTCGTGCTCAAGCCTGGCCCGCAGGAACCGTGGACGCCGTATCGCATGGCAGCGGCGTTTTTTGAAGCCGGAGTTCCGCGCGAGGCTATCAGCGTTTATCCGGGCGGCGGCGAGATGGGGGCCGAGGTCGTCGCCCGTTGCCAGCGAGTGAAGATTTTCGGCAGCACGGAGACGGTCCAGCGTTACCACGGCAATCCCTGCGTCCAGGTTCACGGACCGGGGTTCAGCAAGATTCTGCTAGGTGACGACGAAGTGGACAACTGGGAGAAATACCTCGATCTGATGGTGGACAGCGTTTACTTGAACAGCGGTCGGGGATGCATCAACTGCTCCGGCATCTGGGCGTCGCGGCACACGAAAGAGATCGCGCAAGCGTTGGCGGAGCGGCTCGGCCCCATGGAAGTGAAACCCCCGGAAGATCCCACCGCCTCCCTGGCTGCATTCACCGTGCCCGGTCAAGCCAAGGCGATCCACGCGTCCATTCTGGACAAGGCAAAGGAGGACGGCGTGACCGACATGACGCTGAAGTTCGGATCGCGGCTGGTCGAGACCGAAAGGAGCGCCTATCTCCGTCCGTGGGTGCTTCATGGTGATTCACCGGAGCGTAAGATTGCGCAGACGGAATACATGTTCCCCTACGTGACGGTCATCCAATGTCCTCAGGCTGACATGATCCAAAAGATTGGACAGACGCTCGTGTGCAGCGCCATTACGAACGACAAGGTTTGGGGGAGCCAGCTTCTGGAGGCCACGAATATTGACCGGCTTAACATCGGCCCCATCCCGACTATCAAGCTGGATTGGTTGCAGCCGCACGAAGGGAGCATTGTCGATTTCATGTTCCGCGCAAGGGCCTATCAGACAACCCCGGAAAAATTGAACGGCTAAGCTCAAGCCCCGTAGAAAACGAACCTGTAGTGGCTCCTATGTCAAAGCTCAGTCGTCGGCGATTTCTCGAAGAATCCTTGCTCGCTGCGGCTGCGGCTGCATCGAGTCCCGGCGCGCTTGTGGCCGCGGCACAACAATCCGTGAGCGCCAATGACAAAATCACTGTGGCCATCATCGGTTGCGGCATCCGTGGGAAACAACACGCAAGCGAACTGGCTCGCCTCCCGGCCTGCGAGATCGCGTACGTCTGCGATCCCGACCGTGACCGCGCTGCCGAATTGGCTGCCGATATCGCCGCCAAGAATCGTCCGCAACCGAAAGCCGTGCAGGATTTGCGGCTGATTCTCGAGGACAAATCGGTTGCCGCAGTTTTCATCGCGACACCGAATCATTGGCACGCGCTCGCGGCAATTTGGTCGATGCAAGCGGGCAAGGATGTCTATGTCGAGAAACCGGTCAGCCATAATATCCACGAAGGCCGCCAGATCGTGGAGGTGGCGCGCAAGCTGGGCCGCATCTGCCAGGGTGGAACCCAGAACCGATCCAACGGGGCGCTGGCGGCAGCCATCCATTACATTCACGACGGCAAGCTCGGCGTCGTGAAACTCGCTCGGAGCATTGTGTATGGCCGACGAGAGTCGATCGGCGGGCCTGGTCAGTTTCAAGTTCCCACAAGCGTGGATTACAACCTGTTTGCTGGCCCGGCACCGATGAGTCCGCTGACGCGCCCGAAGTTTCATTACGATTGGCACTGGTTCTGGAGCATGGGCAACGGCGAGCTCGGGAACAACAATATCCACTCCCTGGACATCTGCCGATGGGGCCTCGGGGTCACCGGACTGGGCCGTTCGGTCATCAGTTACGGCGGACGTTTCGGCTATTCCGACGCCGCGGAGACGCCGAACACGCAGGTCGTCATCTACGATTTCGACGGCAAGACCATCATGTCGGAGACCCGCGGATTGAAGAGCGGACCGTTCAATCCGCAATACAAGAACGGCTGGATCTTCAGAGGCACGGAGGGGATTATCGCCGACACATCGTTGTTCGATTTGGAGGGTAAACTCGTCCGGACTTTTGAAGGCGAGAGCGAAAACCACTTTGCGAATTTCTTCAAAGCGATGCGCAGCCGCAAAGCCTCCGAACTGAACGCCGACATCCTCGAAGGCCATCAGTCCACCGCGCTCTGTCATATCGGGAACATCTCGTGGCGACTGGGCCATCCGTCCTCGCCCCGTGAGATCCAAGAACAACTGACTACGCTGAAGGATCCAGGTGATGCGGTGGAGACGCTCGAGCGAACCCGCAAGCACCTCGCCGAAAATGATGTGGATTTGGATAAATCTAAGCTCACCCTTGGTGCGCTGCTGCGTCTCGAAGCGAACAAAGAGAAGTTCCTCGACAACTCGGCAGCCGACGCGTTTCTCACGCGTGAATACCGCAAGCCATTCGTCGTGCCTTTGGCAAAGAGAGTTTGATTGCGAACCGCACTCAACACTTTTATTCCTTCGACCCTCCCACTCCGTCCCTTGGTCATAAACCAGCGGCATTGACGTCCATTTTGAGGGTCAATATGGGAGTCCTCAGTGCCCTGGAATTCAGGTTGATTTCAGCGCGCCGAAGTCTAGATTAGGTGGGAAACCGCGATCTTTATTATGAGTTCTATTGGGTTCTCCCGAATTCCCGCCGCTTCCTCCCGCATTGGACTCACTCAACTCGATCGCAGGCGATGGCTCGCCTTCACCCTCATCGAATTGCTGGTCGTCATCGCCATCATCTCGATCCTTGCCGGAATGCTGCTCCCCGCCCTCGCCAAGGCCAAGACAAAAGCCAACACAGCGCGATGCCTTTCGAACCTCCGACAGATCGGCATGACGCTGGCCATGTATTCCAATGATAACAATGAGAAGTTTCCGTTCTCCGGGCGCGCTTGGCCGCAGATGCCTTTCGTGGATTTGTTCAAGCTTTTTAATCCTTACTTGAGCACGAACGCTTACGAGTTTTACAAGTGCCCGGCTGACAAAGGAAAAGCATGGAACATCGAGTGGACCATCAAAAATGGGGCTGGCAACGGAGGCCTGCGCACCAACGACCTGCTGTTCCCGGATTCCTACTATTATTACCACCAATTCTACAATGACGACACCCAAAGCCCGAAGTTGACCGTTCGCGCTACCACGGACGTCCTGTCGCCGTCCAAAAAGGCCGTCATCTCGTGTTTTGCCGAACCCGAGAACGGCAACCTTGGGGATCGGAACATCGCCCATGGCAAGGAGGGGGTCCCGTTGTTATTCGTGGACAGTCATTCCGAGTTTGCCAGATGGAAAAAGCTCAACAAAACGATTCCTTATGGGGAGTATAATTTGGACTGGACCGTCAAAGGTTTGAAGGGTGAGGATTTACAATGACACTGGGTGTATCCCCTTTCCAGGAACCAGCGCGCTTTCCTTCGTTCGTATCGGGAGCTGCTCACGGACCTTTGCATGGAGTTCAGGGCCGCTTGGAATCGAGCGCGCCCTCTTTTCCGCGCGGATGCGAGAGCCACAGAATCCCTCCCGTGATCAGCGCGTTCACGAGGAGCAGCTCAAACCCAAATCGATAACCCCCGAACCACATCGGGGCCTTCACTTCAAGAACCAGGCACAGAATCGGCGAACCGCAACAGACCCAGGGCACCCAGCGGTCTTCGACCGGGCGTCGGGTGATCAACCCGAGGCTAAACAGTCCGAGCAAAGGCCCGTAGGTGTACCCAGCGAGCCGGAGGATCGCGTTGATGACGGCGTCGCTATCCAGAGCTCGGAAAGCAAGGATCACGAACAGGAGGAGGATGGCAAACCCAGCGTGAACGAGGTGTCGTCGCCGCGTCTTTTCCACTTCGGATGCCCCGGACCTTTCTTGTCCTAGGAAATCGAAACAGAACGAGGTCGTCAAAGTCGTCAAAACCGAGTCGGCGCTCGAGAACGTGGCCGCCGTCAGGCCAATGACAAATGCGGCGGAGGCAAACACTCCGAGGTGCTGCAACGCCAGCGTGGGGAACAAGGCATCAGTCCTAGTCGGCAGGACGATCCCTTTGATGCGGGCAAAATGGTGCAGGAGGACGCCCAGGGAAAGGAAGACGACATTCACCAAGACCATCACGATCGAGAAGGCGTACAAATTGGATTGAGCCTCGCCCAGGGTTCGGCAACTGAGGTTCTTCTGCATCATGTTTTGATCCAGACCATTCATGGCGATCGCCAAAAATATTCCGCTCAGGAACTGCTTCCAAAAGTAGTTCTTATCCCTCCAATCCCAGAAAAAAATCTGGCTCATCTCGCTCTCTCTCACGAGTGAAATGAGGCGCCACAGATTCAGGTCCAACCTGTGTGCGATGGCCACCATGGAAAGTCCCAGGCCCAGGAGGAGGAACGTGGACTGAAACGTGTCTGTCCAGACCAGCGTTTTGATGCCTCCCTGCACCGTGTAGGCCAGCATGAGAAGGATCGAGACAGAAACGGTCACCGCGAAGGGAATGTGCCAGGCATCGAAGATAAACGATTGGAGCACGCTCGCAGCCAAATAAAGCCTGGCCGCAGCTCCTGTCATGCGCGAAATCAGGAAGAAAAATGAACCCGTTTTTTGGGCACGCGATCCAAAGCGCGACCCGAGATAGCTGTAGATGGAAGTGAGGTTAAGCCGGTAATACAGGGGGAGCAGCACGCCGGCGATGATCGCGTAACCCACCAAGTTGCCCAGGACGACCTGAAGGTACGAGAACTTAGAAATCGCGACCTGGCCTGGCACCGAGATGAAAGTGACTCCAGAAAGGCTGTCCCCAATGTAGCCAAAGGCCACTGCGTACCAGGGCGAAGTCTTGTTCCCGAGATAATAGCTCCCGCTTGTGGCACCACGCGAGGTCCTCCAGGCGATGGCCAGCAGGAACCCAAAGTAGCATCCGATGCAAAGCAGTATCCAAAGAGGGGACATTCATTCAGGCCACCGTCAAGCCGGACGGCCCCAGCAGTTCGTTGACCGAGGTTCCGACCTCCGAACAGGCTTCCTGGACCAATTCGATTTGCTCCTGCTCCGATAACCGCAAGGGAACGGAGGCCGCTTCAGCAAAGCCCTGCAACGTCGACTCCGCATAATGCACGAGTCCTTGTCTGAGGGGCATTGAAAAACTCGCGAGAATCAGTCCGTAGGCGATCGTATGCCATCCCTTGGCTTCACCCCGTGAGATCGCATCGAGGTAGCGTGTCAGAACACGATTGCCCCGCATGGGTCGCAGGCGGCGCAACTGTGCTTGGCCAATGATCGCGCTCACGTCGGCGAAGGGCATCCGCTCCGCTTCGCAGGATCCTGCTTGATCGAGCGCGATCAGCTCGCGAGCCTGCCCGCGTGCGGCGAACTCGTAGGCGCTCTTGATTGCGGGCAGCTCGGTCGGGATCAATACGCGGCTCCGATAAACGCGGAGAAAATCCCGAAGAGCCGTCACGGATCGGATGGGCGGGAGCTGGAGAGTCGACAAAGTCGATGCGAGAGCCTTCAGCCCATCGGGGTTTCCCAACCGCGAGACGAAGGGGTTCAACCCTTGGAGAACCCTGGCGGCCTCGGCGGACATCGGATCGGTGGCGTCGTGCATGATTGCTTCCCTTGGCAACGCTAGCGACTGCCGGACTGCATGCCAACCACTAACCGCACCCGCCGCGCAGACTTCTGAGGAACTTGTCGATGCGCTCTGTCGCCACCTGGATCTGATCGAGAGCCGTGGCAAAGCAGCAGCGCAAAAAACCTTCGCCACAAGCGCCGAAAGCGCTTCCAGGAACGCAGGCGACTTGATGCTCCCGCAGCAGCCGGACCGCAAATTCCCTCGAGGTAAGCCCAGTGCCACGGATGCTGGGGAACGCGTAGAAGGATCCTCGAGGCAAGTGACACGGCAGGCCCATGTCATTCAATGCTTTGACGATGTAATTGCGGCGCATCCGATATTGCTCGCGCATTTCGAGGGTATCGGGCCGGCCGTTCTGAAGCGCTTCCACGGCTGCTTCCTGGCTGATGATGCTCGCGCAGAGCATCGAGTATTGATGAATCCGCATCATCGCCTCCACCAGCTCTTCCGGACCGCAGGCGTAGCCGATCCGGAATCCTGTCATCGCGTAGGCTTTCGAAAACCCGTGGAGAAAAATCGTCCGTTCCCTCATTCCTGGGAGGGCGGCAATGCTGGTGTGTTCCCCTTCGAACGTGAGTTCGGAGTAAATCTCGTCTGTGATGACCAGCAGATTGTGGCGCCGGGCCACGTCGGCGACCTTTGTCAACTCCTCGCGGCTCATGGTCCCACCCGTCGGGTTCGTGGGAAAGTTGAGCATCAGCACCTTGCTCCGCGGAGTCACGGCTTTTTCAACAGCCTCAGCAGTCACGGCAAACCCATTTTCCACCAGACACTCCACCGGCTTCGGAATCCCATGCGCGAGGGCGACCGAGGGAGCGTAACTGACGTAGCACGGTTCGTGGTAAATTACTTCGTCCCCGGGGTTGAGCACCGCTCGCAACGCAATGTCCAGGGCCTCGCTGACGCCCACGGTGACCAGGATCTCCGACTTGGCGCTGTAGCGCAGGCCGAAGCTCTCTTCGACACTCCGGCTGATGGCTTCGCGCAACCGAAGCAGTCCCAAGTTGGATGTGTAGCTCGTGCGGCCCCGTTCGAGGGCATAGATCGCGGCTTCCCGTATGTGCCAAGGGGTTGCAAAATCAGGTTCTCCGACCCCGAGCGAAATCACTCCGGCGGTGTTCTGCACGACCTCGAAAAACTCGCGGATGCCGGAGCGCGGGATCGCTTTTACATGGTTGGCGACAAACATAGGCTCTGTTCCTTGATTGGGGGTTGAGCATTCATGCGGGAGGGAGTTGGCAAAACGGATGGAAACCAGACAGGAAAGGGTCCCAAGGCGCGGGTCGGTGGGTCCGTGGGTCAGGCGGCGGCTTCGCCGGCCCGGGTGCGAATCAAAGGCTTGCTCCCGCCCCGCACGACATCGGCCGTAATCGTGATGGCCTCAACATCCTCGCGACCGGGAATTTCGAACATCACGTCGAGCATTAATTTCTCGATCATGGCGCGCAATGCGCGAGCTCCTGTCCCCTTCTTCACAGCCTGGGCGGCGATTTCATCAAGCGCGTCCGAAGAAAACTCCAACTGGACGCCGTCGGCGGCCAGCAATTTGGCGAACTGCTTGGTGAGTGAATTTTTTGGGGATGTCAATATCTGGACGAGCTGACGCTCGGTCAACTCTTCAAGAACCGTCGTCATGGGGAGGCGTCCGATAAACTCCGGGATGAATCCGAACGCAAGAAGATCCTCAGGTTCCACAAATTGCATGGAAGCGCGGGGATCCAAGGAGAGGAACCCGCCTCCGGGCTCGGCAGGTCGAAATCCCATCACACGATTGCCGAGCCGTTTCTGAATAATTTTTTCCAGGCCCACAAAGGCGCCCCCGCAGATGAAGAGGATCCCGCTGGTGTCCACCCGGATGTATTCTTGGTGGGGATGCTTTCGCCCGCCTTGCGGGGGCACGTTGCAGGTCGTCCCTTCAAGGATTTTTAACAGAGCCTGTTGAACACCCTCCCCAGACACATCGCGCGTGATGGAAACATTCTCGGTCTTACGCGCGATTTTGTCGATCTCATCGATGTAAATGATTCCTGTCTGAGCCCGCTTGACGTCGTGATCGGCATTCTGCAGCAATCGGAGCACTATGTTTTCCACGTCCTCACCCACGTAACCCGCTTCGGTCAGTGTGGTGGCGTCGGCGATGGCAAACGGAACGTCGAGTGCCTTGGCCAGTGTGCGAGCCAACAGGGTTTTTCCTGACCCAGTCGGTCCGATCAGGAGAATGTTGCTCTTCTCGATTTCCACATCCGCGTGTTGAGAAGCCGGGGCGGAATCAGGACGGGCTTGGAGAATCTGAATTCTTTTGTAGTGGTTGTAAACCGCGACGGCGAGCGTTTTCTTGGCATGGTCCTGGCCGATGCAATGGAGGTCGAATAACTTCTTGATATCCGCAGGCTTGGGCACTTTCAGTTTCGGCAGCGGCTTGCGGTTGTCAGAACGCAATTCCTTGTCGAGCACGCTCTTGCAGACGAGCACGCAGGCGTCGCAAATGTAAACACCGGGCCCTTGAATAAGCTTGCGAACCTCCGCGTGCGATTTGCCGCAGAAGCTGCAGAGTGTCAGTTGGGAGGGGCGGGCCATGGGAAAATGGTTTCAAATTGTCGCGTTCCTCCAAACCTCAATCGTTCTCGGGGCCGCGCTCTGGAAATGATCTCAGACAACCGGAGTGGGGTTGAGGGCGGGGATTTCTTTCCTGGACTGGACGACCTCGTCCACCAACCCGTAGGCCTTGGCTTCCTCAGCACTCATGAAATTATCCCTGTCGCAGTCCCGCTCGACCTGGTCTACCGGTTTCCCGGTGTGTTTGGAAATGATGCTATTGAGTCGCTGTTTGAGTTTGAGCATGTAACGGACCCGTATCTCGACATCGCTCGCCTGGCCTTCCGCGCCGCCCAGAACTTGATGGATCATGATGTTGGCGTTCGGCAGCGCAAACCTTTTGCCCTTGGTTCCACCACACAAAAGCACGGCACCCATACTGGCCGCCTGGCCGATGCAGTAGGTGTTCATATCACAGGTCATGAACTGCATGGTGTCATAGATCGCCAAACCCGCTGTCACGCTGCCTCCAGGGGAGTTGATGTAAAGATGAATGTCCTTCTTTGGATCCGCCATTTGAAGGAATAACAACTGGGCGATGATGACATTCGCCACCATGTCGTCGACCGGGGTCCCCAGGAAAACGATGCGATCCACCAGCAGCCGGGAATAAATGTCATACCCGCGCTCGCCGCGCCCGGTTTGCTCCACCACCATCGGAACCAGAAAGTTTTGCATAGCAACAGGATTCCACCGTTCCATCCGCCGCAACGTAATGGAGGGTCCAAGGTGCGTCAAGGGCGGTTTCCTGGACGGAATGGTCCCATTCGCACAAGGGTCCCCGCTCGCATCCCCCACTTCGCGGCGGAGCGTGCTGCAGGAGCCGAGGACGCTCCACTCACACCGCGGCAGGCTCCGGAATACGCTGAACTCCCGGACTTCCCAGGCGTCGCAATGCCATTTCCGCCGCTTTCGTTTCAGCCAGCTTTTTGCTCTTCCCAAATCCCCGCCCAAGCTCCTCGTTCTCGTGCCACACTGAACACTCAAAATCTCGGTTATGATCAGGTCCTGATGACATTTCCAACCGATACACCAACGAAGCCGTTGATCGCGCCTGCAACAGTTCCTGGAGCTCGCCCTTTGGGTTTTCAATCTGAGGCACGCCGGCAACCTTCCCCACTTGGTTTTGGAATTGTCTCAGAACGAACCCTTGGGCTGAATCATATCCTCCATCCAAGAAAATAGCCCCAACCAGCGCCTCGAAGGTGTCGGCCAAAACGGAGGGCCGGCTGCGTCCGCCGTGTTGCTCCTCCCCCTTGCTCAGGATCAAGTGCGAGCCGAGCTTGAGCTCGAATCCTTTGTCCGCAAGCGCGTTCCGATTGACCAGCTCGGCACGCCCTTTCGTGAGCGACCCTTCATCGACGTCCAGGAACCGGTCATGGAGTTCATGAGTCAAAACAAGCTCCAGGACCGCGTCCCCGAGGAACTCCAGACGCTGATTGTTTCGAGCGATGGGCGAGCTCTCCATCGACGCTGAGGGGTGTGTGAGAGCCACCTTCAGGAAAAGCGGGTTTCGGAACCAGTAACCGATCCGGTTCTGCAGGGCTCCCTCGCTGGGTTTGTCGGATGGTTTCTCCATGAAGACGACGCGGTTTCTGGTCTAGGCTCAACGGTCCCCAACTCTAAGATGCTGTGGCCGGGGGCGCAACTCCTTCGTCGCCTCCCTCAAGCTCACCGAGTTCGACCGGCACGCTCTGATCCACAGGGCTTTGTAAGGTTTTCTGCGGCAGTGGTTTCAACTCCGGCGCGACCGATTTGTCGGCCAGGGGGTTAGCTTCTCGTGATGCGTTCGGCATCTGAGATTCGGGCGCGCCACCGCGTTCGAGAAGGGTCGCGACATCTCGTTGAACTTGATCGAGCTGGTTCAATTGCAATCCCGGATCCACGATCGTGAACAAATCTCCCGTTTTGGGGTGTTCGTACAAAAAGACGCGCTGGCCATCTCGTTTGATCTGCTCTTTCACCTTCAAAATCCGTTTGCGCTCCAGCATGGCTGCCAGAATATAACAACAGGCAAGATGCGCGGGATCGTGCAGCTCGACGAGCCTCCTCAGAAGACTTTCGGCATTTTCCTTTTGGATCGGTTCCGGGGGGGTCAATGGGGGTGGGACATACACACTCTGCCAATGCGAGATGGAAGCGGTTTCCTTTTCAACCGGGGTGTTTTTCCAGCATCCTTCACAGACATCGAGCCGCGCGTAACCCATTCTCTCCTCGGACAGCAGAGTATGAAAAGGTTCTTTATCCCTGAATGTCACATGGCAACGCTGGCAATGATGTGACCTGGATTGAATGTGCCACTCGATCATGAGGACTCGAAAATCAGCCCTACTATCCTCGCATTATCCTGAGGGCTGCAATTAATTTCTGTTAAAGACAAAAAAAACCGGGTCCTCAGCCAGGGGGTGGCTGTCGGACCCGGGGAACTTTCGGAATTAGTACATCAGTGGGATTACGGGGAACATCAGCTTCGGTTTGTACGTAACCAAAACTGAAATCTACTGGGCGATACAAAGAACATCTTCACTTTGAACTGACCTTCGCCCGAAAGCTGGTTCGTTTCCCAATACAGTCACTAGAGCACCCTTTCTGAGCTGTGTCAAGGAATCCACTCGAAGAAAATAGCCTGCCCGGCTTTTAACATTCCAAACGCTGACCCATATCACACCTAGGAGTTTTCCATAAACCGGGTGGGCGAGTGTCCTCACGCATCCCGAGGTTGTCGGTAAAAGTGGCAGAGCCGTCTCGGCTCTGCTGGGAACAGCGGCGGGACGCCGCTGCCACTTTAGGAGCGTCCCATGAGTTCGGAAACCTTCCTCCAGATCGCCTCCCGAACATCTTCCATGCTCCCCGTGGCATCCAGGAAACACACGCGTTCCGGCTCCGCTGCGGCCAAATCGCGATACCCCCGTTCCACTCGTTCAAAAAACTCCGGCCCTGACTCCTCCATGCGATCCCTTACCGGGGCCAACACTTCAGAGTTGCGATGCCGCCGTCTCGCCTCGCTGACTCCGACCGGGATGAACAAAAGAAGTGTGAGATCGGGCCGTGTGGTACCCACAGCGATGTCGATGACGCGGCGCACTTTTTCGAGATCTAACTGCCTGCCGTATCCCTGGTAAGCCACGGTGGAATCAAAGAAGCGGTCGCAGACGACGACCTCGCCGGCCGTCAGGGCCGGCTGGATGACTTCACGGACCAACTGCGCCCGGCTGGCGTTCATCAATAGCAGCTCGGTCTCGGGAGTCATGGCGCTGTTCGCCGCGCTCTGCTTGAGTGTATGCCGAATTTCCTCGCCGATTGGGGTGCCCCCCGGTTCTCGCAGCTCGCGGGTCGGCCACCCTTCGCGCCGCAACCTTTCGGCGAGCCATCGGATTTGAGTAGACTTGCCGCTTCCTTCGGTGCCCTCAAGGGTGATGAAGAGTCCTCTTTTCACAGGGCACACTCGTTCCGGTAAACTTTCGCCTTTCTTGCTCTGCCGCTTGTTCCCGCCCCAGTCCAGGCCTATTTGCTCGGAGCGATGGGAGCCGCGAGAGTCGACGCTGTCGGCGGGGAGTTTGGTTTGAAATTGGCGGTCAAATAGTCCACAAGAGATTGGATTTGAAGGTCGGTCAGAGGGCCGCCAAGATTTTGTGAAAAGGCGGGCATGAGGCTGCCTGGCTTTCCGGTTACGATGGATTGACGCCAGTAATCCGCGGTTGTCGCCACCTTCAACTGCTTCAGATCCGGCACGAAGGCGGCGCGGTGCTCGCCATCGTGGCAAATTCCACAGGAGGCACCATAGAGGGCCAAGCCCATTTTGCCGACTGCCGGCTCCACGTGGCATTTCGCACATTCCCCGCGAAACACCGCTTGCCTGTCCGCAGTCGCAATAGCGGTATTGCGGGCCCGATCCTGCATGCTCCCCGGGATGGCAGTGGCTATTTCGGGGATGATCACTCGAAAGGACAGGACTTTGTAGCCATGGCTTGTTTCCACTGTGATGGATTTGCTGACCATTTGTCTTTTACCCCGTAAATCCACGCTGACCTTGATAACTCCGTTGCTTCCAGGGTTCAGAACCCATGGCACCGGGGGGATTTCCGCGAGTGTGCAACCGCAGGAGGGCCGGACTGCCTTGATGGTGAGCGCTTCTTTGGCCAGGTTCGTGAGCGCAAAATGCATTATGGCGGTGACATCCCCTGGTTTGGCTGTGATTTCCTTGAAATCGGAGTCCCATGCCAGAGGCGGGGTTGAATTGAGGACCACGCTGTTTGTTGGGGATTGAAAAATCTGCGGGCTGGCGGAAGGCAACCGTCCACCGGGAAGCACCGTTCCTACCAGATTGCTGCGAGCCCGAGTGAAAGGGACCGCTGGGAAAGCAGGCGGGAGCGGCGGAACCGCAAGGCCGCCCCCTGGGGAAGGGGGAAGGGCTGAGGCGGACGGAACAGGGGGTTGCTCGGGCATGCTTCCTTGTGAGAAAAGCGCCTGTTGCACCCAGAGAAAGCACGTCGCCACATGGACAACGCGGAGAGACCTGTTGCTGCTCATATCAATGACGAGAATCGCACACACCACCGGCGCTCGTCGATGAAGATAGGGTCTCGCGTCCCTCCGATAGGCGCAACTCAAAACGCGACACCCAAAGACACGGACGGCGCTTGAGCTGGCTTCCCCCGAACCTCATAGGAGGGCATCGCGCCCTGCCTTGACGGTTCCTGGGACAGCTCAGAAAAGAAGCCAAAAAAGATCGTGGACGACTTCGGATAGTTTGCCCAATCTGTCATCCCGACCCAATACAACGCACCGGTTACGCCCGATGTCAAAAAAGCGCACGCAAGCAAAATCGACCCACTCACAAAAAAAATCAGACGTCTCTCCACCAAACCGTGCCGTGCTCTCACGCACTCTTTGGATCGCGCGAGTGGGGCTGATGCTGGGAGGGAGCTTCGCCGCCTACCTGCTCTGGCATGCGCTCACGCAGGAGCGCGTGGGTGGATGTGGCCCTGGCTCCCCATGCGACCGCGTTCTGGGCAGTCACTGGGCTTATCTGGGAAATATTCCAGTGAGCGCGCCTGCGCTGCTTGCCTACCTGGTTTTATTCATCACTTCGTTCCAACTGTTCCCGGCGCAGACAGCTCGCTTCCACGCCCGCCCGTGGCTCCTCGCCATCATGCTCTCGGTTTCCCTCATCGGGGCGGCCCTATGGTTCATCGGCATTCAGTTGATGCAGATCGGTGCTGTCTGCAAATTTTGCATGGTCGCGCATCTTGGAGCGGTCGTAGCGGCGATCGCCTGCCTGGCCGCCGCGCGCCGATGCCTTGTCGGCATCGACCCCGCCACCCGTCCTCAATACATCCTGCGAAAAACTCACGCCGCTGCCGCGGGGCTCATCGGAGCCGCTTGTGTGGTCGCGTTGGCGGCCGCACAAATAGCATTTCCCCACAGAATGAATTTAGTGCGAGTCCACAAAGGCAGTTTCAAACTCGACCTTCGCGAACTCCCCATGATGGGATCCGGCTCCGCCAGCCGCGTGTTTGTCAGTTTGTTCGATTACACATGCCCGGACTGCCGCGATATGCATAAGCACCTGACCGCAGCCCTCAAGCACTACGGGAATCAGCTGGCCATCGCTTCCCTACCGATGCCCTTGGACGGAAAATGCAACCCTTTGGTGAGAAAAACTCAAAAGAAACACGAGAAAGCCTGCGACTTCGCCAGGTTGGGCCTCGCCGTGCGACGGGTCAGCAATGCCGCGTTCATCCAGTTCGATGAATGGATTTTTGAGCAACGCGAAACACCCTCCCTGGAGCAGGCCGAAGAAAAAGCCCGCCAAATCACAGGAACCGATCCGTTGAAAAAAGCTCTTTCGGATCCCTGGGTGGAGCGGACCCTTCAAACCAGTATCTCCCTCTACGAGCTAAACGGCAACATCACGGCTTCCTACCGCATGCCCCAGTTGGTGATTGGCGATATTGTCAACGTTGGACCCCTCACCCGCCCTCAAGACCTCTATGCGTTGCTCGAGAAAAACCTCGGTGTGACGCCGCCGCCGCCCCCTCGGTAGGAGATCATAAGCCACCCGTTCAAGCACCCCTCGCCGACATGCCTCTTCCACCCAATGTGACTCGACGATCCTCCGGCTCCAGACTCGCCGAACGGCTCGTCGGCATCCTCGCGATTGCCTCCGCCTTTTTGCTCATCCCAGAACACATCACGGGGCGTGCTGCGGAGGCCCCACAATCCTCACCCCGAGCCTCCGCGCGCGTCATCACCGATGAAGAACGGGCGTTTTGGTCATTCCAACCCCTCGGACAAATCAAGCCGCCCAAGCTGCCCGGCACCGCCTCGCTTCGCAATCCCATAGACTCCTTCATTCAGTCGGCACTCCGCGTGAAAGGCCTCAAACCCACGCCCCCTGCGAACTCGCACACCCTCGTCCGGCGTTTGTGGTTGGACCTGCTCGGAGTGCCTCCTTCCGCTGACGATGTGGAACAATTCTCCAACGATCGCTCCGAGGACAGTTGGGAGCGGTTGGTGCGAAAACTTCTGGAAGATCCACGGTATGGCGAACGTTGGGCCAGGCACTGGATGGATCTCGCCCGCTTTGCCGAGAGCCACGGATTCGAACACGACTCAGACCGGCCAAACGCCTACCACTATCGCGATTTTCTTATCCAGGCATTCAACCAAGATCTGCCGTACGACACGTTCGTTAAATGGCAGCTCGCCGGGGACGAATACGAGCCTTCCAATCCCATGGCATTGATGGCGACAGGATTCCTCGCCGCCGGAGTGCACGCGACGCAGATCACCGCGAATCAGGTCGAAAAAGAACGTTACGACGAACTCGACGACATGGCTCGCACCACGGGCACGGCGATGCTCGGCCTGACAATCGGCTGCGCTCGATGCCATGATCATAAGTTCGATCCCATCCCCGCGCAGGACTATTATCGGATCGTTTCCAGTTTCACCACCACGGTGCGTTCTGATTACGATGTCGATTTCGATCCAGTCGGTTTCAAGCGTGCCCAAGAACGGTTCGATGAAGAACACGCCCCCCTGACCACGGCGCTCAAACGGTACGAGAACGATGAATTGCCCAGACGTGCCGCCGTCTGGATCGAGAAAAATCCACCCGCTCTGCCGCCTCGTTGGACGGTGCTGGAACCGTCCGCGCTGACCGCCCAAAACGGCACAACCTTCACCCACCTTCCAGACTCCACCGTGCTGGCCACAGGCAAGAACCCAGATTCAGAAACCTACACATTCGTCACCACGACCCACGTGACACCCATCACCGCAGTCCGCCTCGAGGTGCTTCCCGATTCGTCTTTGGTGAAGAACGGACCCGGACGCGCCCCCAATGGAAATTTTGCGCTCGGCGATTTCAAGCTGGAGTATTCCAAGGGTCCTGATGCCGTCTCCGCTTCCAGCGCCACAAACCGCGCCGTGTTCAAAACTGCTCGCGCCGATTTCGAACAAAAGGGGTTGCCCGTGGCTGCGGCCATTGACAACAGCCCAACCTCCGCTTGGGCCATCGACCCTCAGTTTGGCACGAACCATGTCGCCGTCTTTGAACTGGCAGAACCTCTGAGAACCAACCCCGCGCAGGGCCTGCTCTTGAAGATCACCCTTGATTTTCAAACCAACGCCAAACATCAAATAGGCCGCTTCAGACTCTCTGTCACATCGTCGGGTCCACCCTTTTTCTTCGATGGCGAGTGGCTGGCCGAATCCGTTCAGGATGCGCTGATAGACAACCAGGAAGCCGGCTTCTCGCGTCTTTCTAAGGGTGAGCAAGAAAAGATCGCGATCTGGTTTGCGCCGCGCGATCAAGGGTGGCGAGAACTCAGAGATCGGATCGAAGCCCATGCGAATCGAGCCCCAAAACCAACCAAATCCAAGGTGCTCATCAGCAGCGAGGGTGTGCCTCCGTTGCGGTTGAATTCTCAAGGAGCTGACTTCTTTGAGCAGACTTATCACCTCAAAAGGGGGGATGTAAACCAGAAGACCGGCGTCGCCAATCCTGGGTTCCTCCAGGTGCTGATGCGACACCCAGACAAGGACAGCCACTGGCAACAAGCACCGCCCACAGGGTCCCGGACAAGTTATCGCAGACGGGCCTTGGCTGAGTGGATCACGGACACGGAATACGGCGCAGGCCCGTTGCTGGCGAGGGTGATCGCAAACCGCGTCTGGATGTGGCATTTCGGCAGAGGCCTTGTCAGCACACCGAGCGATTTTGGCGTCAAAGGGGACATCCCAACGCACCCCGAACTACTCGATTACCTGGCAGTCGAACTGGTCCGGAGCGGATGGAGTCTTAAACACCTGCACCACTTGATCCTGGCGAGCGCCACGTACCGACAAGGGAATGAGGCGGACGCCGGCAACGCGAGAACCGATCCCGAGAACCTCTGGTGGTGGAGATTCTCCCCAAGGCGGCTGGAGGCCGAAGCCATTCGCGATTCCGTGCTCCATGTGAGCGGTGCCCTCGACGCTCGCCTCTATGGTCCAGGCACGCTGAACCCAGCCCAGCCCCGCCGCAGCCTCTATTTCACCGTCAAACGAAGCAGGCTTGTCCCCATGATGAGCGTGTTCGACTGGCCCGACGCCCTCGGCGGTGTGGAACGGCGCCCCACCACCACTGTCGCCCCACAAAGCCTCCTGATTCTCAACAATCCTGTGATCAGGCATTACGCGGAAACCCTCGCCAAGCGTGTGCAGCGGGAACGCGCTGGAGAAGCCCAGTTGCGGACTCTCTACCGTCTTGTCCTCGCACGAAACCCTTCCACCTCGGAACTGGCTTCCTCCCTCGAGTTTGTGCGATTCCAGTGCGAATCCTACCAAGTCTCCGGAACCGAAAACCCTGAGATCACCGCTCTCGCCGATTTCTCCCAGGCACTTTTCGGACTCAACGAGTTCGCCTACCTCGAATGACTCTCCCTCACTTCCACGCCACACCCACCCTGTTTCAAGGTTCCCGCCGTGCTTTCCTTGAGCGCGCCGGCTGCGGCTTCGGTGCCGTCGCCCTCGGAACTTTGCTCAAACAAACCGGGTTTCTGGATGGTGCCGCCTTGGCTTCCGAACCGGCCCTCGCCGCCAACCCTTTGGAAGCCCGTTTCAGCCATTTCCCGCGCCAGGCCAAATCTGTCATCTGGCTTTTCATGAACGGCGGTCCAAGCCACGTGGACACCTGGGATTACAAACCGGGTCTTGAGAAGTACCATGGCAAGGAACTCGAAGGTTTTGACAAAAAAACCGGATTCTTCACCGATGAGATTGGGCCTTTGATGAAATCCCCGTTCGCGTTCCGCCAGCACGGGCAGTCGGGATCCTGGGTTTCGGAAATCTTTCCGCACATCGCTCAGCACGTCGATGACATGGCGTTCGTCCACTCCTGCTACACCGAGACCAACAACCATTCACCCGCTCTTTTTCAAATCAACACCGGCATGAACCGCATGGGATTCCCGTGCGTCGGTGCCTGGGTCACTTACGGGCTCGGCACTCCAAACCAAAATCTCCCGGGTTTCGTTGTGATGTACGACACCCTGGGACGCGGCCTCCCCAAAGGCTACTCACAAAACTGGGGTTCAGGCTTTCTGCCCGGCGTCTTTCAGGGAACAGCGCTCAGCGCTCAGGGTGCCCCCATCGAAAATCTCGAACGCCGAATCGGCATGTCCGATGCCCAACAACGACGGCAGCTCGACCTGCTCAAAACCCTCAATGGACAACATCTCCATCAGCACTCGAGCGAATCCGCCCTGGCCGCGCGCATCGAAAGTTTTGAGCTCGCTTACCGCATGCAGATGGCCGCCCCTGAAGCGCTCAGCGTGGACCACGAGCCCAGCCATATTCGAAAGCTCTACGGTCTTGACGACAAACGATGCGCCCACTTCGCAAAACAATGCCTGATGGCCCGAAGGCTCGTCGAACGCGGTGTCCGTTTCGTTCAGATTTACAGCGGTGGCGAAGAAAATGAAAAATCGTGGGATGGCCATTCCAACATCCAGGCCAACCACCGCCAGTTCGCCGGAGAAACCGACGTGCCCATCGCGGGACTCTTGTCCGATCTCAAGCAACGCGGCCTTCTCGATTCCACTCTCGTCATCTGGGGAGGCGAGTTCGGACGCCTCCCGGTCGCCCAAAAACGGGCTGACAACCATAACAGCGGCCGCGATCACAATCCCCACGCGTTCACGACTTGGTTTATGGGCGGCGGCGTCCGAGGCGGCGTCCACCATGGTGAAACGGACGAGATCGGTCAAAAAGCCGTCGTGGACCGTGTCTCGGTCAATGATCTGCATGCCACCCTCCTCCACCTGCTTGGATTGGACCACAAACGCCTGACTTTCCGTTACAATACCCGCGATTTCCGACTCACGGACGTCTCCGGTGAAGTCATTCGCAAAATCATCGCTTAACCCTGTGAAATTGAGGTGAAATTGAGGTTGCGAAAGTTCTTACAACGGATAGGGTTATTTCAATTCGTCCCAGACCCCGCCTTGAATCATGCACTTCGGAGTTAATTACCACCCGGAGCATTGGGTGTATCCCCTTGCTGGAACCATGGAAAACCCCGAGGCACGCTGGGAGCGCGATGCCCAACTCATGGTGGCGGCCGGCGTTAACGTCGTCAGACTCGGCGAGTTTTGCTGGGGTCTCTGCGAGCCCGAGGAAGGCCGCTTCGACTTCGGATGGATGCGCCGCGTCATGGACATTCTCGCCCGCCATAACATCCAAATAGTTCTCGCCACCCCGACTTCCGCGCCCCCTCTATGGATGGCAAGAACACACCCCGAAATCCTCCCCAAGGACGAACGCGGCAATCTCCTCCACGAAGGCACTCGCAGAGCGATCTGTCTCAATAGCAATATTTTCTGGAGCTACTCAAACAAAATAATCACCGCCATGGTCGATGCCTTGGGTGGCCACTCCCACCTCATCGCCTGGCAACTGGACAATGGAATAGGCGGCCACAAGACCGAAACCTCTTTTAATGACGAAACCCGAAACGACTGGCAAGCATGGCTCAAAGCCAAATATGAAACTGTCGAGAATTTGAACACCCTCATGGGCCTGCGGTTCTGGGGTCAGATAGTGACCGATTGGTCCCAGGTCCCCATGCCGATGGTCGCTCCCACAGTCCATAACCCCGCTCTTGTCATCGATTGGCTCCGTTTCTCCAGCGATACCTGCGTCGCTTACATTAAAATGCAGGCTGACTTGATCAAGGGCATGACCCCAAACATCCCGGTCACCACCAACCTCCGGGCTCTCTCCAGAAATTTCGACCACTTTGACATGGCCGACGTCCTGGACTTCGTCTCCCTCGACAGCTACGCCACCATCAAATCCAAATCCGCTGAAAACGCCTACGAAGTGGACATGATGCGGTCCTTGAAGAAGTCCGCAGGCAGGACCCCGGATGGCGAGGAAGGGTTTTGGGTCATCGAACAAAAAGCAGGCAACGTCAACTGGCAGGACGTGAACTCCCTGGTCGCACCGGGCGTGGTTCGGTTGTTCACCTACCAACTTCTTTCGCGAGGTGTCACGGGCGTGCTGTACTTTTTCTGGCGTCAGCCGCGCATCGGTTCAGAACAGTTTTACGGCGGGGTCCTCACCCACGATGGCCGCGGAGACAACCGGGTCTATCGTGAAATCAGCCAAATCGGTGAAGAAATCAAACTGCTCTCGCCCGTCCTGAAAGGGACCAAAGTCGTCGCCGAGACGTGTATCCTGTGCAGCCACCCGAACGAGTGGTCGCTGAAGTTGCCTATGCAACCCAACAAACACTTCAAGCAGCGTGATCACCTCCTGTTGTTTTATAGCGCCCTCCACGACCGTAATATTCCGGTCGACTTCGCCCGCCCAACGGAAGACCTCTCGCAATACAAGATCGTCTTCGCGCCCTCCCTCCAGTTGCTAGCCGGCGGCGAGGCCGATCTCCTCAGACTCTACGTCCAAAATGGCGGCATCCTCGTCTCTACCTTCAACACAGGCCTTGTCGACGAACACCACATCGCTCCCGATACCGGGTTCCCCCACGACATGACCGACCTCTTTGGACTGGAGGTTCCTGAGTTCGACGTCCTCCCGCCCACCCAGGAAAATCATCTCGCGTTCAAAGGCTCTTTTCCGGCCACCCACATGCACCCCGCAAGGTTGTGGTGCGATCTGATCGAACCCAAAGGATGCCAGGTCCTCGCCACTTACTCCACCGACTTCTACGCGGGAGTTCCCGCCATGACGATCAACAACTATGGGCTCGGAAAAGCCATCTACATCGGCACCATGAGCCATCAGCATTTCTATTACGACCTAGTGGGATGGCTTCGGGACATGTCCGGCCTGTTCCCCTTGCTGAAGGTCCCCGAAACGGTCGAGGTTGGCATGCGTCAAAAAGACGGCACAAAAATCTATTTCCTGTTGAACCATCAAAACAGCCCCGTGCGAATCACTTTCTTCAAACCCATGCACGATTTCCTCACCGGCAACACGTTCTCAGGCAATTACGATCTCGCACCCCACGGAGTGTTGGTCCTGGACGAAAACCAAGTGGCCGCGAGGGAGTAGATTTTCAGTTTTAGATTTTTGATCCGCAATTTGAAGAGGACAATCCGCTCATAGGGAGCCACTCGCAATTCGCAATTGAGCCTGACTCCTCCATGGTGGGACCGTCCCCCCCTCGCCGCCAGCATCACCCGTTCGCCGCGCGAGATCGCCCTGTCTGAATGGCGCCATATTAGCCTCGCCCCAGTCGAGAAAGAATTGGCATCCAGCGCGCGTTCAACCTTCGAACTCATGCCCAAGGTGCTCAAAACCTTGGGGATCGACCGCCGCCAGTCCGAAGCCGAAATCGCCCGTGTCTGGAACAACCTCATCGACCCTGTAGTCGCCGCTCACGCCCAACCCTCTGGCATAGCCAAAGGCACCCTCTTCGTCACCGTCGATAGCCACGTCTGGCTCGATGAAATCATCCGCTTCCGACGCCGCGAAATCCTCCAGCGACTCCAGCACAGCTTTGGCAAAGAAGTCGTGAAAAAGATCTCCTTCCGAGTCGGGTGAAGCCCCGGGGCCTACGGCGATCTCAGATTTCAAATTTGAAATCTTAAATTAGGGTCCTACGAGGCAGACGTCGAAGGCGGAGCGAATTGCCGATCACCCAGCGAAGGCGCTATAACGGTCCCCGAAGCCGCAACCCAAACCGGATACCCTGCGGCACCGAGATTCGTCAAAAGTCCCGCCACATCGATCTCGACCCCCGAAGGCGAATCCCAAGCTCAGACCTCAGAATGACGGGGGTAAATCAGGGAAACGAGTGTGCATTCGGAATCCTCCAGAATCGACGCGGAAATTTGTTTCGCTGGCCCCCAATTGGTGGGAGGACCAAGAAGTGGGGGCATTTCGAGGGAATCTTACTCGCCATTGTTTTTCTCGTTCTACCCCCCAACTTCTGAGGTCTGGGGATACAATACCTCAACCAACGGCTTTCTGAACGACGAAAGATCGACACAAAAGAATTCTTGCAAAGGAATCGGCTAACCCTATCGTCGGATCAGGTGCCGGTTTCAGTGCGAGCGTAGCTCAGTCTGGTAGAGCATCACCTTGCCAAGGTGAACGTCGAGGGTTCGAATCCCTTCGCTCGCTCCATTTTTCCTCTGCCACTGAATCCTCTCTTAACCGTCTCAACTTCAATGCTTTGCACGGCAATCCAAAGCATCCTGGGAGGGGTCCATCGCCTAAAAAACCGCTCTTGCATGACGATTGTATGACGATTGGCGGTAAAAACCACCAACAATTCCGTTCTTAAGGTCTGCATGAATAAACAGACTTTTCCCGAAATTGTGGAGTGGAAATCCTCGACTGCGACGATCTACCGCTCGAAGAACCGAACCAGCACCAGATTCGAAGTGCGCTACTACGATGTGGAGGGGCTCCGCAGCGGCTCACCTTCGAAGCATACGCCCTGGCCAAGTCATTTGCCTCTGCCACGGTCCAGGAATTAGCCGATTCGCGATCTGAGTTTATCACCCTGCGAGGGCCTGAAGCATACGAGTACACTCGATCCAAAGAATTGCTCGCCTCGACGGGCTTCAGGCTCCTGGATTCGGTGACCATCGCAGTGGAAAGCTACAGGCTTTTGCAAGATCGTGCGACGCCACTGGAGGAATTGGTCCCAGCAGGAGAATGATTTTATCTTATAGTTTCCCTCGTAGCGGCGGACATACCGTTGGAATTGCTCGAGGTGAATGAATTCAATAAGTTGTGAGAAAGCGTATTTGTCGGAAAACATTTCCGAATAATGGCACGAATACTGCTTAGAACAAAAGCACCAAAAAAACCACATTCCCATTTCAAGTCGAACACACCCCGGGACATCTACGGGAGACCCGAAACCATCGGTTCCCGTTGAGAAGTTATCAATTCATACCCGGATGGTAGTGAAAGTGTTTATGGTATGAGTTGAGAGCAGGTTGGTTCTCATCTCCTCGAAAGGGGACAAAAACATCCAACCTTGCATTGTTACCATCGCGTTCGATCCCATTTGCTTGAGCAAATCAAATCCGCGTTCAATAAACATAGCAAAGAGATCGGATTTGCTGTCTGGGTAGTTTTGGCCGGTAAAAGTTTTCAACTCTAGGCTCATTGCCTTCACGCCCATGTAGGGTGGATTTGCAACCACAGCGTCGTAGTTCGCAGTTAAAGTTTCGGCTTGCCTCACCAAAGGTAGCAATAACTCGGCAGCGCGGTGTTCCCAAAGTTCACCCTTGGCCACCATTGCTTCGATGCTCTGCCGTGCCGCTGGCAGTTGCGCCGCCAGTTCCGGCGGCACGCAGATGAGCGAGCCGAAAGTTTTGCCGTGCTCGAACAGCTTGATGAGTTCGCGCAGGCAGGGTTCGACCGCAGCCAGCGGGCTCTCCTTCGAACGTGTTGTCAACGTCAGTTGTCTCCTTGTTTCTGGGAACAAATCGCCATCAGAAAATGGTGATTCGACCACGCCTGCGGCGGCGGCGGGATCGGGCCCCAGCAGGCCCTCCAATCCTTTGCTTTCCTGGATGGCTATGCCGTTGGGCTGGATGCGGTCTGCGAAGATACAGCGGTCGTCGGCACGGGCTTTCATCAGCAGGGCGAAGGCGGCGAGCTGGGCGGCACGGTCGTCAATTTCCAGGCCGAACAGGTTCTTCTGGAGGAGCAGTCGAAGATGTCCTTGCTCAGCTGCGGTAGCCGCGCTCCTGGTAGATGGCTTTGAACAGGTCGTAGGCTTCCACCAGAATATGGCCCGAACCGCAGGCGGGATCGAGCAGCGTGAGCGTTTCGGGATCAAGGCTCTTGGGCGTGATGGCCACGAGCTGTGCCTTCACTTCCTCGGTCTGTTCGGCTGGTTCGATGTAATACGCCATCTGCTGGCGGAGCGCGGAGTCGGGATACGTGGCCAGCCACTGGCGACCCAGCGTGTTTTGGACGAGGTATTTGACGATCCAGTTGGGCGTGAACAATTGCGTAGCGGCGGGGATGTCCTCGCTTTTGACCACCTTGCCGATGACCTCGTCTTTCTTGTCCGAAATGTAGAACTGGTAGAGCCAGCCGATGATTTCCACCTGCTGCCAGTCCGACTCCTCGATTTGGTTGACGAGCTTGCCGATGACGGAGTCAGAGTGGAGGAGGTTGTCGGGCAGAAGGAGTTCGGTTTCGTCGGCGATCTTCTCAAACAGGAAGGGCATGGCCTCGTGGAGGGCATTGCACTGGCCGACGAGGAGCAAGCGGTAAAGCCCGGCCTCCCGCGAACCGTCGAGCTTCAGATTGATGACCTGGTGGGAGTCCAGCCCATGCAGCGTGACGTGCTCGGCGTGTTCGAGGATTTCCGGATTTTTAACCACGGAGATCACGGAGAATCCCGGGAAACGAATTCTCGCCTCTCCGTGTCCTCCGTGTCTCCGTGGTTAAATCCGTGGATTGAACTCCATCGGGCGCGGGGGACAGGACGCGGTAGCCGTGGTCGAGATAGCCGTGCAGCTCCATGTAGCGGAGCGCGACGAAGCGATTGTACCAGGTGTAGGCCATCGCCTCCATGACCTGGTCGAAGCCCAGTCGTTTGATGCGCTCTTCGAGCTTTTTGCGCTGCTCGGCGACGACTCTCGGGAAGGCCCTCCCGCCGATGATGACCACGTCGCCCATCTCCTGCATCGGTTCCGTGAGGTTGGGCGTGAGGCCGAAGAACGCGGCACGATCCGTAACGGCACGGATGAATTCGAGCCGGGCTTTCGGGGCGTAGGATTTAAGTGCGGAGCGGTTCATGGCTGATTTGTTACCACGGAGACGGGGAGGGATTTAACCGCAGAGAACGCAGACAGCGCAAAGATTGACCACGGCTGGCGCGGATGGGAAACGAGCCGGTTTTTATTGCCAACAGCGGCGGATTTTGGGTCGCTAGTAGTAAAAGGAAACTGTTCGTTTCCAACTGGTTGCGGAATTGGATAAAGATTAAATAAAGATACTTTCACAGATTCTTTAGATTATGTTTTGCGGTGGTATCTTTATTTTTGAAGCACGTCGGAAAAGGAGGCTGAACTTGGATAACCTTGGATAATGTTATGCTCGTTTAGTGATTTATAAGGTGCTTGTATCAAGTAGGATATGAATATAATGCCTCTATTTATGGCTGGAAAGCTTGGATATTCTTGGATATTTTTCGCGTTCATTTGGCCACTTTCCAATCGGGCTTAGTTCGTGATCCCAAGTTGCGGATGGTGCCATCTTTGCGAGCCATCTCCGCCAACAGGTTCTTGATCCGCACGGTCTGTTGTTCTGATGTCAGCAAGTCCGACAACTTGCCTTTGAGCAGGTCATCAACGTCCTTTCGCGTGGCGGAGCCGAACTCGTGGATAAAATCCAGGATCATCTGCTTGTAATGATGGGTGTCGAAGGCCCGGTTACGGATGTATTGGGCTTTGTCGCCGGTGATGGCGGCGATCTTGGAGGCGACGAAGACGTTGGGGGCGCGGCCCTCGACCAGCCTGAGGCGGCGCAGGTGCTTGAGTTCGTCCGACGTGAGCGGTTTGCGTTTCTGAACCTTGTCGAGCGCGACGAAGTATTTGCCGAGGTCATCAAAGTCAAAATTCCACTTAGCTTCCTTGAACTCCACCCACTCCGTTTCAGCGGGGAGCCTGAGAAGCTCGTCTAATTTGGTTTTGAGATCGGCTGGCGTCATTGCGATCAGCGAATCTGGATGCGTTCATTCCTGGCGAGGGCGGCTTCGAGGCGCTGGCGCAACTCTTTGATGAACGCTTCCACATCCTCCGGGCTCTCCAAGTAGCTCTTGCTGACGCAATCCGCTGGCTTGATGAAGCAACGCGATTTGACCGCAGGTGCTGGCGTCTCGATCTTGCCTGGCTGCTAAGTCGGAGGCGGTGTCTGGGACTTCAACGCAGCCTCGATGCGAGTAATGGCGCTGTCCAGTGCGTTTACGGCCTCGGCCTGCGCCTGGGCGATGTGCG
Organism: Akkermansia muciniphila; assembly: GCA_945865375.1. GTDB lineage: Bacteria > Verrucomicrobiota > Verrucomicrobiia > Limisphaerales > F1-80-MAGS106 > F1-80-MAGS106. Next base: position 1,434 of record CAMBEJ010000049.1, on the reverse strand, counting down.
CCAAGCTCTGCTCGCGCTCGACCTGTGTTCGCAGGTTTTGCACGGGCTGAAGGCACTCGGTTTTCAGACCCACATCAGTTTTGACAGCTTCCAGTTCTCTGCCGATCTCGGAGATCTGCGAATCAATAGTCTTCAGGGCCTCGGCACGGCGAGCTGACACCAGCGCGTCGTTAATCCCGCTGGCCGTCTGGATCAAGCCTTCCCCTTCCTTGATAAGATTGTAGGGGCACGGGGCGCTGAGGATGTCGTGGATGCGCTTCAGGGCAGGCGCGGCCTGGGTGTCGCGCTCCAGTTCCAGCCGGTTGAGTTGGAATCGCTCGGATGACTTGCGGAGCTTTTCCCAGGCTGGCTTTTGGTGATCGTAGAAGTTCTTCAGGTCGTGGAAGTCATCTGCCAGTTCCAGCAGCTCCGACTTGAGCGCGTTAAACCGCTCGATGAACTTGAAACTGTCGTCCTCGGCGGGATAATCGAAGACATAAAAACCGATTTCATTACCCAGGCCGCTGCCGCTCAGCAGTTCCTCGGAAATCAGCTTTGGCAGAATGCGGTTCAAACGCTCTGTGAGACGGTCGCTCATGTGTTCCCAACGGTGATGCAGCGAAGGACGTAATCCTCGTTGTTTCGTTCAAGTCAACCGATGACATCGTCGGTGATGTGGGGGCGTTGCAGCAGCATTGACCGCGTGCCATTGATGAATCCTGCCTGGGCTAAGATTTGGAAGATGGACGACCCCAACCGCAATACGGTGGACTCGTGCCACTGGGGCATCTGCGGATCACGCCCTCGGCAATCCTCCAGGAAATCGAACCAGAGCCTTTTCGTCAGTACTTTGGCGAAGAGTCGATACTGATCCTTGACCGCCAGATCCAGGAAATCACCCAGGAGGCAACTCTGCTTGATTGCTGCCGCCAGCACCGCGTGCGTGGCGACAACAACCGTGCCATCCCGCACCAACCGCCACAGTTCTGGTGACATGGTTTCCAGGCGTTGACGAATAAGCCTGGCCAGTCGTCTGGCGGTTTCAGGATTCCTGGCCTTGAGTGCGTTCTCCTTAACCGTGGCCTGCTTCCAACCGTCTTCGTCCACACCGCGCAACAGCAAATCCGCGATCACCCTGCTTTCAGAGATCTACAAAGATCCCGCCGTGATATCAGCTCGGTAACGGCCCGATGGCACGCACGCACCTTCCTGACGGTCGAGTTGGACCGTCATGACACTGGCGTCATCTGGGCGGAAGGCCTTCATTCAAGGGCATCAAGGTATCTGGTGATGACGCCCGCCACGAGGTGTCAGCGGCGGAATGATAGTGGGGGAAAACCGCCGGTTTGAAATTACGTTTTCTTCCGCTTCCGTCTTCTTTCAACTTCACCCAAAAAATCTTCTTCCTTCTTCATTCCTACGGTAGTTCTCAGAGATGCAAATCATCACATGCCC
>CAMBEJ010000048.1 GCA_945865375.1 Akkermansia muciniphila | reverse complement strand
CTCAGGCCTCGGCGGTTTGCATCCCTACCGAAACCAACGGTTCGTGCAATTCACGGGGGATTCTCAAATCATTTTCCAAAAATACTCAAGCTCTCGGCTTGCGGAAACAATCGGGATATCTAGTCCCGATTTCTGAAGGTAAAGATGAGGGCAGAAAGCCGCTCGCCCAAAGCGCGGGCCCGGAGAAATTATCACCCGTCGTCATCGTGATGAACGCGGGAAGGTTCTGATTCTCACTGCCGAGTCCGTACGCGAACCAAGCGCCGAGGCTCGGCCCCGAGCCGGTGAGCGAACCGGTGAGTGTGAGATAATCCGCCGGCGTGTGAATCGGGCTGTCGTGCCGCATCGAGCGAATGACGCACAGGTCGTCCACGTGCTTTGCCATCTCTGGGAAGAGCGTGCTGACGGGAATACCGCTCTGGCCGTGTTGGCTGAATTCCCAATGACTCGGCAGCAGGTTCGCGGCGCGGAGGCGCACGTTGCCTTTTGGCACAAGCCTGGCGATGGACTCCGGAACATTCTGGCCCGCGTATTTTTCAAGTGCAGGCTTCGGGTCGAAGGAATCCACATGGCTCACGCCGCCGCCCATGTGGAGCAGGATGATATTTTTTGCTGGACCGCCCACGGGCAATGGCAAAGCGGGATGTGAATCGGCGGCGAGCGATCGGCCCTCCCGACCCAACAGCCACGCTAATGCCACCGAGCTCAGACCGAAGCCAGAGCGGCGCAGCATCTCGCGGCGGGTGCGAATGGGCGGGCCATAGTGACCACAGGTGTTCATGGAGTTGTCTCAATCTGAATCTGACAGGTCCCACCACGGAAGACACAAACGGCACGGAAAGCCAATGGCTTCAAGCAGTGCGTGCGCACCCGCTCCAGGTAAAGCCAAGCCACACGAGCCGTTTGCAAAACCCCGTAGCAGCCGAGGTAACGAGGCTCAAACATCCAGGAGATCAGAGCCTCCTCACGTCGGCTGCTACCTTTTTGGAATAGCCTCCTACACCAAAGGCTTCCTGTTCCGTGCATTCCCTGTGCTCTGTGGCTAAACTCCCTTGTCGTCATGGCATGTAAACGAATTCGTTGAGGTTGAGAATGGCCTGACCGAAGTCAGCAAGCGCCACGTCCCGGCGTTCGCCGGTTTGCTGCGCGAACAAATTTGCCACCTATGTGCGTTCGGTGTCGTCCGGCTCACGACCGAGCGCGAGGCGAAAGGCTGTCGTGATCTGCCTCCCGATGTTGTCTCCAGCGACTTGCTGCACTCGGGTTGAAAAATCCGCCGCGAGCCTCACGTTCGTCTCGTTGTTGAGCAGCAACAGCGGTTGCAGAGGCACGGTCGAGACGTGTTCGCCTCGCTGGGACCCGCTGCCGCGTTTGAGCACGGCGGTGGTGGTGGCCTTGAGCGCGGTGGGATTGTAGGAGAAAGGATACTGCCCGCGCGGCGGCAGAGTCTTTACGTCGTGCGGGCTGGTGGCCGGAGAGTAATAGCCCCATGTGTGCGGGCGCTGGTCGCTGCGTTGCTTTTCTAGAGTCGTGATTTTCTTCCGCAACGCTTCGTCGAGCGACTTGTCGTCGCCGAGCGCCTGCTTCAGAGCATTGTCCGAGATCGCGAGCACCTTCGCAGCGGCTTTGGCTAGGTCGATTTGCTCCGGGGTGCGAACGACTGTCTCGATCTGAAGGACGGCGCGTTGCTCGGGACTGAGCTTCCCCTCAGCCTCCGCACGGAGCCGGGCTCGCACCGGATCCGTGAGCTGCTTGAGAAGCTGGCGTGCGGTGTCGAGTTCGGGCGGTTGGGATGCTTCCCACGCGGCATTGCCCTCGTCGTCTCGGAGCAGAAGTCCATTCATATGGCCGCGCACAAAGAGACCGTGCCACGCGTAGTAGTCACGGATGGTGAGCGCCTCGAACTTGTGGTCGTGACACTGCGAGCAGTTCATGGTCAGCCCGAGGAAGACACTGGCGGTGGTGTTCGCGATGTCCACGAGCGGTTCATTGATGTGAACAGCTTTGTCCTCTTCGTTGTTGTTGTTGCGCGCGGCGGCCAGGAAGCCGGTGGCAATGAGGTGTTCGTCCGAGTAAGGCGACAGTTCATCGCCGGCGATTTGTTCGCGAAGAAAAGCATCGTTGGACAAGTCGTCATTGAATGCCTTCACCACGTAGTCCCGGCAGCGCCACGCGCTCGCGCGCAGGTCATTCGCCTCATAGCCATCGCTCTGTGCCCAGCGCGCGAGGTCCAGCCAGAAGCGTCCCCAGCGCTCACCGTATCGCGGTGAGGCGAGGAGCCGCATGACGAGCTTGTCATGGGCGTTTGCATCCGTGTCGGCGATGAATGCCTCGACTTCTTCCAACGACGGCGGCAGACCGGTGAGGTCGAGCGTCATGCGTCTCAGCAAGGTCCGCCGGTCTGCTTCAGACGCAGGCGTGAGGCCCCGCTCGCGGTGTTTGGCGGTAATTAAGAAATCCACGGGATGCTCACCAGCCGGCACTGTCGCCTTGCGCGGCGGCGTGAAGGCCCAGTAGTTCTTCGCTTGCGCGAACGTATCCGCCACAGAGCCGTCGTCCGGCCAGGCCGCGCCCTCGCTGATCCACTGTCGCAACACGGCGACCTCGCGCTCGGTCAGTCGCTTGCCATTCGGCGGCATCACCTCGTCGTCATCCGTGCTCACTACGCGCTGGAACAGCGGACTTTCCTCTGGCTTTTCCTCGATGATAACCACGCCATTCTCGCTGCCTTTCATTGCCTCTGCGCGCCGGTCGAGCCGCAGCAAAGCCTTCTGCTTCTTCTCCCCGTGACAGGACGCGCAGCGATCCAGGAGCAGCGGTGGGATGTCCTTTTCAAAGTCCACGGCACCGAACGCCGCGTGCGCAAAGGCAACGGCGTTAGCGTGAACGAAAGACCTCGGATCCAGGATGGACAAAACACCTTCATGAGTTGTCAGCGAGTGTCCGGGCAGAAAGGCGTTATCCCATCCAGCCTGCGCCGCTGAAATGTGGTTCCTGTTTTTGTTTGTGCCCTCCAAAACTTTGTGCTGACTTCCCACCCCGATGTTCCAGCGCAGAGTGTTGGAGGACACAGAGCGGGGACAAGTATTCCGCGCGCATCGGTGGGCGATCGCGGATGAACGACCGATGGAGTTTCCATCGCCATTACTTCACCTCCAGCACGAGCACCCAATCGCTCTCGCCCGCCGAATTCTTGCCAGGTGCAGTGAATAAGGCGTGACGAACACATCGCCCATGACGCCGTGGAGGGCCGTATTGGCCATGTCGCTGCACTCGGTGCGGAACGTGTGTTTGCCGGCGATGGCTGAGGCGTAACGCAAGCGCCACGTTTTGCCGCCCGCCCAAAACGCAGGCACGCCGAGCAGACGGCCCTCCGGCGTGGTGAACACGGCGTCCAGCATCACTTCGTTGAACGAGTCCGCGTAACTCTTGCCGGACTCAAAGCTTACCTCGGCCATCCGATTGGCCTCGGTGCTGAGGCGGGCGGCATCCAACCGTCCGAGCACAACCAGTAGCAGCGAGAGGAACAAAATCGTTTTCATGGTTCAGTGAGTGGTGGTGCGATCTTGCTCTTCCGCAGGGCGTTGTCATGCCGTTTTTGGGCGATGGTCCCTGCCCGATGGATGAGGCCATTACAGCCGAGTTGGTCCTGGTTTTGTTGAGGTCTGTCCCTTCACTTTGCGAACGGAGCGACATGTGTCCGAAACCACTCGTGATCGGGCGCCTCAGTGCGCGGCAGCCAGGAGATGTTATTTGGAATCACCACGCCGCCGTTGCGCTTCACCTGATCCAGCCCCGGACTGCGCCAGCGCCGGATCTCCGCGTGGCCATCGACGAAGCTGAATCCGGCGGATTTTCCGTGGCGCCCTGACGGAGCATCGAGCCAGGGATTCTTATTGTATTTGACCAGATCGTCGAAAGCGAAAAAGTGCGAGTCATTGATGCTGTTCTCATGTTCGTCGATCAGATTAAAGATGGCTGATGGGCCCGGATCACCGATCGTACTGAGCTTGGGCATTGTACTGTAGATCGCCTTGTGTTTCACGACCCAGGAGCTGTCGGTCTCACCAATAAACGCGTTCATCGCATAGCTTCGATTTCGCAGCACGATCTTGTTTTGGAGCTTCAATCCCGCAATATCGGCCGGGCAATGGAAGATCTCTTTCGAAGTGAGGTACTGCCAGGTGGGCCCATTCGTGATATAGCGGTCGTTGGTTGCATCCGCCGCATTGACCATGTCACCGTCGCACCAGGCGGGTGCGAGGCGCGAGGCGGACGGCCCCAGTGTCCGGTCGTCATTGTCCTGCGAGTAAAGAAACCACGCGAGGCCGAGCTGTTTGACATTGCTCATGCACTTGACGCTTTGCGCTTTGAGTTTTGCTTTCGAAAGCGCGGGCAGGAGCATTCCGGCCAGAATGGCGATGATGGCGATGACAACGAGCAGTTCGATGAGAGTGAAGCCGCGCCTACTTCGACGACGTTCTGTATTCATGTGGGGCTTTATAGAGCAATTCCGAAGTCTGTGCTTGAGCGAACGCAACGGACACTGGAACGAAAAAGAAACTTCTATTCGGTCCAGAACCATTGAGAAACCGTCTGACCTCTGTGTTCGCCAACACTCACCGCTGAGAACAGGAGCAGGCCAGGGATTTTAGCGCAAGAAATGTGGACGACACAGAGTTGGAGGATGGGGCAGGACTTCTCAGTCTCGCGCTTGCAAGGCGGCCCGATGATCTCTCGGAGTGCATCCAAAGGTCCTCCGAAACCGGCGATCGAAATCTGATGCGGCTTAAGATGATCCACCACCAGCACATCGCCGGGTTGCAGTGCCACCACCAGATCTCCCATGCGCTCGCTGAGCGGGCCGTCCAGTGGCACCAACAGCTCAAGCCGCTGATGCCCGGTTAAGCGTTGCGTGACGGCTCCAGCGCAAAAATAGAACAAGCTCACCACAAATGGAAAGCCCTCCGGCAATTCCAACTCATGCCGCCCCTTCGCATCCAGTTGGTGCGTGATGCGATGGGGATGAAACTTCAACCGACCCGCGATGGCCAACAGGTCTTGAAACGCGGCGCTGTTCTTCGATTCACGCACGGATTCCAGATTAATGAGCCGCCAGCACGAATCAAGGCTAAGCTCGGTGTCAATGGCTGTTGGAGGCGGTCAGATCGTTTCCTCCATTGCACCACAAAGAGGGGACCGGCGGGATTCAGCACAAAGTTTATGAGGACACCCAGACAACAAATGCTTCCCCCTCTGTGTTCTCCTGATCTCTGTGCTAAAAATCCCCCAAGTCGTCCGCTCAGAACCTCCCCACCGCATCCTTCTTCACCGGCTCGTAAGCTCCGAAGACCATCGACTTGGTCATGAGCGAATTGTTGACGCCGGCGCTGATGAGCTCGGTGTCACTGCCCGCGCGCCGCCAGCCAACCGGCGGCGTGATGTCGGCGGCGGAAGCGATCGCTGAATGGAAGAGAAGGGGAACCACGGAGCACACGGAAGGAGGCGGAGGAAACATCTTGGTTTAACGGTGGAAGTGAATTTGTGCGAGGCGTGCTTGCTCATACTTTTTCCGTGTGCTCCGTGTTTTCCGTGGTCTGTTTCATTGTTCCCCTTTCAAATAAGCGAGCAGGTCGGCGAGTTCCTGCGGAGTCATGGTCTTCTCCATTTCCTGCGGCATGAGACTGAGGCGGCTCGCGGTCAGTCGGGCAATCTGAGAGCGCGCGACGTTCTCCTCCACACCCTGCCCCATGCGCAGCGTGATGTTCGCAGCGTTCTCGGAGGCGAGCAGGCCGGAGAGGCTGCGTCCATCGGTTAACTCACATTCGTAGTTCACAAAGTTGGGCGCGATTTCCGCCTCGGGAATGACGATGTGATAGAGGATGGATTCCTTCGGCTGCTGGCGAATGTCGAAGAGGTCCGGCCCGACAGCCACACCTTGCTGGTTCAGCCGGTGACATGCTGCACAGGCTTTCTCAAAGACGACCCGGCCATTCGCGGGAACCGGCGATAATTTCAACGCCGCCTTGGCCTCGACAAAGGCGTTCTCGCGATTGCCACCGGGTGCCGTAAGAAGCTTCTCGGCGCGCGCCTTCAACTCCACGTTCTTCGATTTGCGCAGGTGATCCCGCTGCGCGGACGTGAGAGCGCTGACCGGGACATTGCTTGTCTCAATGGCATCAAGGAGCAGGGCGGCGAATTCCGGCGCGCCCGCCAACCGGTCGAGGAACATCGTCCGCACGCCGGGTGTGTAGGCGTTCCAGCGCTCCGCCGCCAACAATGCCGGAATGCTGGCTAGGCGCGATGGCTGGAGCAAGGATCGCGCGGCGGCGCGTTGCACTTCACGGAAATGATCAGCTCCCAGCATACCGGAGAGCAGCGTCGTGGCTTCACTCGAATCGTCGAACGCGAGGAGTTCCACGGACGCGACGCGCAGCTCCGGTGACGTGTCCGCTGTGGCGCCTCGCGAGCGGGCCTGCGCCAGCAGCGACGCGAACCTCGCCGGGTTGGAACTCGCGATCCGCCGAAACTCCGATCCCGTGGCGTTGGCGAATCCAAGGTTGCCGGCGATGACCAATCCGCCGGGTGCGGAATCCAGCGGGCGCGCAATTCCTTCGTAGACCGACAGCAGCTTGGACGTCTCGACACCAATACCGAGTTGTCGGCCCAAGTCCCCGGTGAGCGCGATATAACCCTCTGGCAAAGGGTTGCGGCTACGAGCCAATGCCACGAGCAGAGCCAGCGCATTCGTCCGCGCCGGTAACGCCGAAAGAATCGCCGCACGCGTCCAGCGATCCGAAGCCTGCTTCGACGCGATGCGCGCCAACGCGGACACGATTTCACTAGAGCGTGCTTCACCGAGTGACAAGGCGACCTGGAATCGCACGTGTGGGTCGGTATCATCCGCGAGCTGCAGCACGGGGTCGCGCAATGAGGTGTTCGTGGCCAGACTCGCTTCCGCGATCCGCACGGCATTCTGGCGCACCGCAGGCTGAGGATGTTTCAGCGCGAGCAACAGAGTTGGCTCATCCACGCCGCCCGCGAATTCGAGCAACCGCAGCTTCGCCACCGCCGGGCCGATCGCGTCGGATTCGCGTAGGGACTTCCGCAACAGCGCAGCGGCGGCAGTATCATTTCGTTCGATCAAAAAGCGGAACGCGGTGTCGCGCCGCCACGGAATCGGCGAGGACAGTTCGCCAACGAGCTCAGGCATGCTTGTTCCAAGCGCTTTGAAAGTGGCGCGTTGAGTGCTGGAAGTTGAAGCCAACTTCCAGATACGGCCTTTGTCCTTGCCGGCCTCGAAGTCCACGTGCTTGCGCACGTCGCCGGGCAGATACTCGGGGTGCTCGATCACCTTGCGATACATGTCGGCGATGTAGAGCGCGCCATCGGGGCCGTCCGCGATGAAGACGGGCCGAAACCAGTTGTCGCGGCTGCGCAGCGCCTCGGTACGGTCGTGGATGCGCCGTACCGCGAACGTGCCGCCGGACTTCTCCAGCCGGTCGCCGCGCACGAGATTGCCGGTCGGGTCGCACGAAAAAGCCGCATTGCGATACTCCTTGGGCACCGCGTCGCCGCGATAGATGTGGACCGCGCACGCCGCGCTGTACGTGCCGAAGTGGCTGTCCGCCGTGGTCAGGTTGTCGCTGATGGGATAGTAACGCGCCGCACCTCCCGTGGAGCGCGTCATCAAAGTATTCTCGGCAATCTCCGGGCAATTCTGCAGCACGCCGGGCGGACTGAGGAACGGGTTGCGAGAGAGATACCGCGCCGGCAACGGCGCGTGCTGCGACTGGATCCGGTTCATGCACGCGAAACGGTTGCCCGTGTCGTCGAACGCGAGTCCAAACTGCGACTTGCCCTCGGTCAATTCCATCTCGCCCGTGTCCGGCTTGAACCGCAGGTCGCCTTTGTCGGTATCGATGATCACGCCGGGGCGCTTCGGCGAAGAGATTTTTCCACCGCGCAATCCGCCCGCGATATAGACCCATCCGTCGGGCCCGAGCGTCGGATCATTCGCGCGAAGCTGGGAGGTCGAGTTTGTATCAAAGCCGGTGAGGAGAAGCTCCTTCACATCCGCCTTGCCATCGCCGTTGGTGTCGCGAAGCCACCACACATCCGGTGCCGCCGTGACGATGACTCCGCCGCGCCAGCACGTCACGCCGTTGGGAAACTTGATGCCGGTGGCGAAGTCGTTGCGCCGGTCCATGCGCCCGTCGCCGTCCGCGTCCTCCAGCAAGGCAATGACGCCGAGCGGTCGGCCATCGGACGAGCCAGTTGGATAATCGCGACCTTCGACGACGAACAACCGCCCGCGTTCATCGAACGCGAGCGCCACGGGATCGACAACGAGCGGCTCGGCGGCAACGAGGGTGACCGTGAAGCCCTGCTCGGTCTCGAATGCCTTGAGCGCGTCGGTGGGCGAGAGGTTGCCTAACGGTGGGGCACTCAGCGCCGTGGCCGTTAGCAGTGTCGCCGTCCACAGGGTGAACCTAAAATGCGCACGAACACTGGGATTAAAACTGGGCAAGTGGAGTGGTTTCATTTATCTGTGCTCGTGTTTGATTCATGGGACCAAGGATCTTTCCGACCGTGATGTAGGCGAGACTCCGCGCCGCCGCGAGGGGGCGCTCGCGTTCATCCGGCGCGAGCTTAATAGTAGGCGATTCCGCGACAATCTCCATTCGCCAGCCAGGACATGGCTTTGGCCTTGGTGAGGCAACCCTGACGCCAGCGCTGGACAGCGAAACGCAGGAAAGCGTTTCACCCAAATTCACAACAGCTCTTTGGCGCGCAGGTTGCGATGCCGGACAGTCTTGCCGTCGTTGTAATTCTGCAGGCCGATAAATCCGCTTTCCGTTCGTTGTGTCGTGTCTGTCCAGGCGTTGACGACTTCCCCATTCAGGCGGACGGAATAATCGTGCCCTCGACAAACGATTTCGTAGCTGTTCCACTGCCCCACCGGTTTGGTGTTGGCGCGGATCGAAGCGTGAAACGGATAGATGGAGCCGGTGCGCCAGGTCGGGTTCTCAGGATTCGGATCGCCAATCTCCATTTCGTGACCTTTCTTCACAGCAATCCAGGGATCATTACCCGGATTCGGGAAGCGCAAATAGACGCCGCTATCAGCGATCGGCTGCTCTTGCAGAAACTCTCCGCGTAAAACAACATTTGTGAATTGCCGACCCGCGTACCACCATAGCCCCATTCCCCCTTCCCCTGTGACAACTCCATCGGTAACGCTGAAGTTTCCAAGCCCGCAATGTTTCCAATCCTTCAGAGCCGTTTCGCTCAGAAGCGACACAAAACCTTCCTCGCCGGCTGCAGGTGACACAACGTAACCGAGCAATTGCGGAGGCAGTTCATAAAGCGGCTGAGCCTCCGGCCTGCGGTAAAACACCTCGCCGCCTTCCGATTGCAGCTGAATTTTTCCGTGATCTAGGGGAATCCATTTCCCGCCTGTCTGATACCGAGGACTGAACGCCACCGTATTCACGTGGCCGTTCAGGATGTGGATGCAATTGCCTCCCCAGAAAACCACTTCCACGGTGTTCCAATTGCCAAAAACACTCTCGACATCAAAAGGCGCCGTAATTCCGTTCGCGCCGGTGGCCGTAAGACGCCGAGCGCCGGGCTTCCAGACAATGTTCTTCTCGCCCTTGCCCTCCCTTTTGTATGGAACATAAAGCTCATTCTCATCCGTGACCCATTCGCCCTCGCAATCAATGATGGCTCCGTTGACGCTCCACCATTGGCCTACTCCCTTCTCCATCACATTGTTCTCGATTGAAGTCATCCACCCACTGCTGGGATTGGGCTGGCCTATGCTGCAATAGAGGATCCCGCTATCCCGACCAACCTTCGAGCGACCGCCCCAACGCGCCGGTCCCCATTTGTATTGGACGCGAAAGTGGAAGTTCGTGAAGGCCATCTTTGTCGTAATGGCTCCGTACCCTTCGCCCGAAACGTGGATGGCAGCTTCCCCATCGGTATTCGTAACCGTAAAAACATTTTTAGGATCTATGTTGGGCACAATGGGTGCCTTCCCATCGGCAACCAAAAACTTGTCCCAACCGGAGAAATCCCGACCGTTGAAAAGGGTCATCCATTCGGATTTAGGAACGGCTTTAGCTGAATCGGCTGCGACCACTGGCCGGGTGAGGACGACAGCAGCCAGCAGGCAATAGATCGATAGATATGTTGTTTTCATTGTGGTCAATAAACTCGCGCCGGTGGGTCGTGGCCTGGAGACGGTTTCGCAAACTTCACTTCTTTCGGCTTTTGATCCTCTTTTGTTCGAGCTCACGGACACGGGTCAGGAGCTTGTCCAAAACCGCCAGCTGGCAGATGCGCGGAGCGATGGCAAAACTGCCCTCCGGACGCTCCACCGTTTGGGTGACTAGCAATAAGTCAACCGCGCGACCCAATTCACTCCCGGGTTCGTTGCTCAATCCGATGGTTTTCACTCCTACTTTCCTGGCTTCAAGAACCGAGGCGACGGGAAATTGGGTTTCCCCCGAATGTGAAATTGCGATCAGCACCAGTCCGCTTACCGGCGGCGTTAAAGCGAATCCTGCCATTTGTGCGTCATGAATTGGCTGGGCGGGCTTGCTCATGGTGAAAAGAACATCCGTCAAAATCAACGCGACTCCGAGCGACGCGCCGGCTCCGGCCAGAACTACCCGCGAGGCGTTGTGCAATAATTGGGCGGCTGCCTCAAGCGACGCGTCGGTGGCCGAGAGACTCGCCGCAATGTCGCTGTCATATCGGCTTTGTCCTTTTGTGGTGGGCTTGCGCCGGCCACCCCCGGTCAACTCCCGCAAAACGTGATACTTTAGATCCTGAAATCCGTCGAAGCCTGCTGCGCGACAGGCGCGAATCACCGTGGCATCGCTCGTCTTTAATCCCTCGGCCACCTCGCGCAAGCTTTGCTCCGCCACCCCGCTCAGGTCCCGGACCAGCCGGCGCGCCACCGCCGCTTCGCTCGGCCGCATATCGACAATGTGAGACTGCAAGGTTTTCCTCACAAACATGCAACAAGCATATTATTATCTGTTGCAGTCGCAACATCTATTTGTTTAAATCCCGGAGATCGACACTAACTTATCACCATGTCGTCTCCTCCCGAATCCATTGCCCCGCTTCGCATTGGTGTGATCGGCTGTGGAAACGTGCTGGGCGCGTACCGGGTGCCCATTGATCGGCTGCGCGCGCGCGGAGAGGCCACCGTAACGATTGCGGGCGGGCGCGAATGGCAACGCGATGCAGCATGCGCCGCGCTGGGAATGCCCCGCTTCACCACCAGCGCGCAGGAAGTGATCTCCTCCCCGGACGTGGACCTGGTCATCATCCTCACGTCCATGCCCGAACACTCCCATGTGGCCATGGCCGCGCTTCGGGCAGGCAAACATGTGCTCGTTGAAAAGCCGCTTGCCACCACGCTTGAGGACGCGCGGTCCCTGGTCGAATTGGCGAAACGAAGTTCTGGTTTATTAGTTTGCGCTCCGTTCACCATTCTCAGTCCGACCTTCCAGACAATCGCGCGCCGCATCAGGTTTGGGGACATCGGCAAGCCTTACTCTGCTCGAGCTCGCTACGGCTGGGTTGGGCCGGATTGGAGCGAGTGGTTTTACAAGCCCGGCGGAGGATGCTTGTTTGATCTGGGCGTCTATTGTCTCACGAGCCTTACCGGGTTGCTCGGGCCTGCCACTCGCGTCACGGCGATGACCGGTGTCGCAATTCCAGAGCGCGAAATCAACGGCCGTAAAATCTGCGTGTCAGCCGAGGACAATGCTCAGGTGTTGCTCGATTTTGGCGGCAGCTCGTTTGCGGTGGTGACCTGCGGATTCACGATGCAGCAGTATCGCAATCCTGCCCTTGAAATATACGGTTCCACGGGCACAATCCAGATGCTGGGTGATGATTGGGATCCGGATGGTTACGAGCTTTGGCAAAATTCCGCCGGCGCCTGGCAACTATTCAAAGAAACCATGCCGGACTGGCCGTGGACGGATGGCTTGAACCACATGGTGGAGTGTATCAGGACGGGGGCGCGACCCCTGGTGACACCCGAGCATGGGTTGCATGTTCTGGAGATCATGCTCAAGGCCCAGCAAGCTGGACGCGAAGGAAGGACGCTCATCATGGAGACCACGTTCCATCCACCTCTCTTCGCGGAACAAGGAGCGCCGGAGGCCGCGCATCTCCTGCACGACCGAACTCGGGCATACTGAGCCATGCCTCGCTGGTTTTTGTTCACCTTCGTCGCCATCCTCTGCTGGGGAATTTGGGCCATCATTTCCAAACTCATCGGAGAGGCGTTGACAGCCGGGCAAAGCCAAGCTCTTTCCACGCTCGGGCTGATTCCCGTGATGGCCGCTCTCGGACGGTCAAAAAGACTCGCTTCCAGCGTCCATCGACGGCGAGGCATCATGAACTCCTTGCTTGCGGGTGGGCTCGCGTGCGCAGGCAATGTCGCCTATTATCATGCGCTACATGCCGGCGGAAAAGCCTCGACGGTGGCACCACTCACGGCGCTCTATCCCTTGGTCACCATCGTGCTGGCCGTGATCTTCCTTCGCGAGCGTTTGAATCGAATTCAAATGCTGGGGATCGCGGTTTCGATGGCGGCCATCTATTTGTTCAACGTGGGAAGCGTCGAAGGCGTGATAAACCCATGGGTCATTTATGCATTGCTCCCGATTGGCCTGTGGGGAGCCTCCGGGCTGTTCCAGAAAGTTTCCACCAACGATATTTCCGGCGAACTCTCCGCGCTTTGGTTCCTTGCTGCATTCATACCGGTCTCCGTGGCGCTCCTCATTCTGCAACCTCTTGGTGGCCCGCTTGCAATCAGAACCTGGCTGCTCGTGGTGGCCCTCGGGCTTTTCTTCAGTCTCGGCAACTTTGCAATCCTGCTGGCCTTTGCCGATGCCGGCAAGGCGTCGATCATCGCCCCATTGGCCGGGCTCTATCCCGTCGTCAGCGTGCCGATTGCTATCGTCTTCCTCGGCGAAAGCATCAGCGAACGGGAAATGGCGGGTATCGCTTTCTCGATTATTTCCGTCGTTGCGCTGACGTGCGAGATCCCTGCATCCAAGCACCACAAACCGTGACCCATCCACTCAATTATGAAACTGACATCCATCACTGAACTTCTGAAGCAAGGCGTCGTCCTGGGCGACGGTGGCTATCTTATCGAACTCGAACGGCGCGGCTACGTGGACAGCGGCTCGGGCCGGGAAAAGGTCGGAACCGGGCGCGGCAGCGGCCAGTTTACCCCCGAAGTCGCGATTGAGCATCCTGAAGCCCTTCTGGAATTGCACCGCGAATTCCTAAACGCCGGTTCGCAAGTGCTGCAGGCCCTCACTTTCTTTGGCACACGCGAGAAACTCAACCGGGCAGGCTACGGCGCAGAGATCGAGTCAATTAACGCGGCGGCGGTAAAACTCGCCAGGGAAGTGGGCGGCGACCGCGCCTTGATCGCGGGAAGTGTCTCGCGCACGCAGCTCACCGAGCGGGAAGGTATGGATTCGTTGGGCAAATCGAGCGATCATATCGCCGAGCAAATCCGCTTGTTGAAGGAAGCCGGGGTCGATTTCCTCATCCTCGAAACTTTCTTCCACCTGGCAGAAATGAAAGTGGCGCTGAAAAGCGCTGCCGCCGCCGGATTGCCCGCCGTGGCCACGATGAGTTTTCGACCTCTAATTTTACAAAGCACCGATGGTCATACTCCTGCTGAATGCGCCAGGGTGATGGCGGATCTTGGTGCCATCGCCGTCGGTGCCAACTGTGAACAGGATCCCGTCCGCATGCTTCCGTTGCTTCGCGAAATGCGCGCAGCCACCAAGGTCCCGCTCGCAGCGCAACCTGCGGCATTTCACACCACGGAGCAATGCCACAGCTTTACACGGCTCCCGGCGTTCCCGGACGATTTGGAGACCATCCAGGTTTCCCGGCGCGAGTTCATTGAATTCGGCAAGCACGCACAAAACGAAGGCATCGGCTTCCTGGGAGGCTGCTGTGGTTGCAACGCAGCTTACATTCGATCCCTGGCCGCTGGGTTGGCTCACCAAATATGAAGCGATCGATTCATTCCACCCCGGCGATCGCCAATGTCGCCGCGGCTGATTGCCTTACCAACTGGCTCACGTTGCCAGCCACGCGTAATGTGATGGTCGCCGCCGGCAACACACCTCTGGAGCTTTATAGGCTCACAGCGGAGAAGCGATCCTCACTCGCTCATTTGCGTGTGTTCGTCCTCGATGAATATGTGGGCGTGCCGCTCGATGAGCCGCGAAGTTGTGCAAATCTGCTCCGCCGTTGCGTGGCTGAGGCCTGGAGGATTCCGCCTGGCCTCTTTCATACTGTCAGTTCTCTGGAACGGAACGCGGTGGCCAGCGTCGAGGCGCATGAACGCTTGATCACCGAAGTCGGTGGCTTGGACGTCGTGATCCTCGGACTTGGTCAGAACGGGCACCTTGGTTTCAATGAACCGGGCGGTTCGCAAGATTCCATGGGGCGACTGGTCAACCTTGAAACCATTTCAGTCGAGGCCAACCGGAAATGGTTTGAGGGCGATTTTGCGCCTGCGAAAGGTGTTACTGTTGGCATCAAGACTATCCTCTCGGCGCGACGTGTCCTCGTTCTGGCGTACGGCGCTCATAAAACCGCTGCGGTGAAAGCCATGGTGGAAGGTCCGCGCGGGCCACACTGCCCGGCGTCTTTCTTGCAGGGCCATCCAAATGTCGAGGTCTTTCTGGATGCGCTCGCTGCTGCCTGGCTTTCAAAATGAAAATGAGCGATCGCCACTTCACGGCCTTGGGTGTGGATGTCGGAGGCACCAAAACCGACTTCGGAGTGGTGACTTTCCCTGAGGGCGTCCTAAAAATTCGCCGCACCATCCCAACCTTGCCCGACCGCGGCTCAGGAGCCGTCTTGGCGGAAGTTGAGCAGGTGGCAGCCGAGATGATTGCCACCGCCGCCGCTACCAGTCATGTGGTGGATGCCATCGGTTTGGGAATTTGCGAACTCGTTAACCAATCCGGAGAAATCCTCAGCGCAAATTGCATCGACTGGCTTAACTTGAAAGTGTCGGAGCGGCTTTCGGCTCTCGCGCCTGCCATCATCGAGGCCGACGTCCGCGCAGCAGCCCTAGCTGAGGCGCTGTTCGGAGCAGGAAGAGACACACCCACGTTTCTTTACGTCTCAATCGGCACCGGAATCGCTTCCTGTCTGGTGATCGATGGCAAACCCTACACAGGGAGCCGTGGCGCAACCGGCACGATGGCCAGCGGTCCGATGCCGAGAATTGATTCCATTCAGCGCTGTTCGCCGTCAGCCACTTTGGAGCAAGTCGCTTCCGGTCCAGCCTTGGTTGCACGTTCTAACGCTCTCCTAGGAAACGCCCATTCAGCGCAGGATGTCCTGGCTGCGGCGGCTGCCGGAGACTTGAATGCCTGCAACGTGATTATCTCGGCTGCCCGCACTCTTGGTGGAAGTATCGGGTGGCTCATCAACGTGCTTGATCCCGAACTTGTGATCCTTGGCGGCGGTCTAGGTTCAATCGAGGGACTGTACCGGGAGCAGTTGGTGGCTGCGGCTCGGAGTCACATCTGGTGGGAAGGGCACCGCTATTTGCCGGTTGTCTCCGCTCAAACTGGCACAGATGCAGGGTTAATCGGCGCTGCTGCCTGCGCCTGGCAGCGGTTCTGCTTGATGAAAGTGCATCGAACCGCCTGATCTACGACGACCGCTGCGCCCAGATCGCGCTTGCTGTCCGTGTTCTGGTGCAGCTAGTGGTGTTCCTCCGGAAATCATCCTTGAGCTGCGAATGCGCTTAATCGATGAGACGAGGCAAGCCCCTGACCACAGCCACCGGCACCTCCTTGGTTGCTACTCGCACGTCATCCGACCGGCGCTCGAACCACTCGTATAGCACCGGCAACAGGACTAAAGTCAAAAACGTGGAACTCAAGATTCCGCCGATGACCACGGTGGCCAGCGGACGCTGCACTTCCGCTCCTGCGCCAGTGGCAATCGCCATCGGCACGAAACCAAGGCTGGCGACAAACGCGGTGACAATCACCGGGCGAAGTCGCGTCAGTGAGCCTTCGATAACCGAATCGCGGAGGGATTTCCCTTCTTCACGTAATTGATTGAAGTAGGCAATCATCACCAATCCATTCAGAACAGCCACGCCGCTCAAGGCGATGAAGCCCACCGCCGCCGTGATGCTGAAAGGCATTCCTCTCAGCCAGAGTGCGAGGACCCCGCCAGTCACGGCGAGCGGGATGCCGGAATAAACGAGCCCCGCCTGCCGCAGCGAACCAAACGCGAGGAAGATAAGGACGAAGATGAGCGCGAGCGCCGTCGGCATGACGATAGCGAGCCGGGCTCGGGCCTGCTGCAAGTTCTCGAACTGCCCACCGAACTGGACGATATAATTCTCCGGCAGCTTGACTTGCTCCTTGATGCGTCGCTCAGCTTCGAGGACGAAGGCTTCGATGTTGCGGGTTTTCAGATTCACCATCAACGCCGCGCGCCGCAGGCCGTCGTCATGCTGAATTGGTTCAACCGTTTTCAGCGTCTCGAACTCGACCAGCTTCCCGAGGGGAACGAGTCCCGTGCCGCCGACGCGGACGGGCAGCTTTTTGATTTGTTCATCATCGGCTCGGAGTTCTTCCGGCATCCGCACCACGATGTCGTTGCGTTTGTTTCCACTGAGGATCCTTCCGACGACCTGCCCGGCCAACGCAGTATTGATGGGTTTGGTCTGAATCGCTGCGATACGCGCCTTTACCCGCTCGGCGACTTCTCGGCTATTCTCACCCGCGAGCATCATCGCCGTCCCGATCACGGTTTCGTGGCCGTTGAGGGTGGATGCGCCGGTGCGAAACTTCGTTCCGGTTTTCACTTCCGCCACGTCTTTGACGAGCATGGGCTTTACGCCAGCGCCAAACTTGAGCGGCAGATTTTCGATGTCCTCCACGCTGGTGACCCGACTGACGGCGCGAATGGTGAGTTGTTGTCCGCCCCGGTTGATGATGCCGCCCCCGGTATTGGCCACGTTCTGCGCCACGATGTCGGCCAGTTCGCTGAATGTCATGCCCACGTCCGCCAGGGCCTCCGGTTTGGGCTGGATGACGTATTGCTTTTTGTAGCTACCGCTCTCATTGATATCTGCAATTCCCGGCACTGTGCGAAGTAGCGGCTTGATGGTGTATTCCTGGATCTCGCTCAACTCAATGAGCTGATCCAACTCGGTCAAAGGTTTGTTCGTCGCGTCAGCCCTATACTGAACGTTGTAGTAAAGGATCTCGCCAAGTCCGGTGCTGATGGGCGCTAGTTTGGGCAGCGTGCCGGATGGGAGTTGTTCGAGCACACCTTGCAATCTCTCCGCCACAAGCTGGCGGGCACGGTAGATGTCCGTGCCATCCTTAAATTGCAGCGTCACTTGCGAAAGTCCGAATTTCGTGATGGAACGCATTTCCTCGACGCCTGGAAGACCGGCAAGTTCTCGTTCGATAGTTTGTGTGACGAGCTTTTCCGACTCCTCGGCGGCGAGCGCCGGAACTTCGGTGTTTACCTGGACCTGAACGCCGGTGATGTCCGGGACTGCGTCAATCGGCAGATGCAACGCCGACCAGAGCCCCGCGCCGAGCAAGGCGACAGCGCCGAGCAGCACGAACGCGCGCTGGCGCAATGAGACTTCAAGGATGCGGTCAATCATGGCTTCTCGGTGTTCGGGGTTTTCGTCGGCCTCGCGGCCTTCGCCGCCTCGAAGTTCGGCGTTGTGCTCGACGACCTGCGCAGCCAACGCTTCAAGCGTGGTGGACAAGGCATTCGTGGTTGCGGTCACAGATTCGGCTGCATGAGCGCAAAGCAGACTGCGAAGGATTCTGTTTTTGGGAAAATCTGGATGGAGTGCTCAGAATATGAATGGGGGTTTGTCATGTCGATCATGAGCGTCCTGGCTACTCTCGCTGTGATCGTCTGCATCGATGGCATGTGCCGGTGCCAGATTAGAGTGACCCTCCCAGGGTGGCTCCCGAAGAATATGGAAAGGGACGTAGTTGACGCAAAACGCGAGGAACAGTGCAAGAAACCCCCGCACTGCCGATATCCTTGTGGTGCGCAGATCTTTGCTCGCTGTTCTGGTTCTACCAAACGCCATCAAATACAAAATCTGCCGGATCGAAGTCAATTGTTCAAGGACAACAACAGCTTGATTTGAGCGCGCCCTCACGGGACGCGGCTACGGTGTTGACCGTAACGTAGCCGCCTTGGTAACACGGCGCTAATCCCACACGACGCCCAGAGCGACAACCTCAACGTTGCGAGATCAAACCGCAACGCTGGCCCGGCTCCAGCATTCTGCATGTGTCGGCGAATCCGCCCGCGCCGTGGGATTTGCAAGACATCCCGCACGGCACGCTGCACGAGCACGATTACAAATCCAAGGCGCTCGGGACATGGCGGCATCTCGTCGTCTACACACCGCCGGGCACAAGCGGTCGGCTGCCGGTGCTCTACCTGGCGCACGGTTACAGCGACAACGAAGGCTCCTGGTCGGTTCACGGGAAGGCACACTGGATCATGGACTCCTTGATTGCGCAGAAAAAGGCGGCGCCCATGATCATCGTCATGATGGACGCGCACCCCATTCCGCCAGGTGCCACTGGCTTCGAATCTTACGGGCCGGCCAATTCCGCCGCGCTTTGCAACGAACTGGTCCAGGACATTATTCCGCTCGTGGAGAGCCACTACAAAGCCGCCAACAAGCCGCGCGCGCGCGCCTTTGCGGGACTCTCGATGGGCGGCCATCACGCGTTGACCGTGGCGATGAATCATCACGACAAGTTCAACTGGATCGGTGCGTTCAGTTCCGCCCCGCCGCCAACCAACAGCATCGTCGTCGGACTCAACGCGCGGGAGGCTGTGAACCGTGACTTGAAGCTGTTCTGGATCGCCTGCGGCAAGAAGGATTTTCTCTTCCAGCGCAACAATGAGTTCACGTCCCTCCTCAAGAGCAAAGGCGTCCGCCATGAATATGTCGAGACCGAAGGCGATCACTCATGGCCCGTCTGGCGGCGTTACCTCGTCGAGTTCGCGCCGAAATTGTTCCGCTGAATCGACGCCGTCGCAGGGTGTATCTCCACCCCTGAACACAAAATTACTTCACGCGCTCGGCGTCACCAGCTTGGCTGGGTGCAGCAGGATTGAAATCAGTGGCGCAGGAATCCAAGCTGACAGCCCCCCGCGAAACCGAAGGCGACGCAGGAGGATCTGGAGGCGAAGTCCAAGGCTACCCTGACCAAAGCCACGAGGAGCGGGCGCTGGTGCGGCGTCAAGGAAAGCAAGCTACCGCCGGAGACGGAATACAACATTTGAGTGATTTCCCTGCGGTTTGCTGAGTGTTAGATGGCTTTGTCGAGGGGGGTGAGAACGGGGCCTGTCTGGGTGCGGCCACGGACAGGCAGATGCCAGCAGCAGCATCGGCGAAACGTAGCAGACAGCTCTGGCGCTCCCCTTTGTCTGAATCACTCGTCAGAACCTGGGAATTCCGCTCTGAATCCACTTTCCGAATCCTCCCCGGGCGATTTACCATGAAGGATCATCCCTTGATGTTGGAATGGACTTTGGATTGGATTTTATTGACCTGAAATCGTGGGACCAGCTACCTTGATCTAAGAGTGCAAAAGCAAATTCCTGTGTGCAGCATGCGGCTCCTCTCGGCGGACTCGCCCCCGTTGGACTTTGTGGGCGGGTTGCGACCACAAGGCGTCAAACAGCCGGCCACTGACAAATTGACTTTGAAATGACTGTAACCACGCGGCGCGAATGAAAGGAAACGAATGTGACGCCCCATGAAGGCACAGACGGCCGGCTATCTGAGCCTACACGGCCGCGCCTTCAACGATTGGCGGCCGGAGGTGACTCCGATGAAGAACATCCAACGCGGCCCCGAAGCCGCCGCTGTGAACCAGGTGGTTAATGCCGCGGCTTGGACTTCCGTGGCTGGGTTCATCTTTCTTTAGGAACTATGCTCGAAACGGTCAAACTCACCAAACGCTTCAACGGCCACGTCGCCGTCAATGAACTGAACCTGGCCATCAAGCCGGGCGAAGTCTTCGCGCTGCTCGGTCCCAACGGTGCAGGCAAGACGACGACCATCAATCTCTTCCTCGGCTTCCTGGTGCCGGATGCAGGCGAGGCACGCGTCAACGGTGCCAGCGTCGCCGCCGACCCCATCGTGGCGCGGCGGCACCTCGCCTACATCCCCGAACAGGTCATGCTCTACCCGCGCTTCACCGGTGTGGAGAACCTAGACTACTTCAGCACGCTCGGTGGACGCCGGCACACTCGCAAAGAGTTGCTCGCGCTCCTCAAACGCGCCGGTCTGCCTGCCGAAGCCGCCGACCGCCAGGTCGGCACCTACTCGAAGGGCATGCGCCAGAAAGTAGGCATCGCTCTCGCGCTGGCGACGGAGGCGAAAGCCCTCCTGCTAGACGAACCCACCTCCGGTCTCGATCCCGCCGCGTCGCACGAGTTCTCCGTGCTCCTGCGCAAGCTCGCCGGGCAGGGCGTCGCCATCCTGATGGCCACCCACGATCTGTTCCGTGCCCGCGAAGACGCCACTCGCATCGGCATCCTGCTCGATGGAAAACTGGTCGGCGAATACGCCACCAACGACATCAAGCACGTGGATTTGGAGAAGCTCTACCTCGAACATCTTCACACATGATTCCCGCCATCGCCCGCAAGGAATTCCTCGATGCCTGGCGCGATGGGCGCTTCCGTATCGCTGCCGCCGTGGTCATCGGGTTGCTCGGAGTGGCGCTGCTGCTCGCGTGGCAACAGGTACAACGCGCCCGCGCCGAGCGCGCCGCCGCCGCCGCCCTCGAACGCGAAAACTGGCTCAACCAGGGTGAGAAAAATTCCCACTCGGCCGGCCATTACGGCGTGTATGTCTTCAAGCCGCTGGCACCGTTGGCCATGTTCGACCGCGGACTCGAACCCTTCGTCGGCACGACGGTTTACCTCGAAGCGCACCGGCAAAACCAGGCCGCGTTCCTGCCCGCGCAGGACGCCACCGCGATGCGCCGCTTCGGCGAGTTGACCGCCGCTACCGGACTGCAACTACTCGTGCCGCTGCTCGTCGTCCTGCTCACGTTTGGCGCGCTGGCGGGCGAACGCGAGCGCGGCACGCTGCGCCAAGTCTTGAGCCTGGGAGTTCGTCCGCGCGACCTGGTGCTCGGCAAGGCCATTGGTCTTGGCGCCGCGCTCGGGGCGCTGCTGGTGCCGGTCGCGTTGTTCAGCGCTGTGGTGCTGGCAAAGCTTCCGGGCGCGGACGCGGACGGCAGTTGGCTTCGTTTCACCTGGATGGGCGGAGCTTACGCCCTTTATCTCTCGGCCATTCTCGCCGTGTGCCTCGCCGTGTCTGCGGTCGCCACCACCGCGCGCACCGCGCTGGCCACGCTGCTGGTCTGCTGGGCCGCCAACGCCGTGCTCGCGCCGCGTCTCGGGGCCGACCTCGCGCAACGCCTGCTGCCCACGCCAAAGCTCGCCGAGTTTGAAACCGCCATGCAGAAGGCGGTACAAGAGGGACTCGACGGACACAGTCCGCGCCAGCAGCAGCTTCAGGAATTCGCCCGGCGCACGTTGGAGAAGCACGGCAAAACGCGCCTCGAGGAACTGCCGTTCAACTTCAACGGCCTGGTCATGCTCGAAAGCGAACGACTCGCAGGCGAAGTCTTCGATCAGCACTTCGGCCAACTTTGGGATCGTCTCGAGTCCCAAGACCGTTTGGTGACGTGGGCCGGCCTGGTCGCACCGCTCCTCGCGCTGCGCAGCGCCTCGATGGCCCTGGCTGGGACAGACTTCACACATCACCGCCACTTCTCCGCTGCCGCAGAAAAGCATCGCCGCGATTTTGTGCGCGTGCTGAACGAGGACATGATGGATAACACCGCTGGCGGACACCATGGTGGTGTGGCCGGTCGCGAGCTCTGGGAAAAGCTGCCCCCCTTCCGTTACGAGCCGCCACCGCCCGGCCACGCGCTGCGCGCCGCCACCCCGGGGCTGGTGGTGCTATTTCTCTGGATGGCCGGAGCCTGGGCCGCTTTACTCCTGATCGCGCCAAGGCTCAAACCAAGCTGAAATGACCTCGCATCTCTTCCACCTCGAACTCCGGTTGCTCACGCGTGAACGGGCCGCGTGGGTGCTCCTTTTCCACTTCGCCGCCGCGCTCGCTTACGGCATCTGGAATGGATCGCACCTGGCGCGGCGGCAAAGCGATATCTCCACCGCGCTCACGCAGGACTCCGAGCATTTCCAGACACAACTCCGTGACGTTCTGGGCAAACAAGCGATCGATCCAAAGGCCGTCGCTGGCCGAGGAACAACGGCGGTCCTGCCGCCCGCGCCGCTGCCGCTGCTGGCGACGGGCCAGTCCGATTTGTCGCCCGGCCATGAAACCGTCGTCCTCTGGAAGCTCGCCGCACCCGCCGACACTCGCTCCGAGTTGGAGAACCCATCGCATCTGATGGCCGGGCGTTTCGACCTCGCCTTTGTCCTCGTGTGGCTTTACCCGCTCTTCCTGCTCGCGCTGGTGTACGACCTGACGGCGGGTGACCGCGAAGCGGGCACGCTGCGGTTGGCCCTCGCCCAAGGCATCACACCCTGGCGATGGATGGCGCACCGCGCCCTGGCCCGCGCGTTACCGATTCTCACACTGGCCGGGCTCGCAACTCTGGCGGCGGGAGTGCTCACGAGCTCGGGCGCTGTGGCCACGCGGTTGGCGCTCGCTCTCGCCGTGGTGCTCGCTTACGGATTGTTCTGGCTGATGCTGGCCATGGCCGTGAACGCCGTCGCGCGGAGCGCGGCCGGCGCGGCCACGGCTTTGGGTGCCGCGTGGGTCCTGCTCGTGCTTGTGGCGCCCACCTTGTTGAACCTGACCGTCGAAACACTTTACCCCACGCCGTCTCGTCCGGAACTCGTGGCGGCGGGGCGCAAGGCGGCGGCGGAAGCGGAAAAGCGTGGCGGCGAATTGCTCAACTCGTTTTACCGCGACCATCCGGAACTGGCTCCGCCTGGCCAGCAGGCTGATTTTGCCGCGCAACATCTCACCGTGCAGAGCGAGGTGGGCCGGGCCGTCGAACCGGCCCGGCTGAGGTTCGACACGCAACTTGCCCGCCAACAAACCGCGGTCAGCCGCTGGCGTTTCCTCTCGCCCGCCATCGCCGCGCACGAGGCGTTGACCGACCTGGCCGGCACCGGCTACTGGCGGCATCGCGCCTTCCGCGAACAGGTGGGCGGGCTGCAGCAGGCCGTATCTGACTTTTTCACTCCGCGCATTCACAAACGCGAACCGATCACGATAGACGACCTCGACAATCTGCCACGCTTTCAATTCCGTGAAGAACCCGCCGAGGTCTGGATGAGCCGCGTCGCGGCCAGCCTGGCCGGAATGCTCGCCCTGGTCGGTGCACTCTACGCGTGGGCCTGGCGGAGTTTGCGCCCCGCGCGCCTCGGCCTGTTGAGCTCATGAAGCAGACTCGCCAAACCATGAACTGCAAACATCTTTTTGAAATTCTCGGGGAGCCGTTGCATCCCTGAGACGATCCGACCTCTGATCTCTTCACGACTCCTCCACACCAACCTCCGTGCCCCGTTACCCCCTTAGTTTCCCGGGGACAGACAATTTATTCGCGGTGAGCGAAAGCTTCCAGATCTCGGACACGAATCATGGCCATGAACCTTGGATCGCTAGCATCCCTTCCGGCAAATCTTCGCGTGCTTGCCTGGCTCGCCGACAAGCGGCCAGCGTTCCCAGCGCAAGGGAAGGGATCCAGGAAAGCTTGACCTTAATCCGCGATGCCTGAATCTGCCTGCATTCCATTGCAGCGGCAAGAGACGCCGTTTTATCGGCTAGTCGAGCGGTTCTATCCGGAGTTCGAAAGGGTCTACGAAGAGCGCTATGGTTTTTGGCGACCAGCCTGGCCTCCGAAGCGTTGGCGAAGGAGGGTGGCTGAGGAGGTGTGCGCAGATGACAATGATCGCGCCGCTCGCGGGCTAAAACGCGGCTGGATATTCGGGATAGAACAGGCGCGGCTTGAGCAGTTTTTCCAACCGGCCGAGCATCCGACTGGCCGCGACGAGGTTGGCGTCGTGGACGCTTTTGCCATACACTCGATATTGCTTGACGAGATACCCAATTCTCGGGCGGTCTGCGTGGTCTCGGACAACACTTCCAGTGCATTGCGAAATTCCTCCACGTTTGCCACGATGCCCTCATATGGCGCTCGATTGGGATCGGGAAAACAGCGCAAGCTGGCGACCATAAACTCGCGGAGGATTTGCGGAGTAACCGATAATCAGACGCCATCCTTCAGAGTTTGCACCAAAACGGCGTGAGCCGTGGGCTGAAGCGGGGAGTTTACGTCCGCCGTATAGACGAGGACGTTCGTGTCCAGGAATAGCCGCCTATAACGCCCGTTATCTCCATAGAGTTCCTCCCGGCGGCAATTGAACCCAGGCGGGGTGTTCAAGTAGAGTGGAATGAGATTGAGTCGGCGACGCTCCTCCGGGGTCGAGGGAGTGTCAATGACCACCGTGACGCGATGCTCGCCCGGTGAAACGATCGCAGGCACTTCTATCGTGAGTTGACGTTCCGCTGTCACGATCGCTGTCTGTTCGAGCGTTAGCATGATCGCAGCGGAAGTGGCCTGGGTGATGGCGGCACTGTCTGTCAGTTCTGACGATTTCCAGGGTTCCCTCTTGCTCAAATCTATCGCCAGGATCTATGGTCGAGGGACGATCGCAAACTAACTCCCTATTAGTCATGAAAACGCCACTCCGCCATGACGGATGCCCCGCCTTCACGTTGATCGAACTGCTCGTGGTCATCGCCATCATCGCGATCCTCGCTGGCATGCTGCTTCCCACACTTGGGAGAGCGAAGGCCAAAGCCCTGGGTATTCGATGCCTCGGAAACATGAAGCAACTTCAACTCGCGCACGCGCTCTACACCGTCGACTACAACGAACGACTCGTGCCAAACCTCGAGGCCGGTGACGCTGTCGGGAGCTGGGTCAAAGGTTGGCTCGATTTCACCTCCAGCTCCGACAACACGAACGAGACGTACCTCGCCGACCCGCAGCACGCCAAGCTGGCCTCGTATTCCGCCAATGCCGCCGGTATTTACAAGTGTCCCGCGGACAGATCGACGGTCAAAATCGGCGGGCGCACGCACGCCCGCGTCCGCAGTGTCGCCATGAGTGTCGCCATCGCCGATCCCAACGGAGGCGCCTGGCTCAACTACCGGGTCCCAAGTCCCAAATTCAAAGTTTTCAATCGCAGCGGGGACTTCAACGCGGGTTCGCCCTCCATGGTGCATGTGTTCGTCGACGAACACCCGGACAGCATCAACAATGGCGCGTTCGGCGTTTGGATGGCCGATCCGACGAATCCGGCGAAGACCTACATCTTCGACTATCCCGCGAGCACGCATAACGGGGCCTGCGGTTTCTCGTTCGCCGACGGCCATGCTGAGGTGAAGAAATGGGTCGATCGCCGCACTCGAGTCCCGATTCGGTACGCGAACACGCTCCCGCTCGGCGTCGATTCGCCTAACAACCGCGACATGATCTGGCTCTCCGAACACACGTCTTTTCCAGAATGATTCGTTTACGTCACGGGTTCTTGATACCCACTATTTGCGTGGGTCTGGAAAGTTTTGCGTATGACCCGGATCAAAAGCCAGACGGGAACAGGAAACTCCGCCGCATTTGCTCGTGTCGCCCGCACCGCTTGCGAGGCGCTCACGATGACGCCAAGAATCAGCGCCACTGTCACCGCCGCCGCAGCGCCGAAGACCAGCTTGTTCCTTCGGACCATTTTCTGGAACCGATACGCCGTGCTCGGCGGACGGGCGGTGACTGGTTCGTTTCCCAAGTGGCCCCGGATGTCCTCGGTCAGCCCGGTTGCGGTCTCGTAACGCCGCCTGCGATCTTTCTCCAGACATCTCATCACGATCCATTCCAGGTCGCCCTTGAGCAGCGTCATGGTTTCCTTCACTCGTAGCAGCCGACGTGAGGAGGCTCTGACTTCTTCTTCGGAACCCGGCGTGTCGGCCGCGGGAGATTTGAGCCTCCTGACGTCGGCTGCTCCGAGGGTTTGACTGAGCTTCGTGCTCGGGCGCACCGGCTCTTTCTCCCGAATCGTCTTCCGCATGGCGTCGATGCCCGAAGCCAGCAGTTCTTTCGCGTGGAACGGTGTCTCGCCTGTCAATTGATGTTTACCACGAGAGATCTTGGAGATGGATTGGAGCAAGAAAGAAGGCTGGGAAAACGATGACATTTGAGTGTTCGTCATTTTTCCACCTGAGCTTGCCGACGTTGGAATTTTCGGATTAGATTCGTCCATGCCTCGCTTTCCACTGTTCATAAAAAGGCGGTTTCGATCAGCTCTTCTTATCGCATCGGGCTCGTTCGTGGTTGCGACAGGGGTATCGGCCGCCGAAAGCACGGTGGATTTCGCGCAGGATATCCGTCCGTTGTTCAACTCGAAATGCACGTCGTGCCACGGCGGCGTGAAACGCGCGGGCGGCCTTTCGTTCTTGTTGCGCGAGGGCACGATGGCGAAAGGGAAGAGCGGCGCGGTGGCGGTGATTCCTGGCGACGCGTGGGGCTCGGAGATGTTCCGGCGCGTCACATCCAAGGATGTCGAGGACCGGATGCCCCCACCGGATCATGGGCCGGCGCTGACGGCGGAGGAGATTGGAACATTGCGCCGGTGGATTTCGCAGGGCGCGCCATGGAAACAACATTGGGCTTATGAGAGGCCCGTGGCCGCGCCGCTGCCGCGCGTGCAGAAAGCGGGATGGGCGCGGCAGGACATGGACCGATTCGTCCTGGCGCGATTGGAGGCGGCGGGGCTGCCTCCCGCGAGCGAGGCGGACCGGCTGGCGTGGCTTCGGCGGGTATCGTTCGACCTGACAGGACTGCCACCGTCTCAGGAGGAGAGCCGCGCGTTTCTCGCCGATGCTTCGCCGCTCGCCCATGAGGAAGTCACAGACCGCCTGCTGGCATCGCCGCGTTTTGGCGAGCGCTGGGCCAGCGTGTGGCTCGACCTGGCGCGCTATGCCGACACGGCTGGCTACGAGCGCGACCCGAATCGCTCGGCTTGGCCGTGGCGCGATTGGGTCATCGCGGCTCTGAATGACGACCTGCCCTACAGCGAGTTCCTGACGAAGATGCTCGCGGGCGACCTGTTGCCCGACCCAACCATGGGCGACAGGCTCGCAACCACATTCCATCGCAACACGCAGACAAACACCGAATGCGGCAGCGACGACGAGGAATTCCGCACCCTGGCGGTGATCGACCGCATTGCCACGACGTGGGAGGGGCTGATGGGGACGTCGTTCCGCTGCGTGCAATGCCACAGCCATCCTTACGATCCTTTCAAGAACGAAGAATTCTATCGATTTGCCGCCCTCTTCAATACGACGCGGGACAACGATTCGGCGGAGGACTTTCCCCATCTCGCCGTGCCGGAACAAAAGGACCAATGGCCGCGCGCCGAGGCGCTGGACCGCGAGCTGCGCCGTCAGCGCCAGGAGATCTACGCTGCGGGCATGGCGCTCGCGGAAAAATCCGCGTGGCAACCCATGCGCGCATCCGTCGCGACGTCCGACGGCAACGCGACGATGCAGTCGCTCGAGTGGGACGGCGTGCCGGAAGTCCACATCACAGGGGTCATCACGCTGAGCGCGTTATACAAGCTTGAGTTTCCAGCGCCGGGTCCACAATTCACCGCGCTTCGTATCGATGCGCTCCCATTCGATCTGGCGAAGGCCGCATCGATCTCCGAACTGGGCTTCGTGCTCTCTTATCTCCGAATGGAAGTCGTGGCCGATGGAAAGACCTCCGAAGTCCCAATGGTCACAGCCTACGACGACGATCCCGATGCCTTCTACGCTGCCGAAGCGACGTTGCAAGACGATCTGGCAGGCTGGTCGGCCTATCCCCGCATGAACCGTCCGCGACGCGTGGTCTTCGTTGCGGCGGAACCCGTCCCGATGCCACCTGGGGCCGTGGTGCGCCTTACCTTGCTGACAAAAGCCCAATCCACAGGCATCACGTCACAGATGCTGCGCCGCAGCCGTTACGCGATGTCTGGCGACGGCGTGTGGACGGATCTTGTCAGAAGTCATGTCTCAGCGCGGGCACAGTTGGCAACGTTGCGGAAAGAACGCGACGCCATCAAAAGCGTGCGCGTGCCCGTGATGATCGAACAACGCACCCCACAGCGGCGGGAAACACACCAGTTCGTTCGCGGGAACTTCCTGGATCAAGGGGCTCAAGTCGAGCCCGGCGTTCCGGAAGTGCTGGGAGGGGCTCCAGTGCGCGACCGGCTCGAACTCGCCCACTGGATGACAACGCCCGGGCACCCGCTCACGGCTCGCACCGAGGTGAACCGGCTGTGGGAGCAGCTTTTCGGACGCGGACTGGTGGAGAGTGTCGAGGATTTCGGCAGCGCGGGCCAGCGGCCGTCCCATCCCGAGTTGCTCGACTGGCTGGCGGTGCGGTTCTCGACCACACTCGGGTGGAGCCAGAAGAAACTCCTTCGCGAGATCACACTCTCCGCCACGTATCGTCAGGACGCGGCCATCACAGCCACGCTGCTGGAGAAGGACCCAGGCAACCGCCTGCTGGCGCGCGGACCGCGCACAAGACTGAGCGCTGAAATGGTTCGGGACCAGGCGCTCGCCGTCTCCGGGCTGCTCTCGGCGAAAATCGGCGGCCCGCCGGTGATGCCACCGCAACCCGAGGGTATCTGGCGGACGGTCTACAACGGCGGCAAGTGGGTCACCTCGCCCGGCGAGGACAAACACCGGCGGGCCCTTTACACCTTCATCCGTCGCACCAGCGGCTATCCGAGCTTCCTCACCTTCGACGCGCCCAGCCGCGAGGTCTGCGCCGTGCGCCGCATCGTGACGACCACGCCTTTGCAGGCGCTGGTAACTTTGAACGACCCCGTCTACATCGAAGCCGCCTCGGCGCTGGCCGATCAGATGACGGCTGCGGACGCCGCGCTTGAAGGCCAGCTCGCCCGCGGTTACAAACTCGCCACCGGACGTCCCGCCTCGCGCAACGCCATCCCGCCGATGCTCGCGCTCCACGCGCAGGCGCTGGAAAAGTTCACCCTCGATCCGAAGGCTTCCGAGATGTTCGCGGGGCCACCCGCCAAAGCCGCGCTCGCAGTGGTTGCCAATGCCCTGCTAAACCTTGATGCCGTCCTGACCAAATGAACCACACCTCTTCCGACGACTCGCTGACATCAGAATTCCATCATCGCGCGCTGGAATTCCAAACCCGGCGCCATTTCCTTCAGCGTTGCACCACGGAACTCGGCGCCCTTTGGCTGGGTGCGCAAAGCCGGATGTTTTCCGCGGCGGCGGATCCGAACCTTGCCGCGCCACCGCGTGACCCGTCGCATCCGCTGGCTCCGCGTCCACCGCATTTCCCAGCGCGTGCGAAGCGCGTCATCTGGCTGCACATGGCCGGCTCTCCCAGCCAGCTTGAGCTTTTCGAGCACAAGCCGGCGCTGTCGAAGCTGGACGGCCAGGACTGCCCGCAATCGCTGCTGGAGGGAAAGCGGTTTGCGTTTATCCGCGGCACGCCCAAACTGATGGGCGGCGTGCATCCGTTCCATCAGGAAAAGAAGACCGGCATCTGGGTGAGCGACCGTCTGCCGCATCTGGAGCAGGTTTTCGATCGGATGTGCGTCATTCACTCCATGACGACCGATCAGTTCAATCACGCGCCGGCTCAATTGCTGATGCACACGGGCAGCCCGAATTTCGGCGGCGCGTGCGCCGGGGCATGGACCACCTACGGCCTGGGCAGCGAGAGCGAAAACCTGCCGGGATTCATCGTGCTGCTGAGCGGGGGACGCATGGTGGACGCGGGCAAAAGCGTGTGGAACAGCGGCTTTCTGCCCGCTGTGCATCAGGGTGTTCAATGCCGTAGCGCGGGAGAGCCCGTGCTGTATCTGGCGAACCCGCCGGGCATGGACCGCCCACTCCGCGGGGCCGTGGTGAACGCGATCAATGCGCTCAACCGGCAAACGCACGCGCAGGTGGGCGATCCGGAAACGCTGGCACGCATTGCCCAATACGAAATGGCCTTTCGTATGCAAGCCAGCGCCAGCGATGCTTTCGATATCGGGCAGGAACCCCCGGAGGCCCACGCCCATTACGGCACCGAGCCAGGCCGTGAATCCTTCGCCAACAACTGCCTGCTCGCCCGGCGCCTCGTTGAGCGGGGCGTGCGGTTCGTGCAGCTCTTCGACTGGGGATGGGACAGCCACGGCGGCGGCGAATCCGAGGGCCTGAAGGAAGGGTTTGTGCGCAAGTGCCAATCCGTCGATCGCCCCGCCGCCGCGCTCATTCAGGATCTCCAACGCCGCGGTCTGCTGGACGACACGCTGGTCATCTGGGGTGGCGAATTCGGACGCACCCCGATGCGGGAAAACCGGGGCGGCAAACAAAGCGTTTTCGCCGGGCGCGACCACCATCCCGCCGCTTTCACGATGTGGATGGCCGGCGGTGGCATCAAGCCCGGCTTCGAATATGGCCGCACCGACGACATCGGTTACGACATCGTGGAAAACCCGGTTCCCGTGCAAGACTTCCACGCGACGATTCTGCACCAGCTTGGCCTCGACCACATGAAGCTTTCGCACCCCGTTCCCGGAGGCCTTCAGCAACGCCTGACTCCCGTGACAAAGCCGGCGAAAGTGCTCCGCGGGATTTTGAGTTGAACGGTTCAACAGCCGGCAGAGCGAAACGCCGGGTGGGCGACGTCATACGGTGACTGTTTCGCCACCAGGTTTACCGAATGTTTACCAAGAAGGAGGCATTGAAAGAAATCGAGCTCTTTGACAGTCACTACCTGTTGCGCAGCAATCTCAGCGACAAGGAACCGGAATGTTTGTGCGGAAAATCAGAGGCGCATTCAACGCTCCACCTTAAAACGCTTCCAATCTGGCATGTAAGCCGAGAGAAGGCTCTTGAACAGCTTCCCGTGGTTAGGCACTTTCAGGTGTAGCAGTTCATGCAAGATGACGTATTCTTGAAATGTCTCCGGTTCACGCAAGAGGTCTTCGGAGAATGTCATCCATCCTCGCGTCGAACAAGACGCCCACTTGCGCGACATGTGTTGCATCCGCACCTGCGTCGGCTGGACTCGGATGCGTTTCGCCCACACTCGAACCCTTTCCTTGAACGCGTACCTCCGTGCTCGCGAATCGATGCTGTGAACGCTCATGGCTGCTTCTGCCGGAGAATCTGTTCCGTGAGATCAACCATTCGCCTGCCGCTAACAACGCGAAGCAGCGCCTTGTAAATCTCGGCCTTCAACTGCCGCATCTCGTCGGCGGTCGTTTGGTGGTTGGGGAACCGTTTGAACGCCTCAACGATTTCACCCGTGACCATCTCCGGCATCGCAAGGTTCTCACGCCGTAACAGCCAGAACATCGCGAAGCTTCCCGAGTCGAGGCCGGTGCGCCTGCGTTCCTCCTCAAGCGCCCGTCGTTCTTCGGTCAACAGTCTCAAGCGGTCGAGGGCTTGGAGGGTTGACGTTTGCCGGTCAGTGAAGGCCTCGAGAATGGTTTCGGCCCGTTCCGCGATACTCAACAGCACCGGGTCTTGCTCGCCTTCTTGTGCCCCAATTTGAATTAGTACCTTAGCGAGATTGATCACTCTGCCGGCTGAGGGCGGCAAGAATTCCTGGAGCATTTGCAGTGTGTCGGCGTCAAACTCCACCGGCTTCGTCAGCTTGTCCAGGCCGTGCGCCGTCGCGTTCTTGCGCACGAGCATTTTCGTCTTGTGCGCGATCTCCGCGTAAAAAGTCGTCTTCCGGCCGTAAGCGTTGCGAAGCATCAACTACAGGTCGGCGAGTCGGTTGAAGTCCTCGATGTGGTCGCGCAGCTCCGGAGGAGGAGAAACGATTTCGTAAAGCGTTTCGACCTCCTTGAAAAACTCCACAAATTCCTGCCGTCTCGATTTGTCGAGATACATGCAATAGAGCACCGGCGCGTCGTAGCCGGTGATCAGCTTGTCGGTGACGATGAAAATCTTCGGCAACTGGTCACGCTTCGGGAACAGCTTCCGCGCGGTCTTCTCGGCGGCCTCGTCAAGTTGCCACTTCGCCACAAGCGGACGGTCAACCGCGTCGGTGGCGTTCTGCGTGTAGATGGGCGTGGAATATGTCGGCGGCAGATACTTATCGAGCCCGACTTTGTATTTCGCGCACGCCTCGCGGTCCACCGCCACGAGGAACGCTTTGTATCCGAGCGGTTCGACGAAGTTCTTGAAATGGTCGGCAATGAACGCGGCTACCTTGTCCACTCGGTCGTCGGCTTTGAGGAACGCCTTCAAGTTGGCCGCGCGTTCGAGAATGCGGTTCAACTCGTCAATGTCGGCAATCCCCTCGTCCTTCACGAGCCCGAAGAACTCGTTCTCCAGCAGCTCCTCGGGCAGACGGATTTCGCTTCCAGCCAGCGTGTGCCGGAGCTTCAACGTCGTTTGGTCTTCGATGGATTCGCGAATGGAATACTTATCAAGGTAGCCCTGCGGGTGGTCTTTGCCGAAAACTTTGAAGGTTCCTTTGCCATACGCGGTAAGGTCGCGCGGCGTGCCGCTGAAGCCGATGATCGTCGCGTTCGGCAGCGCGCCCATGAGGAAATCGAGCGATGCGCCTCGTCAATCAGCACAAAGAAATCCGGGCGTTTGCAACTGTTCTTCCAGATGTCCTCGAACTTGTGAATCATGGAGACGATGAGGCCGAGAAAATCCTGGTCGAGAAGTTCCTGAAGCCGCGCCCGCGACTCGGCGTAGGCGATTTTGACCTGGCCGCCCTGCATCTCCCCGACCATCTGTTCAACCCAGCCGGACAACTGCCCTTCCAACTCGTTACGGTCAACGACCAGCATCACGGTCGCGCCCGGGAAGTGCTCCCGGTCCTCCAGGATGAGCCGGGCCGCCGTAATCATCGTGAACGTCTTGCCGGACCTTTGCGTGTGCCAGACGAGGCCGGTCTTTTTCGCCGGGTCGGCGCATCGCCCGACTAACTTGAGCGCCGCGCGCGTGTGATGCTGGCGCAACACCGTTTTCCGCAGCTCGTCGTCCTTGAGGAAAAAGAGAATCCACTCCTTGAGCATTTTCAAGAAGCGGTCGCGAGAAAAAAGCTCTGCACCGCCTCCTTGTAGCTCTCGGACTTCCGCTCCTTCCAACTGAAGATGCCCTTGCGCGAGTAGTTCCAGGTGACGCCGTAAAAGTATTCGATGAGATGTGTCACGTTGAACACCTGCGGCATCGTCACGAGTTCCGGCGTCTCCAACTCGTAACGCCGAAGCTGCTTGACGGCACGCTCCATCGCGTCCGGCAGCTTGGGATTCTTGTTCTCAACGATGGCGACAAGGACACCGTTCACGACGAACATCACGTCCGCCGGGTTCGCCTTGCGATTGCCAGTCTTGAACGTCCATTCGCAGGTGACATGGAACGTGTTCCGGTCAAGCCGCTGATAATCCACCAGACTCACGTTGCGATGACGCCGCTCGCGCTCGTCGAACACCGTCTTGTTGCCGCGCAACCATTCGAGGATCTCGCGGTTGCCCTCGATCGTGCTGGGCACGCTCTCCATCCGCTGGATGATGGACTGCACGTTCTCCGGCGTGACGAGGCCGGGGTTGAGCCGCAGCAACGCCACTTCAAGCTCCCGTAGAAGAACAGCCCGGCTTCGCCGCCGCGCCGGTGAAGCGCCTCGGTGTCGGAAACGACCGTCCATCCCACGCGCTCGGCGTGCTTCACGAGCGGGAATTGGACGGTGCCAGCTTCGTTGGCGAGTTGCGATGACATTGATGATCAGAGTTGGCTGGCGGTGATCATAGGCAAACCTGATTTTCCGCAAATGCCGGATGCAGCAGTTCTCATTATGGTTTTGGTCTGGCCGCCGGAGGCTGAAGTGAGGATGGTTTTGAAGGCAAATGGCCCTGGGGATGAAGGGACGCGATAAGTTTTTGCACTAATTTCCGGCTTCACTTCGCGGTTTAGGTTAGTTCTTTGGCAGATGGACAGAGAACAAGTCATTCAGGGGCAGCGTGTGAGCT